>JADYYD010000083.1 GCA_020853845.1 Candidatus Melainabacteria bacterium
CGCAGCTTCGCAGTCGGCAGGCGTTACGCCGCAATCAGCAGTATCGACCGAAATCGACTCCTCACCGCATCGCAGTTTTTCCTTAGATTGCTCCGCTTCTCTCTGCTTCGACATCGTCCCAGCCGCAGGAAGTGACTAGGTCTTTATTCCCTGTTTCGCTGCAATTAAGAACTTAATTTAGGAACGCTTCTGCCTGATGCGCGACTGGAAATCGTCGCTCAAATAGCTTTCCACCACGCGGCTCTGGTCGTCGAATGATGCCAGAGCGCCTTCCGGATGCGCATGACTGAGAATGCGGGCGATCGAACATTTGGTCTCAAAAATACTTGCCTGACCGTTTTCGCAAATCGCGTTGCAAATTTCATTGACGTACAACGGCAGATCCGCCGGTTCCAGGGCGCGATTGATCAAGCCGACCATCTCCGACTCGGCTGCCGATATGCTGACGCCCGTATAAAGCAATTCCGACGCAACAGCCGGTCCGACAAGCGACATCAATCGCAAAATGTTCGAATCATCAAGAACGATTCCGAGTTTTCCCACAGGTATCGAGAATCGGGCAGTGTTGACGGCGTAGCGCAAATCACACGCCATAGCCAAAAGACAGCCGCCACCCATGCAAGGTCCGTTTATCATTGCCACCGTCGGCAGTGTGAATGCTTTCAGCTCATCAAGAGCATATTTGATCGAACTCCATTGCGATGCCGCCGCTTCCTCGCCATCGATGCGAGCCAATTCATTGAAATCAGCGCCGGCGCAAAAGGCGTTTCCCGTGCCGGTTATCACCACAACTTGCGCACCCAGCGCTTTGAGATCGTTCAATGATGGAACAAGCGCATCCCACATACTTTGCGTCATCGCATTTTGCGATTCCGGTCGATTGATGATTACATATCCCGCCGAGCCGCTCAGCTCAGTGTAGATTTGCTCGGTTGTGTTCACGTGCTCTACCACTTCACACTCGTTTTACGGAATCTCGAAGGAGACAGGGTCGCCTTCCTTCAATCCGTGCGCTTTGGCGTATCCGGCATTCACTTCCACGACTTCCGTCACCATTATGCCTTCGCCTTCAGGATAAGTCGGGCATTTGTGCGGATCTTTGTGTTTGCAAGGCGGTACATTTTCAAAAATTTTGACGATCTTGCCGTCTTTCACAAACAACATATCCAGCGAGATGAGGCAGTTGTACATCCAGAAATTGGCTGGGCGTGCCGGGCGAAACAGAAAAATCATTCCGGCATCTTGCGCCAGTCCGGTCCTCTGCATCAAACCGCGTTGAATCTCTGCGTCGGTAGCTGCCACTTCCACTTTTACAATATTGTC
The DNA here is from genome assembly GCA_020853845.1 of Candidatus Melainabacteria bacterium. Lineage (GTDB taxonomy): Bacteria > Cyanobacteriota > Vampirovibrionia > Obscuribacterales > Obscuribacteraceae > QKMZ01. The sequence goes on from JADYYD010000083.1 coordinate 1,324, forward strand.
TTTGCCGAGGCGCACCATAGGCATCTTCGCATCGGCTTTTCCTGCGTCGCCGGAGCCCTGCGAGAAGAGCGCCACTACGCCGATTACGACAAGCACGCACAATCGGGCGAATGCATCTTTATTCTGGTTGGCGCGATTCTGGTGCACGCGGTTTTGGCTGGAGCGATTCCGAACGGTTTGTTTTTGTGAGTTCACGTTATGACTTCTTCCTAGGTCTTGGCTCATAGCCACCACATTCTGCTAAAAGGGGTCTTTTTGTAGAGGAATTGTACCGTGCCCAACAAAACGCCGCGCTTGCCAGGATATGAAACCGCTGTGACCATCCCTGCGGGGTCAATTAAAGCTGATATGCCGGTATTTGTGGACAAAACAAGATAGCGCCCGTTTTCAACAGCTCGGAAAACGGCGGCTGCCAAAACCTGCTTGTTAAGCGAGGAATTGTGAAACCAGGCGAGATTGGAGAGATTGACAAGGATAGTTGCGCCTTTGCGCACTTCGCGAGCAAGCAGGCGAGGGTAGACAATTTCGCTGCAGATGGAAACGCCCATAGGTCCCCACAGGCTGTGCGGAAGCTCGGTGGTTTTCGACACCAAGAAACTCATTTGCTGCGAGGGGAGCCGCTTGACGATATCGGAGGGCAAGGTGTCCTCGATCGCTTTCAGTGGGGCAAGTTCTCCGATCGGCACCAGACGTCGTTTGACATAAAGGTTGTGAACGGGATTCGCAGGCGAGATCAATCTCGCCGCATTGACATGAGAATTTTTGATCGATTCTACGGAACCGACCAGAATTTCTTTCTTCTCGCGGATGCTGATTTCTTTAAGGCGACTGACGAGATAACCGGGCGCTAATTGCACCGGATTAACCACGCCCTCAGGCAATACCACAATGGACGTTCCAAGATTGTTCGACAGCTCGGCATATTTGTCGCTTATCGCTTTTGCGGAAGTCGTTTTCAACCGATCTTCCTCGATGCTGATATTGCCCTGCACCACCGCAATCGGCACCGCCTGTGATTGCGGGTCTTCGAGAATCGCCACTTCAGGGCGCGTTTCGCGAGCAATCTTTTGCAGTTCCCAACCGCCCCAGACATTGCAGACAGCCAGGAGCATCGCCACCACGGACAGATCGAAAAGTGGGCCGACACGCTGACGAAGTCTGTCCATACGGCCATCCAGGCGCCGACCGATATGCACCAGATCCAGTACCAACTCCGCCAGAGCAGCGTTGAACAAAATGAGAATGAAGTCGACGAGAGCCGCACCGCCCAGGCGCGCAACCTGGATAAATCCGGTGTGCTGGCTCTGCGAGTACGCGAGCTGATCGACTGGCACGGAGAGGAAAAGCTCAGACGTGCCGAC
>JADYYD010000084.1 GCA_020853845.1 Candidatus Melainabacteria bacterium
GCGCGCATTAGACAGTTCCCGCGCCACGTTTTCAATCTGATCCAAAACCGGCAAATAACTGTCATCAAGGCTCTTTGCCGCCACTCTGACTTTAACCAGCAAGTCATTCTTCTCTGCCGAGTTGCTCGAGTTGGTGGTGGACGGAACGGTGGTCAATTTCACAGAAGATTGAGCGCTAATTTTTGATCTCAAGTCCCCGGCTCTTTGATCCATGTGAGCAACAAAGCTTGCAACATCGGAAAACGCAGTTCCGGATAACAGGTCTTCTGCCAGTCGCTCAACTTGCCCGACCAGGCTTTGCGCCTTGTAATGCGCATCCATCTTCTTTTCGAAAGATTGATAACACTCTTCGAGCGTCACATCCTCAATTCCGTTGTCAACGAATAGCGTGAACAAAGTGCGCTCGATATCATCGATCTCGCCTTGCATAGTTCCCAACTGTTGCAGCATCTGACGTTGCTGCCAGGTCGCAGTTTGAATAGAACGCCCTTCTTCGACGGCTTTGGCAACATCTTCGCTGAGACGCTTGGCTCTTTCCAGTGAAATTTCGCCTGCAGGAATGTTTGCTTTCTTGAAGAACATTCCCATCTCATCAAGTGCGCGCTCGCGCTGACTCTCCTTGGCTGCGATGTCCGCCGCCAGAGAATCCATTGTCTTCAACTTGGGCGCGCTGAGTGATTTCTCCTCGATCATTGCCACCAGCATGGCGGCACCCGAAACACCGGCTTTCCTGGCAATCGACTCGAGTTTGACTTCCAGCGAGCCAATCTTGCTGTGCAACTGTTGAGCAAGCGCGGTGCTCTTTTCCAGCTCGCCCTCCAGTCGTTCGACTTCACGTTTTTTGTAAGACTCCGGCTTGAAAGCGCGGAAAAGGAAAAATACTGAAGCCGCTCCGGCAGCCAATGTCATCAGTCCCAGCGTTATGAAAGCAGCCGGCATCTCGTGCGTAAAAATGGCGGCGGCTAAGAATATAAGGAAACCGAGGGCGGCGCCGATGCCGATCTTCAGATCATTGCTCTTCAGCGCCTGGCGCTGTTTATCAATCTCGAGAATGGCGGCTCGGTGCTTAACAACCGTAGTCTCGCAATCGGTTATCTGATCTTTGGCTGCCGTCATCAAAGCGTGATAAGAACGCACATCGCCGGCATCCTTGGGATCAAGCGCAGCCAGCGCACTTTTTGTCGATTCATACTTTGCAAGATCCACCGAGCTGCTGGTCAGCCGCTCCGCTTCTTCTTGCTTCTGCGAAGTCAAATTATTGAGGTCGCGACCAAGATCGCTCAAACGCATGACGAGAAGCGACAGTGCTTGAGCATCCTGGCTTGTGAATTCGCTCAGCCCACGCCACTTCTTCTGGAACTCAGCCTCCAGCGCGTCGACCTCCGCTTGCCCGCCATCGGGAACGGACTTCAAGCGCTCATGTTCTGCGTACAAAGAATCGCGCTTCGTCCACATCTCACGCAGTCGTGTTTCCTTATTTGCCAGAGACGGATCGGGCGGCGCAATCGCGTCGATTTGCACTTGCAGGTCGATGATTTTGCCTTCGACCTGGCGAGCCCGCGCAATCGCTGCATCCAGGTCGCGAAGCTCGTCCACCAGAGCAAGAGTCGCGCTGTCGGTCTCAGGCGGCACTTCGATTTCAGTTTGACCGACATCGGCAATAACAGAATCACCGAGTTGATTCAGCCGGCTGAGACCTTCGAATAAATTCTGCCGTTCTACTTCCAGAGCCGTCAACTTCTCTTTCAGCTCTTTATGTTCGACTTCCAGCTCGTGAATAACCTGGTCTATTTTCAATCTCTGTCCGCGATGCGGATAGTGATTGAGAGCCGTTTCCAAACAAGAGATAGCGCCATGGGCGGTATGCTTGGAATTGGATGAATCGGCAATGCCTTGAAAAACGGATGCAAAATCTTCAGCACCACCGATGGTGTGCTCGTCCAGCTCGCGCTGTCCGACAAAACAGGTGCTGCGGAAAAGCTCGCGGGTCATGCCTGTCAGTTTGAAGCCAACTTCGTCCTCGCCGTTCGGTCCAAGATATTCAGAGGTGACATCCCTCTGCATTGGTTTCAATTCCTGAACCACAACAGTCTTTGCTGCAAAATCACGCGTAATTTTGAGCTGCTTGTCTGCGACCGTCGCCCAGAGAGAAACTTTGAAAGGAAGATGCGATCCAGCTCGCGGTCTCATCGCTTCGCGGCCTTGAATGTTTTGCGCGCCTGAACTTACTAAAGCGTGCCCCTCTGGAAAATCAAAGAGCGCAGCCCAGACCGCAGTGGCCATTGTGGACTTGCCGAATTCATTCGCTTCCACAAGCAGGTTGAGCTTGTGACTTGCGAATTCAATTTCTTCACCGACAACGCTACCGAAGCCGGCCAGCTCGATGCGTTCAATCCACATTGCGTATGTCCACCCTTTGCCGCCTCAAGGCATCCAACCCATAATAAAGAGCATCTTCAGCCGTTCCACCTGACACCGAATCCGGTGCGCCGGACTGATCGAGAACACCGGCCTCCGCACGCCCTTTCTCCACGCGCCGCTTGTATTCAAGCATGGCTTCGATAAACTTGCCTTCGGTCGTTCGTTCATCGAATCTCTCGGATAGATAATCCGGTCGAGTATGGTCGGCTACACGAACGTGAAAATAATTGTCGCGAAAACTCTCGACCACCGCGGACTTGTCCGCTTCGGGCGGGTAGCTGCCTTCCAGGTGCAGGTAGATGATGTCGTCACCTTGCCTGGCGCCCTGATCTTGAATTGCCATCGTCAGCTCTTCGGCCATTATCTCTTCGGTCAAGCCCGAAACATCGATGCCCGCTACATAAATGCGGCGATTGTCGAATTCGAAAGGTTCTACAGTGCACTCGGGAATGCGGCTGGGACCGACAATGACAGTGCCGAAAAGCGCCAGGCGCGGACCGGCTTCTTCAAAGCTGCGCCCGACGAACGAGCCAGCATATGCGCCAATCAGCTTGCCCTGCGAAGAATACACTTCGGCGAATTCGTGGCAATGCCCGAGCGCCGAGTAGGTGAACGCTTGCGACTCCAATTCTTCCACCGAAAATGGCGCCGAATATTTATCGGCAATTTCGGCATCGGGACCGGCATATCCTTCCAGAAATCCGTGATGGACAAAGAAGTTGAGCGGTGCGCCCGTGCGCAGAGCGACAGGTCGATTGAGCAGCCGTCTCGGCTCGACTTCGTTCTTCTGAAACGCTCGACCGATAAAACAAACGTCTTCACGCAGCGGATGCTTGATGGTTTTAAATTCATCCGTATCGAAAACAATCACATTGTCCGGCCAGGGCGGCAACCCGCGAGCTTGCAGGACTTTGGGATTGTAGGGCGAAGCAAAAGAATAATAGTCGCGATTTCCCGGCGCAATGATGATGGGAATGTCGCCCAAGCGCGAAAAGGACTCAATCAAATAATTGATGGTTGGACCGGTAATAGTGTCGGCATCGAACAAATCGCCCGGTATGAGAATGGCGTCCACATGGCGATTGCCGGCTTCTTCCAGAGCCCGATAGAGTGAAAGCAGCATCTCGTTGTTGCGCTCATAACGCTGGCTTTGCGAAAGACCGAGGCGCCCTGAAAGGAAACGTGAATCGAGGTGCACGTCCGAGAGCTGGAGAAAGGTGAAGCGCTTGAGCTGTGATTCCATTTGTCTCTTTGGTTCGTTCTATCTATCTTTCCGACTTGAGCCGATTCCTACTTGAGCCCATTCTTACTTGAGCCATACCGGCGCACCGTCCGGATGGTGCACCCACTGAGTCATTAATGCCACATTTTGAGCAGTCTCCTTCGTCTTTCGAAGAGTTGAAGAGCGCTCACAGGCATTCTTAGCAATTTTTAACCTCGCTATTGAGCCCGTTTCACAATCGTGGCGATTCCCTGACCGACCCCGATGCACATAGTCGCCAGCCCATAATTAGACCGGCGGCGGCGCATCTCGTAGAGCAGGGTAGTCAGAATTCTGGCGCCGCTCGAGCCCAGCGGATGACCGAGGGCAATGGCGCCGCCGTTGACATTGACCTTCTCGGGGTCCAATCCCAGCTCGCGAATGCAAGCCAGAGACTGAGCTGCAAAAGCCTCGTTCAGTTCGAAAAGGTCGATATCGGAAACTTTCAA
>JADYYD010000085.1 GCA_020853845.1 Candidatus Melainabacteria bacterium
CTTTCTCAGATGCGCAACCTCACTTCGATCGCTCTGGGCATGACTAAGATCAGTGCAAGAGGCATAGAGCGGCTTCTGGTCAATGAAAAGCTGGATACGGTTTTGTATGTGCCGACGCCCGAGCTCACCGAGGCGGACGTGGCGGCGCTCGCCAAACGGTATCCTCGCTGCCATTTCGTGAGCAAGTTTCAGAAGGGCGACCAGATCATTTAGATCTTTGATTGCGTGTAGTAGATGCGCGGAAAAACAAACCGGTTCCAGAGACAGTGAATGGCTGCGAGTGTTGCCATGCAGTCAGTCACTATCTCTGGTTTCAGTGTGCTCACGAGAGGATATCCTTCAAGCGCATGCCGAAGAAGACCATTTTTAGCGCTGTGTTCCTGAGGGCTGGAACATTCGGCAGCAGCGAAAGCAGCCGCGCCGATAGGCTTGGTTTGCGGTCGTGCCTGAGCATGTCCATGAGCCCGTCATGCCGTCCTTCAATCAGGTTCGCTATCACCTCGCCGAGCAGCATGCCGGAAGGCAAACCGTCAGTCGATGCGACGATTAGTTTCCCGGAACCGTTGCTGCCGCCGATTTCGCCGCCATTGCCGCCACCGATTTCGCCGCCATTTCCTCCGTCATTACCTTCGCCGAAACTGAGCACTTTCACCAGCGGCAGTCCGTCGGCGGGCAGTGAAAAACTGGCTCGCCATGCGTGTTCCACCGGGGGAAGTTTGAAGTTGTGGCGCGACTGAATGACCGCGTGCAGTCTCCTGACGCCTTCTTCCTTGTCCGAAAGCAGGCAGGCCGCGCTGATGCCCGGGCTGTCCGCCCCACCCGCGAGAATCCGCCCGTCGGGCAGATATCGAAGATAGGTGTAGAGCATCTGGTATGTGTCCCACAGGGCAATCGTGCCGCTTTGAGCCAGTTTTGCCACCTCCTGGCATGGTTCTGTGACAATCAGATCGCCCTTTACCGGCACTAATTGCCGGTTGATGCTGGCCACGGGCGACCATGCTTTGCCGCGCACTCCGGTGGCGACGATCAGGTGGCGCGATTTTACGGTCTGGGTGCCGGCGTTGAGAACGAACAAGCCGTTCGAATTCTCGAAATGTGTGACAGGCGTGCTCTCGAATATGCGGCAACCCTGATCTGCGGCGCGTTTTGCTATTGCCTGGACCAGTTTGACAGGATTGACGGCGCGTTCGCCTTCCAGTTCGAGGGCGCCGTGAAAGCTCGTCAGGAAGGACGGCAAGCCGGACTTTTCGTGAAACCTTGTCGATAGTCCGTAGCGTTTGCGTGTCTGCCGCTCTGTTTCGAGAATGGGAAGGTGGCTGGCTTTTGCGGCAGCGTAGATGGAAACCCCCGTCTGCAGCGCGTCCTCGCGTAAGTTGATTGCTCCGAGCGTGCGATTGACCGCGGCGGAAAGGCGCGAATACAGCAAGGCGGCGTTTTCGCGACCGAACTGCTGTTCCACCACGCGCAAGTCTACCGTGGTTGCCAAAGAGAGAATGCCGGCGCTGAAGCCGCTGCTTCCCTCTGCGACGCTGCCCTGCTCGAGGACCACGACATCGTGATTTTGTGAGAGTGATAACGCCGCCGACAAACCGGTGATGCCACCGCCGATAATGGCGATGTCGCAGTCGATGTCGTGGCGAAGAGCCGGATATGTCTCTTTATCTGTTTCGAATGCCGTCCGCCAGAAGGGCGCTGCCTTCAGTGCGGCGGACGGCTGCATTAGGTGAGAACCTGAGTTCTTCATAAAAACTCCGTGTCTCTCTTCTGTGACGTAATCCCGGTTTTTGGTCCCGTATCGGCAGGTTTCCCTGTCGCCATGATTGTTTTACGAACAATGCGATGATAACCTACCCTCGAATGAAGGGCGATTGCTATCGCTTGGGCGAGACTGGCTTTTGCTTTGGGGGAGAGGAATTTACGATTGAAGAGAGATATTTAGTGTGCCTGGAGTTTGCCTCTGCGTGAAGGTCCGGTTCAAGAGATATAGATTTCATCTGGCCCCGGCAGTAAGCGCTCGCTGTTTTAACTGGCGCTAATCGAAGCCAGCATTGGCTCCCGAAATCCTTGGCGCGCAACGATTCTCTATTCTCTTGCCGCTTCCACAAACCGCGTCAATCGTTTCCTCTGAAGACTTCCTCATCGACGCAGAATTGGCTCGAAACCAGTCAAACAGCCAAATATGAGAGAGGCTTTAAACACTGGTGTTGCTCTCGTGATCGTTTGGAAGGGTTACTTATTGCGGGTCTGTTGTAGAATTCTTGTCCTTCCGGCCCCTATATCCGTTCTCTCTTGAAAACCTTGAAGCCGCTTGTTTCTGTACTTTTGCCAACGCATGCGCGTTACCGAAATGGATTTCTCGCCAAATCCGTTCAGTCTGTTTTGGACCAAGACTACGATAATTTCGAGTTTTTCATCGTCGATGACGGATCTGTCGACGGCAGCGCAGATTACCTGGCGGAGCTGGCGAAAAAAGATGCGCGCGTCCAGCACATTCGCCACGATATCAATGTCGGGCTGCCCGCGCTGACTTTGTTTCAGGCTTACCTGAAGACGAAGGGCGAATTTATCGCTTTCAATTTCGACGATACGGTTTTGACTCCGGATTGTTTCACCAGGCTTGTGGATACGCTTGTGTCGAAGCCGGACGTGGGCATGGCATACGGGCAAATGGTCATGCATATGCCGGACGGAGAGATTACTTACGGTCAAGAACCTGATGCCGAAGAACTGTTGAAGTTCAATTACATCGGCAATTCGTCAGTTATGTTGCGGCGCAGCGCGATTGAGTCGGTGGGCTGGTACGACCCGCACATTCTTTTAAAACGCTCATGCGATCTGGATCTCTGGCTGCGCTTTTTGAAAAAAGCGCAGGTTGCATATATTCCGCAAGTGCTGTCTCATGAATACGGGCAGAACCTGACTGACTCTTTCAGGCGCGCCTATTACTCTTTCGATGATTTGAGAGACAGATACATGGCGACCGATCGCACGGCGAGCCTTGTGCCGTCTGCGATGCAGGCAGGCGAGCCCAACCTTGTCGATGTGTCGCTGCCGCTGACAGAGGAAGAGCGCCGACAAGTAAGCCTCTCTTGCATAGAGCATTTTGTGAGAATTCTCGATTTTGCGGGCACTGCAGCATATGCGGAAAAACTTTTGGCGCAGGGCGATCCGGCTATCACCTTGCTTTGGAACCGCATTCAGTTGAGAGACGCTGGAAAAACCGACAAAACCGACAAAACCGACAAAACCGACAAAACCGCGCTGCTCACACAGCTTGGAACGATTTACTACTACAGCCAAAAGCTGGATATCGCCCAAAACAAACTGCACGAACATGAATCCGATTTGCATGAAGTGAGAGCGGAGTTGGGCGACTACAAAGACAAGTATCATGCGCTTTTGCGCAGCCTCTCCTGGCGTTTGACCAAACCGCTGCGAGAAACTATGGCTCAGTTGACGCGAAGGAGTAAAGAGACAAATGTCTGAAGGTATTCAACTGTTCATCCCCAAATATCGCATCGACGAGTGTCTGGCTGAGATCAAGGAGTGCCTTGAGAAAGGCTGGACGGGCGTAGGTTTCAAAACCATCGAGTTCGAAAAGGAGTGGATGAAGTACACCGGCCTGCCCTGTGCTCACTTCGTCGCCTCCGCTACGGCCGGTTTGCACCTGGCAGTGCGCTTGCTGAAAGAACAGGGCGGATGGGAAGACGGCGATGAGATCATCAGCACGCCTTTGACCTTCGTATCTTCCAATCACGCGATTTTGTACGAAAACCTGAACGTGGTTTTTGCCGATGTCGACAAGTATTTATGTCTCGACCCGAAATCAATCGAAAGCCGCATCACGCCTAAAACGCGCGCTGTGCTTTTCGTGGGGCTGGGAGGAAACACCGGTCAATTGGCAGAGGTTGTGAAACTCTGCAAGAAGCGCAATTTGAAATTGATTCTGGATGCAGCTCACATGGCAGGAACCCGCTTTAACGGACGCCATGTCGGTTATGACGCGGACGTGACCGTATTCAGTTTTCACGCCGTGAAAAACTTGCCCACCGCCGATGGTGGCATGATTTGCTTCAACGAACCCGAACTGGACAAAGAAGTTCGCAAATGGTCCTGGCTGGGAATCAATAAAGACACGTTCTCCAGAACAGTCAGCCAGGGCGCTTACAAATGGCACTATGAAGTGGAATCCGCCGGTTTTAAATATCACGGCAATTCAATCATGGCCAGTCTTGGGCTCGTCGGTCTCAAGTATTTGGATGCCGACAACAGCTACAGACGCCAGTTGGCGGCCTGGTACGACGAACTGCTTGCTGAGCAAATCGAGCGCGTTCCTGTTGCTCCTGGGTGCGAGTCTTCGCGGCATCTCTATCAAATCCTCGTCGATGACCGCGATGAAGTGATGCTTGCTTTGAATGATTGCAAGATCTATCCGGGCGTTCACTATCGCGTCAACACCGCTTACGAGATGTATGCTCACGCCGCCGATTCTGTGCCGAGAGCGTCGGTTGCCAGCGAGAGAATTATCTCCCTGCCGATGCACATGGGTGTCACGCGTCTCGATGTGGAGCGCATTTGCAGCACTCTCAACGAGATGAGCAAAGTGAAGCCGAAGGCGAAAAAAACTGAGCCGGTAGCTCGGGTGGCAACTTAGTTCTGTGATAACTGCAGTGTTTTTGCACAGTCACAGTGTCTCTGCATAATTCCGGGTCTCTGCGTATCACAGGTCTCTGCATTATCACAGGAGAAGCGCGAAGTGAAACCTCATACAGGTCCGATAGTGGGCAAACGCGTAACGTTGCGCTTGCTGGAACAGGCGGATCTCTCCATGACGCGCGAGTGGCGCAATAAAGATCGTGTGCGCATGAAATTTGTCACTACCAACAAACTCGAACCGGATTCGCATCAACGCTGGTTTGAACAGTATCTTCTGAAGGATGACGACTATCTCTTCGTGATTGAAGAGACGGATGCGCTCAAGAAGCCGGTCGGGCAAATCGGCATGTATAACATCGATCGCTCTGAGCGCAAGGCCGAGTACGGGCGGCTAATGATTGGTGAGGAAAACGCGCTTGGGCTGGGCATTGCAGCCGAAGCGTCGCGATTGATGATCGAACATTTCAGCAAGAATTTCGGTATCGATAAGGTCTATCTCGAAGTGAAAGCCGATAACGAGAGTGCTTATAAGCTCTATGAATCGCTCGGTTTTGAACGGACAGGGGAGCACGAAAATCTGGTCGCGATGAGCTTGAAAGCGCCTGCGGTGAAATAAGCGAAATCTTTCGCGAAAAATGCTCCGCCGATCTGCGAAAAATGCTCCGCCGAGCTGCGAAAAACGCGCTTCTCCATCCAGTTAGAAAAATTTGAATTTTTCTAAGCAAAATCGCCAAAAACGGCAACCTGTGATGCTTTGCGGCGTTTGCTCGCAATCGCTGAATGGTGCTTCGATTCGGGGTTTTTCGTAAGAAAAATTCGAATTTTTCTAACCGGGTGCGAATGGCCAATTCTAAGAGATAGAAGGCCTTCGTATCACCTCAAGCAAAATTCTTGCCCGACCTTACGACCTTAAAGACCCAATTGTCTTGCGATTACCAGGCGCTGGATTTCGGAAGTGCCTTCGCCGATTTCGCAGAGTTTTGCATCTCTCAAGAAGCGCTCCGCCGGGAAATCTTCGATGTATCCATAACCGCCGTGAATCTGCACGCACAGGTTGCAGCACTTGCTGGCGATTTCGGATGCGAAGAGTTTCGCTTGCGAGCCTTCCATGGTGACGCGCTTGCCGTGGTCTTTCATCCAGGCCGCATGATAAAGCATCAATCTGGCTGCATGAATCTGCGTCGCCATGTCTGCAAGGTAGCCCTGAATGAATTGATGTTTGCCGATGGGCTGACCGAAAGACTCACGCTGTTTTGCATAAGTCAAAGCAGAGTCGAAAGCGGCTTGCGCAATTCCCAGAGCGAGCGAGCCGATCGAAATTCGTCCACCTTCCAAAGTCGTCAATGCTTGTTTATAGCCTTCGCCGACTTCGCCAATCAAATTGGCTTTGGGAATCTTGCAGTTGTCGAAGGTCAAACTTGCTGTCGGCGATCCGCGCATGCCCAGTTTCTTTTCGACTTTGCTGACGTAGAAACCTTCCGTTCCTGTTTCGACGACAAATGACGAAATGCCCTTGCGACCAAGGCTCGGGTCGGTCATCGCCATGATAATGGAAACGTGAGCATCAGTGGCATTGGTGATGAACTGTTTAGTGCCGTTCAAAACCCAATGGTCACCTTCCAGCTTGGCCGTGGTTTTCTGCATCGCGGCATCCGATCCTGTGCCCGGTTCGGTCAATGCCCAGCAGCCGATCCACTCACCTGTTGCGAGTTTCGGCAAATACTTTTTCTTTTGCTCGTCGTTGCCGAAAAGCTTGATGGGGTTGGTGCCCAGAGAGCAGTGCGCCGCATAGCTCAAACCGGTCGAACCGCAAGCGCGCCCGATTTCTTCACAGGCGATGGCATAACTTCTGTAATCCAGTCCGGCGCCGCCATATTCGGTCGGAACCAGCACTCCGAGCAAGTCGAGTTTGCCAAGCGCCTCGAATGTCTCTTTCGGAAAACGAGCGTTTTTGTCGACTTCCTGGGCTTTCGGCGCGATCTCTTTGGTGGCGAAGTCGCGCACCATCTCGCGAATATCATGATGCTCTTGATCGAGAAACGCCCCGTACGGCAGCACATCGGAAGAGTTGAGAGTAGTCGTCACGGCGGTTCTCCTTGAATTAGAACAATTGTTGCTCGCCAACAGCCACAAGCGATTTGCAAACTCTCACGCGCTATTCAGTTGTCTGGCACGTGAAAGGGATGCCCTGATCGTACAGGGTTATCTCGCGAAAGTGCCCGAATTTACTAATTTTTCACACCGGCGAGTTCTGCAAACCCCGACCAATTCTGCAAACTCCGACCAATTCTGCAAACTCCGACTAATTCTGCAAAACCCGCAGAATCGTTCACTTCGATGCGAAATATTCTTCGATTGCCTCGACAATGCGCTGCGCGGCTTGCCCGTCGCCGAACGGATTGACTGCCGTGGACATGCGTTTGTAGCTGTCAGGAGTGGTCAAAAGCTCGCGCGCGGCGGTGACGATGCCGCCCTGGTGGACGCCCACGAGTTTGGCCGCTCCGGCAGTGACCGCCTCCGGGCGCTCCGTGTTCGTGCGCATGACCAGAACCGGTTTTCCAAGAGCCGGCGCTTCTTCCTGAATGCCGCCCGAGTCAGTTAAGACGAAATTGCAGCGGCGCATGGCATAAACGAAAGGCACATAATCCAGCGGTTCGACGCAAATGAGTCGTTCGTGTCCTGCAAAAACCGGTTCTATAGATTCGCGAACTATGCGATTCTTGTGAATCGGATAGAAAACTTGCACGTCCGGAAACTCTTCTGCAATCTCTCGCAAAGCGCGCGCAATCTCCGTCATGCCGTCGCCCCAATTCTCGCGCCGGTGGGCCGTTACAAGCAGCACACGGTAGCGCTCGAAGTCGACGTTTGCAAAGAGTGCGCGGTCTACCTTGGATTCGTCCAGGCGTGAATTGGTGTCCAGCAGTGCATCGATGACTGTATTGCCCGTCAGGTATACGTTTTCGACGATGTTCTCGCGCTTGAGATTCTCCACAGCCAGAGGAGTTGGCGCGAAGTGCAATGTGGCCAGTTTGCCTGTCAGGCGGCGCGACATCTCCTCGGGAAACGGGTTGTACCGGTCCTCGGTTCTCAACCCCGCCTCGACGTGACCGACAGGAATTTTGCGGTAGAACGCTGCCAGCGAAGCGGCCATGACCGTGACCGTGTCGCCCTGCACAAGAATCATCTCCGGCTCGACCTTTTCCAGAATTTCGTCCATCGCCTTGATAACTCGGGTGGTCAGGTCGGCAAGCGTCTGCCCGTGTTGCATGAGGTTCAGGTCGTGGTCGGCAGCGATGCCGAACCACTTGAGCATCTGGTCGAGCATCTCGCGATGCTGGGCTGTAAGAGTGACAATCGGCTCGAGATGTTCGGATCGGCGCAAAGCGTGGACGACCGGAGCAAGCTTGACAGCCTCCGGACGCGTTCCAAACACACACATAACGCGCCTTTTCATGACGTGGATTCTAACCCATTTACAAACACAAATCGTGCCTTCGTTTCGGCTGTGAATTCAATTGCAACAGAGGCGGCGATTCGACAATGCCGCAGCCGAAAGGACTGGTTTCGAGCGGCAAAAGTCATGGAAAATGCACCGTTGTAAGGAGCCTAAATGTGGGCAGATCCACCATGGCGTCTCCAATCTGATAGACTCGTGGCAACTGCATCTGGTGCTCCAAAAGCACAGAAGCGAGTCGAGTTCGATGGTATCCCGTTGATTCTGTTTTTTGGACTACTTTGCATATCGCCCGAGGTTGATGTGGACGTAATCGTTGAAGGGAAAATCACGCCGGAAGAAGGCATTGATGAAGTCATCCAGACGGTCATCGATCTCAAAGCCGTGCAGCACGCAATTTTGCGAGTCACTTGCTCCGACTCCGACTTGCAAGGTCGAGTCGCATTCTCGCAAGGCGGATATATCCTGGGCGGCCAAGTCGCCGACTCCGGCGAAACCGGTTACGCCGCAGTGAAAAAACTTCTGGAAGTGCGCAAAGGCAATTATGCAATTCTCGATCCGGGTCGTACATATGTTCCCGAGGTCAATCAAAGCTTGTGGATCAAAGGCGAGAAAGTAATCGATCGCCTTCCTCATTTGCCCGAGTCTGTAGACGATCTTCTCGACGCCAACCCGGAAAACCTCGCGCATCGAGTCGAGCAAACCCCGATCGGACGCATCGATATCAAAGCCGATCGATCAGAGGACGCCATGTCTGCGCCAGCTACGACAGTCGAAGACGTTAAGAGCAAAGCCCGCCAGTTGGACCTTTCCGGCGCCAAGACCGTTCAGCAATTAGTCATTTACGCAATTGCCGCAATCGCCGGGACCTTCATCGCCATCAACTACGGCAGCGACATTTACTTCTTCATCCTCAAAGCGCTCAACGATATGGGTGTGAAAATATAGGTCGGCGCCGCAAGAGTTTCGGTGCGCGCAAGAATGTCGATGTCCTCAAAACAAGTTTCGTGGACCAGCATCGAGCTGGTATGTTCTTCGCGCAAGCGGCGAACATTGTTGTTCGACCCGCGCGTTTGCCTGGACGGTGAAACATTAGACACTGAGCGACCTTTGCTAATCGCTTTCCATGGCGGTTCCGGGCAGGCCGAGCAGATGGAAAAGTTGACCGGGTTCATGGCTCTGGGTGGAGAGCAAAATTTTTTCGTTGCTTACCCGCAAGGCATAAATCGCGGTTGGAACGACGGAAGAGATTTGCCTCACAGGCGCGAAATCGACGACGTTGAGTTCATAGTTAAACTCGTGCAATACCTGTGCGAATCGTTTCCAATAGACAGGCAGAGGGTTTTCGCCTGCGGGATTTCAAACGGCGGCTTCTTTGCGCAATACCTGGCGGTGCGTGCGCCAGGTTTAATCGCGGCTGTCGCCTCTGTTGCCGCAACGGTTCACGAACCAATGTTCAACGGTGAGCCTCCCGCCGAGCCGGTCGCGATCATGTTTGTCGTCGGCAAGGACGATCCGGTTGTTCCATTTTGCGGGGGCGATATCGAACTGGCGCGCAAGAAAGCCGGACGAGTAGTGCGGTTCGATCTGGGTTTGAACTATTGGATCGCGGCTAATCATGCGGATTCGCATTGCGTTGAAACAGTGCTGCCACTATTGAATGACGAGGATGGAACGCGTGTCGTGAAACGCGTTTTTTCGGTTTCTGAAACGCAAAAACTCCAGGCAAAACCGCTTGTTGTCTGCATCGTGGAAGGCGGCGGTCACGCCTGGCCTTTAGGCTGGCAATATTACAGAGAGAAATTCATTGGAAAAACCAGCACTCAATTCGAAACCAGCTCTGAGATCGTGCGATTTTTTTTGGACCAAACTAGTTGAAGTGGGACGACCGGCTTGTGTGAGTTCGCGCTAATAAATGCCCGCAGGGAAGATTAAGCCGGGTTCACGGGAGTCGCGCTAGAGATTACTGCCATTTCACAATGCGGTTTGCCCCACTTACGCGACATCAGTTCTAAGCCTCGCGCAGTTATAGAAACGCTTAAAACTAATTCTCAGAAACCTGATTTGATGGGCCTTTTCGATTTCAGATCAACAGCTCTGTGGAGTTTTACCACCAGATTTAGATCCCCCATAAGACCTCAATTACCTGTTGCTTGACAACTGTGTTTCTCATTAAGGTGACCTCATAGTTCATTTTTCAACAGAGCCAATAGAGACAAATCACCCCGATAAGTACATAGCCACTTCGCCTACAGCAGTTTTCCCCCCAGCGCTCGCGCTGCGGTCAAGACTTCTTTCGGCAATCGGCTATCCGCAGCAATACCTTCCCTTCGAGCGCTAGCAAGAAGCAACGGTTAGCACAGCGGTATTGGCTCAAGAAAAACCGTGCGCGATTCGGTACCAGCCACAAGCTGATGCCGGGCGCGTTTTTGTTCAACCCAAAAACGAAAGGAGGTTACGCCATGCAAAAGCTCAGCATGAGTTCGGCAATGCACCAGTCGGCGTGGCGTGACCGCCTCGCCCGACAGCAAACCCGACTCGAACACGCTCGACTCGAAGAAATTCGCATCGAACAAACGGCACAGCGTTTCTCGCACACAACTCCGGATCGGTCTGACCGGGGCGCAGTGGCGAGTTTCGTTTTCATCAACCCAGCAGACCGAAAGGAGGTAAACAGCCATGAGTAAGAAGCCATTCTCAGTTTCTGAATCGGATTTCGCGGCGTGGCTTGTTTGCCACCTGCGGTATCTGTATCGCAGCATCGGCACGAAGAAGTCGCAGCCGTCACTTGGAAAAGTCGTCGGCGACGGCACTCACGAAGCCGCTGCTGTCGAGGACGCAACAGTTCGCGAAGCCATCATCGAGAAGCATGTCGAGCGTCTGCCCGAAGAGCAGCGCGCGGAAGCTAAGCAGTTGATGGTGTCGCAGCTCGAAGTTGCCGACAAGCACGACGAAGTTGAAGAGCCTGTCGTCAATCAGGAGAAGGAAAAGCTCGAGCGTTGGCGGGTGCCTGGCACTGACCGGGAATTCGTCATCAAGTCGGACAAGATTGGCTGGGCGAAGGACGACCTCGGTCGCCAGAACCTGCAAATCGTCGACATGAAGAGCGGACTCAATCCTGCCTGGCTGGCTTGGAAGTCGAAGATGGAGGTTTCCATCGCTCGCATGATTCTTGTGCGGCTGGAGAAGAACCGGGACGCAGTTGCGGATCGTGTTTCCAATCTGGAAGCGGAGTTGGCCAAGCTCGAAGGAAGCGCTCGCGCTGCCGTCGAGAAGAAGCTGACCTACCAGCGCGAAGTGCTGGTCAAGGAGAAGGCGAAGACTGAAGAGCAGCTCATCGTCGTGAAGAAGCTTGCGGGCAAAGTGAAGCGCCACATCCGCAAGTTCGAGCGCGTGCGCACGCAGTTGTTCTTCTTCGCCATGGTTGCGGAGCAAACTCGTGACTATCACGAGGCCTCGCAGCTCGTCGCGCAATTCCTCGGGAAGCTCTCCCAGGAAGAACGCGGCGCGGTGGAGACGCTCAAGGCAGAGTACCGGAAGCATTTCGGCAACCCCGATCGCGAGCCCGATTCCAATCGGTTCGAGTTCTGGTACAAGCCGGAGTTTGGAGCGGAAGCGTTGCAGCGTTATCTCGAGCAGATTCCAGCGATGGAAGAAGCCCGGACGACGCGCGATGCCGAAGCGACAACCGGATATCACTGCTTCGACTGCGACTACCGCGATACCTGCCCGGCCTTCCAGGCTTGGCAAGGGTCGCGCAACGGCTCCAACATCGTTCCTCTGACGGTTATCAAACCGGTGGCGGGCGACAAGGAGAAGACGGCGTAACGCAAGTTGCGTCAGAGCGGCGTGGCGAAAGCTGCGTCAAAGGCGGCATCGGCGGCTGGGCATCCCGTTTTCGGGGTGCTCGGCCGGGCGGTGCTTAATGTTCACAAAAGAATGGAGACGACCATGTCGAATCGAAATCGTTCTTTCACCATCTCGATGTCCACGGGCGAAGTCCTGGACGAACCCGGCGACGAACGCGCCGCTCTCGAGGCACCCGGTGCTTTCGAGGAGGGCACTGGCAGCGGCTTCGGTGACCACCGCATGGCGGTCGTCGACGGTCGCGACTTCCTGGACGTGGCGCCCCAGTTGATGGAGCGCTTCTACGGGCACCCCGCCGGCTACCGCGGCTTCGACGGCGGCGGACAGCCGAACGGCGCCGTGCTCATGGGGCTGCTCAGCAAGGGGCGCTCGGAGATCTTGCCGCCCTGTGTCTACGTCAGCGGCGACGCCGGCGAAGGCACCAGCCTGCTTCTGAACTAGAACGCTGCGCAAGCGGCGCTCGCTTCTCGAAGTAAATGACGAGGGGCATGCCGAAAGGCATGCCTTCTCGTTTCAGCAGGAGAAAATCTATGACAAAGATTGGACCCCGCACGGCGAAGATCGTCGTCGTGTCGGTCGGATTGAAGCATCTGACCTACCCTCCAGACGCGCACCGCCTGGTCAAGCGGCGGACGCGCGACCTCTGCCAACTGGTGGCGACCAGCCAGCTCGTCATCGACGTGAGCGGACTTCCCAATCCGCACTACGTCGAAGAACTCCGCCCCCTGACCGGGCGTGACGAAGCTGTCGGTCGCTTCCTGGCGGGTTGCCCCGAAACGCTGGAATTGCTCGGGTTCACCCGGGACAAGCTCGGCGTTCTGCTCTCGGGCTACCAGCAGCGTGGCAACAACCACGGCACGGTGACCATCGTTTTCCGCTGCACAGGCGGAAAGCACCGCTCTCAGTTCTTCGCCGAACAGGCCAGGCTGATGGTGGAGGAAATCGTGGACGGCTGGGTCGAGCCGGTCAAGGTGGACGTGCGGCACATTCGCGACGAGCGGGGGGACTGACTCTTGCTCGCTGGCGTGTTTGTCTCAGTCCGCCCATTTACTAACAGGACGGCGCTTAAAAACGCTCGTCGCCAATCTAGGAGGTAACCATGGTTAAGAGAAAGGCTGCGGTAATCATCGCAGACACCGGGTTCTCCGAGGATTCGCTGGCGGGTGCCAGGCGCATTCTCGGCTGTTACGACCTGGTCAAACGCCGAGTCATCATCGGCGACCCCTACGTAGGTGATGCCACCGACCTCGGTGCCTTCGCCGGCGACCCATCCGGACACGGCAGTATCGTGCTGGAGCGGACGCTGGCTCAGGATGCCGATGTGCCGCTGGTTCTCATCCGTTCGCATGACCCGATGGAAGGCATCATCCGCACGAGCTGGCTCGATGGCAAGCCGGCTGCCGACGGATGGACCGATGCTTACTTGTGGGCGGTGCGCTTGTGCCGCTTGCATAAACTGGCTTCGGCAGCCAATTTCTCGTTCGGCAGAATCTACCACGCCGCCGACGGCACGGGCTGGGACGCGTTCCAGTTCGCCAAGGTGACGGGGCGGGGACTGCCGGGTCATGTCGTTGTCGCCGCCGCCGGTCCCGGCGACGGACGCCCTGTTCATGCATCATTCGGCGTCGCCGCCGAAACGGCGTGCGCTGTTGATGTCGAGCAGGACGGAGACACCAGCTACAACTTCTGGACGAAGGTCAATGGCGCGTTGGACTCGAATAGGCAAGACGCGCAGGACGACTGGATTCTCGAGGTCTGGCGTGACGGCCGGCTGGTGTTGCGGCAAGATGGAACGCAAGTTCCGGTCAACTTCTGGAACGGACGAAAGCAGGTTCAGTTCGAACTGAAGGGCGCCGGTAAGGTGGCTCTTGTTGTTCGGATGAAACACGGCGCTCGCGAGAAGCGTGACTTCGAATGCTGGTTGGCGACGGGCAATGCTCGCTTCCTCAACCACGTCGATGGCACGTACATCGTGGAGCCGGCTGCTTTTGCGTCGGTGATCGCCGTCGGTCTCAAAGCCGGCAGCTATGCACCGGACCAGGAAAGTCCGGACAGCAAGCCGGATGTTCTCCTCGACGGTGGAGGACCAATCAGCTTCCGTCTGCCTGAGATCACCGTCAAAGTCGCGCGCATGCTGGAAGCCGACCCGAGCCTGGATTCGTTTCAGGTGAAGGAAAAGCTGAAGGCTTGGGCGTAGTTCGAACCGCGCTGATACACGCTCTCGGGTGAGAGCGTGTTCCTCGGCGCTATCTTGAACACTAAATCAGCCGGCCCAAACCCGGCTCCAATGAGGATCATCATGAATGCGTATAAAACTCAGAAAATCTGGGCGATTCACGCAATCGCTGCTGCCTGTCTTCTCGCCCTGAACTTCACCGACGGCCTGCGGTGGAACTACCCTTTGGACTACCCGCAGTTCATGACTGTGTTCGGGTTCATCCCCGAGCTGGCCCTGGAAGGCGTGAAGACGGCGGACTGGCCCATCATCGGCATCGGCATGATGCAGTCGGTCACCTACCAGTTCCTGCACGCCGACCTCTCCCACTTCACCTCCAACATCATCCTGCTGTTCATCTTCGGGATCCGTGTCGAGAGGTACATGGGCGGCTGGCGTTTCGGGCTGTTCTACCTGCTGGGCGGCATGATCGCGGGCTTCGGCACGCTTCTGCTGCGCGATGAACCGGCGCTGATCATCGGTGCATCCGGCTCGCTGTCGGCGGTCGTGGGCGCTTATGTCGCACACGTGCTGTTCACTCGCGGCAAAAGCTGGTGGGATGTTTCTCGCGGCATCATCGGCACGCTCTTCGTGTCGTACATGCTGGCGCAGAACATCTTCGCCTTGCACCTTGTCCAGACTGGACAGATAACGTCCAACGTGGCGTTCGATGTTCACATCGTCGGCTTGGCGGCCGGCTTCTTCATGATGTGCGCAAGCGTGATCCGGCAGGCGCGGCTAAACCGCATCCGCATCACGCCCGCACCTCAGGTCGCGGCCTAAATCGCCTCAACGAAGGAGGTTCTACTATGACCAACGAAACGCGCTTCCTCTCGGTCGCCGAAGTGGTGGCCGAGCAGGAGCGGCAACTGGCCAACTACGCCGGAGGTTTGCCGGGCATCCGCGATGAAGGCCAGCTCAAGGCCGCCGTCGAACTGCCCGCCATGACCTTCGGTGGAGAACCGCTGCTCAAGAGTCCCGCCGCCATCGCGTCCGGTTACCTGACGTACCTCGTCCGGGACCACGTGTTCGAGCAGGGCAACAAGCGCATCGGTCTGGCATCGGCAATCATCTTCCTGGCTGTGAACGGTCACCGGGTGGAAGCGTCCAACGAGGCGCTCACCGACCTGGTGATGAGCATGGCCTCGGTGGGTGACGCGCGCGAATCGGTGGAGGCGTTCTTCGACGCCAACATCGAGACTTGCCAGCCGATGTCCTACGAAGACGCCAGCGCCTGGATGCACGCAGCGTTCGCCGCGACATTCATCGAGCTGGCGAAGTAACGGCAAGAAC
>JADYYD010000086.1 GCA_020853845.1 Candidatus Melainabacteria bacterium
ACGACAGCCCAGAATATCCGAGCGAACACTTCGAGGATGGGCCGAAGAACATCCTTGTCGACAGATAGAACGATCAGAGGCAATGTGACGAGAGCAATGATTGTCAGCACTTTCCAGTGAAAGATCGTTTTGAGACCAACCCGGTACACGAAAAAGAGGAATACCGGGGTTACGCTGCCGAGGATCACGATCAATCCCAGTGCCGCCCAGGGCAATGCGTGCAAGAACGCGACGGCGGCTGCACCAACGCCGAAGGCTGAGCTGGCGTGTTTCAGAAGGCGCAGAGTAGCCCGCGACTTATCCCACTTCTTTTCACCTTCATAGCCGAGTCGAGAGAAGAGGACGAAGTTCGAGAGCAATTCGTTGAGGTAAAGGCCGACTACGGCGGCGGCGAAGTACGTCGCCAGATATCCCAAGAACCACATGTTCAGCTCCTTTGGTTCGATTAGACGTGAGAGAGGTAATCCAGGGCTTTCTTGCCCTGCAGTTTCTTCGGCTCCCAGCGAATCACTTTGCTGGGATGCCTGTAGAGGCGCGATGTAAACCAGATGAGGGTGCCATCGACCCTGCCGAGGCTTTCGATAGTCGCCATCACGTTTGCTTTCTCCGCGGCGGTAAGCTTCTTCATGCGGGTTTCCCATCCCCACCTGGTGCCATAAAGAAGCTCGCGCAGCAGAGCTGCATTCAAACGCACTTTGACTTTGCGTTTGGAGAATTTCTCCATCTCGTTGTCCTGGCTGTTCAACAACAGCAAGTTTTCATTGCGAAACGGAGCATTGGGAAGGTCGCCCACCCAGCGGTGGCCTCCTGCTTGAGCTGGTCCGGTATAAACCCCTTGCGTCTCTTTTGCGAGTCGCGAAAAGTATGAGATTTTCTCCTCAGCTTTGCCCTTTCGCGAATCCGTGCCGACTTCGACGCGATGCACCAATTCCATCAATTCCCACTCCGCAGAGCGGATAAGCCGATGCGTTGGATACACCTTCACAAAGGCCCATAGTAACGAGAGAACAGCGACAGTGGCGAACAGCGAACCGACCGGATATGCGAGAATCTCACCCACTTTGAGCGAGAGAACGATTGCCGCTACAAGAATCCCCAGACCGAGAATAATTTTGAATTCGGTTTTCAGCGACATAGTCTTTCCTTTCCGGCGCATGAATCGGAAACAGGAATGCTGATTTGGTGAAACCGACGAGTATGTGCGCCTTTAGCTGGTTGAACCTGTGAAAGAAAGGAGGGATGGGATAACTTTATCTTGAGCAAAGAAAGCGTTGAAATAAACGATTTTTGGCTCGAATTTAAGTCTCAGCTCACTAAAGTTTTGAATGGCCCGGGCGAAGGTGTATGCCGCAGTGTATGCCGCAGTGTGTGCCGCGGTGTATGCCGCGGTAAATGCGGCCTTGGCGAGCTGAAGCAAGCTCCCGAGACGCCGACCGCGCGTTTTTTTCTTGCAGGTGGTCTCAAAAATTTTCTGCGCAGGTACAAGTAAATTCCCAGGAATTTACTTGTAGGTGTAGAGTGCTTACTGGGTGATGGTTTTGGGGCTTTGAGACTGTTTTTGCATCAGTGGGAAACATCACCGACCAACGTAAAATTGGGGGTTTTGGGACTTTTGGGCATTGCATGTACAAGTGAATTCCCAGGAAAATACTTGTAGGTGAAAAGTGAGTTTTTCTCAAAGCACCATCGAAATTTTTCGTGCGAATTTTTGGAGCGAATTTTTGGTGCGCGCAAAGGGAAACAGTGGCATTTCCTGGGGGTGGAAATGCCACTGATACTGGTGTCAAACGAGTAGCTACGGCTGAGGTAGCAACGATTCAAGCATCTCAAAATTCTTGTGCAAACTGCGTGCAAATTGGTGGTGCACGAACAAATTCAACTGGAAATACAAACAAAGAAATAGAGCCGGAGGGAAGCCCGGCTCGCATTCTTTCTTCTTCTTTCCATTCGTAATCTTTGTTGTTCATGCATCGTTGTTCATGCATCAATCGAACAACTGCAAGCAATTTAGTCTGTCGAGAGTGCAAGTTGCGTGCAACGGAAAATAGTCGGTAGAAAACAGAAAACAGAAAACAGAAAACAGAAAACACACTTTAGGGTCCTGCGCATTCCAGCGTGATAGTGAAGCGAGTTCCTTTTCCGACCTCACTGGTCGCGTCTATCGAACCTTCATGAGCTTCAACGATGGCTTTGCAAATTGCCAATCCCAGCCCTGTCCCGCCTTTTTCGGTCGCGTCGGTCGTTTCTACCTGCGCAAATCTGTCGAAAATCCGCTCGAGCTGATCGCGCGGAATACCCCGACCATGGTCTTCAACGTAGACTTCGACGCGATCCAAAGTCCCTTCTTTCATATTCGACCCAATTGTCACCACCTCACCATCCGGCGAGAATTTGACCGCGTTTGACATCAAATTGACCAACAGTTGAATCATGCGTTTTTTATCGACAAATACGGGAATGTCTTGCGCTTCCTTCGCTAACGAGACATTGTGTTTTTCCGCAAAACCGCGCACTGTTTCTACCGCTTCCTCGATCAAAACTGCCGAGCTTGCGCTTTCCAACTCCAACTGTAATTTGCCGGCCTGCATTTTTTCGATATCGAGCAAATCGTTAATCAGTGCAATGAGCTGATTGCAATTGCGTGTTGCGGCTTCCAGCCGGTCTTTTCCAGTCTCCGCCAGTTCGCCATACATGCCTCGCCCGATCATGTCCAGCGACATTTGAATAGACGAAAGCGGTGTCTTCAAGTCGTGGCTGATCATTTGCACGAATTCTTGTTTCATTCTCTCCACTTCGCGAGCCGCTGTTACGTCGTGCGCGACGCAATACAATACTTGCTCCGGTTCCGACCATTGTGCGGTCCAGAGCATGATTTTATTGGGACCGGATTTCGTCTTTATCTTGTTCTCAAAGGGCTCGCCGGTCTTATTGGCTTTGATTTTTTCAACTGCCTCGAGAGTTTTTTCCACATCATCCGGTACTACCAGAGTAAGCATCCTCTTGCCCTGGAGTTCTTCCGGCTCGAATCCCCAGACTGCATTGCAGGCAGGATTGATAGTATCGAATTTCAGATCTTTGTCGAGCGAGCAGATAACGTCCAATGCATTATCGACGATGGCTCGCTCTGCACGTTGTGCTTTGGCAAGTGCGCCGGCCGCTTCGTGAAAGACTCTGTCCAGCTTGCCGATTTCATCAGCGCCGCCGACGGGTGGCAGCAGACTTTTCTGTTGCGACAAGCGTAAGGAATTGTCGATAAGTACGTTCAGCCTGGAGATTGTGTCGCGACTGAAATACACTTGCAAGGCAATCGCCACCATTACATTCATGCCGAGAATGGCTAGCAGTGCGAGTTTGATTTTATCTCTCGTCTCTTCATCGAAGTTGTGGCTGAAGGCTTTAGCCTGTTCGATAGCAATGATTTCGTTCAAAGATCCCGAAACATCACCGACGCAATCTTCCGTCTTCCGGCGAATTTCACCAAGGCTCAGCACTGTGGAAATTGTGGAGCCTGATTCTTCGCTTTCGATGCGCCTTGTGTAATTCATCAACGCTTTGAACAGCGCGTCCGCCGAGGTCGTAGCCACTTTCAGCAGCTTCATCTCCTCCGGGTCGTCTTTGATGAGCGTTTCAACCTGCCCGGCATACTTCCAAAAACTGTCACTGTTGGCTCGAATGCCTCTGCTTGCGTACGGGGAACGCGACATGTAGAGCGTCGCCACGGACAACATGATTTTGATCGCTGCGTGTTCGCAGTTGTTGACCGTCGCGACAATCTCGCGAGAACGTGCCTGAGCTCTGGCTTGCGATTCGGACTGAAGTACGAACGCGTATAAAATTGCAATGCACAAAATTTCGAGAGCGAGCGGCAAAGCCAGCAAAACGAGCCCTTTCTGAGAAAGCTTGAGATTTTTCAAGGACTCGAAAAATCCCTTCGCGCCGAAAATCATTTCGGTGGTATGCCTCCCATAATTCGGTAATCGATTTTCTGCGCCATTCTAACCCTGTGACATCGTGCAACGCCCAGATTAAAAGTTGAGACGGCATTGAACTTTTTGCTGCCCAAATGCGTATTAAGAGTTATCGGGACGAATTTGTTGCGCAGCGTGGGAGTTTTTTATGCAATTGGTCCGAACGAATCTAAAACAGAAGTTAAACCTGGCACAGAAGCTGAATCTGGCAGAGAAGCGCAATCTGGCACAGAAGTTAAACCTGGCACAGAAGCGGAAACAGAAGCTGAAGTCCAGCACTGTTGCAGCGGTGTGTGTTCTTGTTCTCATGGCCGGATGGCAAGTTGCTGCAAACGCCCAAAACGTCAGTCGAGAGGAGCTTGTCGACGCATACAGGCAAGCCAGAGCCAACGGAACGCTGGGCAAAGGAGGTGTTAGAGGTATTCTGCAACGCAAGACAACCGGCGGCGTCGGCAGCGGTCAGTCTGGAGATCGGCGCATCGACGTTGCTTACGGTCCGGGACCGCTGGAAAAACTGGATGTTTACGTGCCCAAACAGCGCAGCAGTCAGAGAATGCCAATCATTGTCTTCTTTCATGGCGGTGGCTGGCGCATGGGTGACAAGCGGCAGCACGATGGGAAAGGTGCGCTATACGCGCTCAATAACATAGTTTTTGTCAATGCTAACTACGGTTTGGCTCCGCAAGTAGTTCATCCATACCAAGCACTAGACGTAGCAAAAGCAATTAAATACACCGCTGACCACGCTTTGGAATGGGGCGCCGATCCGGAAAGAATTTTTTTGATGGGGCATTCGGCCGGCGCGCAACTTGTCGATCTTGTCGCCACCAATCAGCGTTTTCTCAAAGAAGTCGGCGTCAATCCATTGAACATAAAGGGGGTGATCAGCCTGGATACAGCATCTCTCGATCTACTGCAACGAATAAGTGAAGAATCTTTTGAAGGGCAGCATGTGGGCAAGATGATTGAGCAGGCATTCGGAAAAGACCCGGCAATGCTGAAGGATGGCTCGCCGACGCTGAATATACATAAGGGAGTTGTTTATCCGAAGTTCCTCATGATTTGCGGTGAGCGGCGCCGCTCGGCGATGAAAAATCACGATGAATTTGCTCGACAACTTCGTAATGCGGGCGGGCAGGTGCTTGTAAAACCGGTTCCACTTTCGCATCGAGACATCAATCTAGCTGCAGGTGACAGCCGTACGGATACTTTTAAATGGATAAAGTCATTTGTTGAAACAGGAAAACTCTAGTTTCTGCCGTTTCAGCCTGCACGGTTTTGAAATATGTCACGCGCTGAAGCCCGTAAATTGGCGACCAATGGTTAATTCCGGTTGTAAAGCGTTGAATTATTTGTTCCGTGTAATAAACTGAATCGTCTTCTGTTTGCGAAGAATTCTCATTAATTCAAGAACCGACGTCTGTAAAGTCAGCGCTGTATTTCTAGCGGTGTTGCAGGTATCCATTTGGAAAACAAATCATGACCAGCTCTCAAATGAAAGGCACGCCGAAAGACCTCGGATTCGGATTTGGAATCGAAGCAGAATATTTGTTGCTCGACAAGAATTCTCGCCCGCTCTTTCATGAAGACCTGGATTTCGAAACCATGCGCGACTGCGTTGACAGCATTTCAGTCGCCGACCTCGGCACTGCCGGATTCAACATCAAGCCGTTGCACAAGCTCGCTAACCCTTATCTCATCGAAGGTTATTACCTGACGGACAGCGATATGAAGCCGCATACTCTGCTGCCTAAGGGCATCGAAGTGCGCACGCCGATTCGTTCTTCTATCGATGAAACAATTGCTGTTCTTGCCGACGCTACTGAACGATTGCAAGAGCGTCTTTCCGCGCGCTTTGGCTATCAACTTTGTTCGATTTCGCATCATCCTACCCGATACAACTTTCAAGCGGCGCCCAACTACAAGCGGCATGATTACTGGCAATGGGCGCTAACCGCCATGACGACTTATGGTCCGGACATCAATATCAGCTTGCCCGGGGAGCTGGCGTCGATTGTCGATCAAACGCAGCTTAAGGCGCGTTTGAATTTCTACATGCCGGCCGTAATCGCGCTTACTTTTGCTTCGCCGCTTTTCGATGGACAGCTCTGGCGTCCGGATTCATCCACAAACAGCGCAGTAAACAGCGCCTGCGGCGCCACCACCAACGTCACCGCAGGCAAATCCGTCCGGACGTATAACCGCTCTCAGTGGGCGCCTCTCTATTACATTCACACCGAGCCTGCGCTGCGTTTCGAATTCAAAGGATTTGAAATGCCGCGAGATATGGCTGATTACGGGGCGCTTTTCCTGATATCTCTGGCGTTGCTTCTCGATCCGGCTCTGTCGATGAAAACGACGGATGATGAACGCATTGCCAATCTGCGCTATTTTGCTGAGTACGGCTTGCAATCGCATGGCGCTCGCATTTGCGCCGGCGCTGTTTTGCAAGCGGCAGAAAGAACGGCATTGCGCCTGAGTTTAGATGCTTCGTGTCTGAAGCCGTTTTGGACACGTTTGGAAACAGGCATCCTGCCTGCTGATGAAATCTCCGCGTCATTCGCCAAAGAAAATTCTCTCACGAGAACATTGCAAAAAATGGTAGTAAAACCTGCAAACACGGCATTTTCCGCTGCTCAGCCACAAGTGATTGCAATAGGTCGGTAACTTCCTGCGGATACGGCCGAGATTAGGTGTTTGACCCCATGAACTTGCTCATTGTTTGCATTGCGAAAGCTGTAAGAACAATCGGCTTTGGTGCCGTTTCCGTCGTTCTTGCGCTTTACTTGCTCGAGAAGGGATTTTCAACAGCGCAAGTGGGTGTTCTTTTTTCGCTGACACTTCTTGAAGATGCTTTGCTGACGACATTGGCCTCAGTGCTGGCAGGCAGGTTCGGCATGCGCGTTGTGCTCTTGCTGTCGTCGCTGGCAATTCTTGTTGGTGGTTTTGCAATTGCTTTCGCGCCCGTTAAGTGGGCACTCGCACTCGCAGTGGTGTTCGGAGTCATCAGCCCGGCCGGATACGAGGGCGGTCCCTTTGCCGCAATTGAGCAGGCCATTATCAGCCAATCGGTGCAGCATGAGAAACTCACCTGCGCCTATTCCTGGTACAACCTGGTCGGATTCGGCGGGGCGGCGGTAGGTGCGTTGCTCGCCGGCGGCTGCGTTGCGCTGATGAAATCGCAGCCGGTGGTAGAGGCTTATCAGTCGATTTTGATTTTCTATGCTGTTAGTGCGTTTCTGCTGGTGCTACTTTATCTGACTGTTGATATCGCGGAAAAACCTTGCATGAGCCGCGCGCGCGCCGGCGAGCGCGCCAACTTTACCGCTCACGTGCCGGTCGAGGACAACAGTCGAATTTCGTCCAGAAACAACATTTGCAACCTGGCGTTCTTGCAGGGACTGGATGCGTTCGGCGGCGGTTTTGTAGTCCAGTCCCTGCTGACATGTTGGTTCTACCAGCGATATCACGTCGATGCAACTTTTCTCGGACCGGTTTTCTTTGGCTGCAACGTAATTGCTGCTCTCTCCTTCCTCTTCGCGCCTGCGGTCGTAAAGC
>JADYYD010000087.1 GCA_020853845.1 Candidatus Melainabacteria bacterium
AGCGCTCGAATGCTCGGCAATTTCTCCTGGCTTTTGAGCGCGCCCGATGCGATCTGCAAAGCAATTTGTTCGATCAACTGGTCGCGGATCGGAACCGCGCTTTCTTTATTGATAGTGACTTTCACTTGTCGACCCGCTTGCCTGGTAAAAAGCCTGCAATAGCATCGCACATTGATAGTGGACCGCGCATGCTTTGAAAATCGGCGCATGCAAAAAGCCGGCACTTGTGGAGTTAGAGAGCGTACTCCGGCGGCGCCGACTTTCCGATTTTTTTGTCATTCCTCAATCGATCATGCAAGACAGATCCGAAAGACTGGGGAATTCCTAGAAGAGCAACGACAATGCCAATGACTGCAAGGAGTTTGCCAAATTTTGCAATTCATTCTCATTACCGAGACTACTAAAACGTTACTATTTGCGATTTACTCTGTCAATTAACCATACCTCATTTTTGCAAAAGCTAATCGACTGCCAAAAGTAAAAATTACAAACAGGAAGAGAGATACAGAAGCTAGTCAAGAGACAGAGCGCCGCTCACAACCCCATTTCCGGCGGCTTAAATCTTCGCCCCCGCTCCCGGCAACGTAACGACCCATAAATCCCGACCCTCGCGCAATTTGACAGGCTAATAGCTGAGGGAATATCATCGACTCCTGAACTGACAATTTTCTCAATAGCGTTTTCAATCCAATGACAAACACACCTGGCGATAATCTCGAAAATCAATCGCCTGACGCCAAGCTGGACGATCCGGACAAAGTTTTAGACGCTTCCAGCAAGGCTGCCAAAAAAGCCGGCAAGCATGGTCAATCGCAAGAGTCGATTGCAACGATTGTCAAGTCGTTCCCGAAAGGAACGCACGTGACCGCCGCCGAGGTATACGAACGCGCCATTGAAATGGGCTATGAGCTGAGCCTTTCCACTGTCTACCGCAATTTGCACAGATTGAAAGCGGACGGCAACGTCAATACCGTTTCCGGCGACCGGGGCATGCGCTATGAGCCGGCCGAAGAAGGTCCCGATCACGATCACCTGATTTGTCTGGGCTGCGGTCTGACTATCGAGTTCATCGACGACCTTATAAGAGGATTCGGAAAGTCCGTAGCTCAAAGAAAAGGCTTCGATCATCGCTCGAGCCGCTTCGACATCCTTGGATATTGCGGGGACTGCCGAGCAAAAGACGAAACATACAGACTGAAGCAAGTAGTCGAGTTGATCATGAATTCGGAATTGCTGCTCGAAGATTCGCTGACCTCTTTGCGCCAGTCCGTCGATTTGATTGATTCGCGCAAATCGTCAAGAGCGCATCAACAAATGGAAGCCACCGTAATTCGATTGAGCGAAGCGGTCAAACTTTGCCAGCAAGCACTTGCTGTGCTGCCGAAATCTCAAGACGAAACGACCTAGTCTTCTCTTCTCAATCGGTTATTTGGAAAGACCGGCTAGATGCTGCTTGTACAGTCTGGCTTTGGAATCGCCCAGATCTTTTTCGCTCTCGATAATTATCTGTTCCATGTATTCCAGCGAAGTCTTGCGCAACCGATTGATTTCGCGGCGCTTTTCCATCATGGTCGGAAACAGTTTTACAGCCTCGAATGTCCCTTTCAGCCAGGGCATGAGCTGCCCGCCGCGCACGGTGACGACAGCCAAATAGTACAACTGCCAGAAACAAATGTGCGGCATGAATTTCCACAAGAGCGGCATGGGAATGTTTTTGACGATCGTATTCCAATTGTTGCGCGCCGACAGTCTTACGACCAGCGGACTGTAGCCACTGCCCGTGGTGCCGCAACCGAGGTGATAAACAATCGAGGTGGGGACGTAGATGCATTTGAATCCGGCAGCTTGAGCACGCAAACCGAGATCGACATCCTCTAAGTACGCAAAATAATCTTCGTCGAAATAACCGATGGCTTCAAACAATTCGCGACGATAAAGCGCTGCACCGCCGCAGGCACCGAGCAAATAGCGCTTGCGATTGAAGCGCCCGGTGTCGCGCTCTTTATGCCCGATTCTGCCGGGCAAACCGCCGCGCCGGTATCCATCGCCCGCACCATCGAGCAGAGTGTGGTCATCGTAAGCAAGCATCTTGCATCCGGCGCTTCCCGCCTCGGGATGCTCGTTCATTGCCTTAATCAGCTCGGACATCCAGTTTGGATCGACAACGGTGTCGTTGTTCAACAAAGCGACCATTTCGCCAGTCGATGCTTTGATGCCTGCATTCACAGCCGGACTGAATCCGGTATTGACTGGAAAAGTGACCAGTTTCACTTCCGGGTAATTTTCTTGCAAATACTCTACTGAGCCGTCTTTTGAGCCGTTGTCCACGATAACGACTTCAATGGGCTCGTAAGTCTGAGCCTTGAGCGAATCCAGGCATCCGGCGAGAAATTTCTTGCCGTTCCAGTTGGGGATTACAACGCTTATCAGTGGATTTGCCATATTGACCAGCCGCTCGTGACTCCGGATTCCTGGTCACATATTGTACATATTCTCTTGAAAGCCACCTTAGCGTTAGTGAAGGAGATTATAATTGCGCACTCTACAGGGGACGAAAACCACAGGATGGGCAGCGGCGCCTGCAAAAGCATTATTTTTGTCACACTGGAGCCGATTGCCAGACAGATGGCCGGCCCTGCGATTCGGGCTTTCGAACTGGGCCTGAGACTTTGCGATGAAGTTTCTGTCACAGTCTTCACACCTCATAAAATTCCAATAGACGTCCTTGCCGAGTTGAAAGAGCGCCGAAATTTGCCGCCCAACTTTCATCTCAAAGGCGGTCTGAGCAAGTCGCAACTGTACAACCTGGCGGCCGAGCACGATGCGATCTTCATTCAGGCAAATGTTTTGAAACCATATCCGGGTCTGGCTTCGCTCGGAAAATATCTGACAGTCGATCTCTACGACCCTTACCTTTTTTCTGTTCTAGTTCAATACCAAAACTCTGACGTCGCTGCCAATGCCAGTTACAGGCTGATGCACAAAGTTCTGGAACAGCACATGGTGGCATGTGATTTTTCGGTGTGCGCATCGGAGCGCCAGCGCGATTATTGGTTGGGTCGCTATTGCGCACTGGGCAGAATCAATCCCGATATGTATTCGTTTGACCCGTCGATGCGCAAATTGATCGATGTGATTCCGTTCGGTTTGCAGGAAGACGAGCCGGTTAGGCGCGGCAAGGGAGCAAAGGGAAACATCGAGGGAATTCCCGAGGATGCCAAACTGCTTTTGTGGGGTGGCGGCATCTGGGATTGGTTCGATCCGCTCACCGTCATTCGCGCCGCCGCCCGCGCCTCCGAATCGCTGCCGAAATTGCGCCTGTTTTTCATGGGCATGAAATCGCCCAATCCGCAGGTTCCACTGATGGATATGGCGGTAAAAGCCAAAGAGCTGGCAAAAGAATTGAAAGTGCTCGATCGCATCGTTTTCTTCCATGAAGAGTGGACACCTTACGATGACAGGGTCAATTTTTTGCTTGACGCCGACATCGGAGTTTCCGCGCATTTCGATTTGCCGGAGACGCGATTTTCATTCCGCACGCGATTGCTTGATTATTTCTGGGCCCGCTTGCCGGTGCTGACGACCGGCGGAGACCAGCTTGCAGAGTTGATTGAAGCCCATGGCGCCGGACGCGCGCTGGGATATGGAGATGTCGACGGTTGGACGCAAGCTATTCTAGAATTGTTGAAGAATCCCGAGCGCGAAAAACATTGCCGCCAGGGCGCGCAGAAATTAGCTGAGAATTTTGTCTGGTCCAAAGCAGCAGAGCCGCTTCGCCAATTTCTGAGACAACCGCACCATCTGCCGGAATATCGAAAAGTGACAATGCCGTCTCTCGTCGAGCGCGCGCAAGCAGTCTACGCAAGGGGTGGAAAAGACCTGGTGGTAAAACGCTCCAAGCAGATTTTCGAGGACTGGATTAAGTAAATGGTTTTGATTCCATTGGAAAATCGGCTCAGCCGATTGCAGGGCATCCGCGAGGCACCGGAAACAGCGCCGCCTCACTTGCGCGAGCAACCCTGGCTGGAACTCGAACAAAAGACAGCGCTGGGAATTTATGAAGATGTAGAAAAGGTTTTGAAAAAACTGGCCAAGGCCAAGTTGGGAAAAGAACCGGCGCCAAAGCTCGTTCACGAAACCAGAGTCGTTCTCAGACGCTGGGAGTCAATATGGGGCGTTTTGGAGCGGGACGGCTGGAACGACAAAAAATTCTGGAAGAAAACCGGCAACCCGATGCGCAAATTGCATAAACTCCTGGGCGCAGCGCGTGATTGGGACGTCAACATCGAACTGGCAGACGAATACGAATTGCCGGACTCGGTAAAAAAGATATTCAAAAAAGAACGGGCAAAAGCCGGAGACAAAGTTTCGAGAAAACTGGCCAAGCTTAAGGTGAAGCGGCTGGCAAAAGACCTTTTGAAGTTTCTACTGAAACGCCCGCAGCAAATTGCAGTGCGGCACGCCGGTTCATCAAAGCTGTTTCAATCCGCCTACAGCCATCTCGAGCCGCTTCTTGCCGAACAGGAAGACACTGCCCGCGCCCTGGAAGCGCACGCGCGCACGCCTTCGGAGTTGCATGAGCTGCGCCTTGTTGTCAAAGCCTGGCGCTATCTGCTTGTCGAATTTTTCGGTTTGACCAATCTGGAGCTTGTAAAAGCGCAACAGTTGCTGGGCAAGCTCAATGATCTCGAGCGCCTCAGCCAACTTGTCGCAGCAATAGCCGCTCAGGATGCGGGAGCGACCCGAGCGATGATCAAGCTTCAGGAGCAAAAGCTCAAACTGTTGTCCGATTTCGACACTTTGCGCGTCAGTTTGCCCTTTGGACTGAGACCCAGCGTCACCAGCTCGGCCAACCTCGCTCATGATGCCGCCGACGATTAAATTGCAAAACTCCTTTGCAACCCGGAGCGAGTAAGTCGTTAATTCGGCAGGATGCCAATTGATAAGTTATCGTGAATCTCCTGTATATAAGCCCTTTCCAGTCCTACAATTTGAGTTGAGTCCGGTTTGTCGGACTGGTCCGGGGTGGAAAAGAAGTCCAGATGGCAATCAGAAAGAAAGTAACGATTCTCGGTTCAGGAGCTGCAGGTCTTACCGCAGCGATTTACGCGGCCAGAGCCAACCTCGAGCCGCTGGTCATTCAAGGACTGCAAACCGGCGGTCAGCTCACTATTACCACCGATGTAGAAAATTTCCCGGGCTTCCCGAACGGCATTCAAGGTCCCGAGCTGATGGAGCAAATGATTGCTCAAGCAGAACGCTTCGGCACCCAATATATTTACGATAACGCCGAATCAATCGACCTGTCGAAGCGTCCTTTCACGATCAAGACATCGAGCGAAGAAATCATCACCGACGTGCTGATCATCTGCACCGGCGCCTCTGCAAAACTGCTCGGGCTGGAAGCGGAGCAAAAGCTTATGGGACACGGCGTGTCCGCATGCGCGACCTGCGACGGTTTCTTTTTCAGAGACAAGAAAGTATTCGTAGTGGGCGGCGGAGACACCGCGCTGGAAGAAGCAATGTTCTTGACGAGATTCGCGACTTCCGTGACTATCATTCACCGACGCGAAGCATTCAGAGCCTCGGCAATCATGGTCGAGCGCGCCAAACGCAACACCAAAGTAGATTATTTGCTCAACTCCGTTCTGGAAGATATCACCGATGTTTCCAAAGGCGAAGTCACGGGCGTGAAAGTGCGCAATATCAAAACGAATGAATTGCAAGAGTTGCCTGCCGACGGCGTTTTCATCGCTATCGGGCACCAGCCCAACACTGATTTGTTCAAAGGTCATTTGCCTCTCGACGAGAACGGTTATATCAAGACCAACGGTGTGCACACTGATGTAGTCGGCGTCTTTGCGGCAGGCGATGTGATGGACTCGGTCTACAGACAAGCCGTAACGGCAGCAGGAACCGGATGCCGAGCCGCTCTTGAAGCACAATGGCTGCTTGAAAAGGAAGAGGCTGAAGGCGAGATGGGAAAGCCTGAAGAGGCGAAAGCCGGAGCCGCTTCGTCCGTGCGCGAAACGGCAGCAGCAGACAGCCTGAGATCCTGATGGTCGAGAAGCAAACGGATGCCGCCCGCACAATTGCAGGGCGCCAATCTCATTTATCCGGGTCGGTTTCCCAAGAGAAAATGGCAGCGGTCGCAAGAAAGATCGCCGCCGAACATCCTTGCGCCAGGCACCCCCTTTTCGAATATCTCGATCGCACGAAGTTAAACCGCGAGCAATCACTGCGATTTCTCGCCAACTACGATGCGCACGCTTCTCTTCTCAGGCGGCTTTTGCTCAAGGCGGCCACCATTATGCCGGAAGAAGCGGTCGGCTATATTCTGGAAAATGTGCGCAATGAATATGGCAACGGCAATCCGGATCACCGCCATCAATTGCAGTTGCACGACCTGGCGCTGAAAGTCGGAGTTACCCCCGACGAGTTGGAAAAAGCGCCACTGGAAGCAGGCGTTAAAAAGTACATGGCCGACGTGCCCAATTATTACTTCCCTGAAAATCCGGAACTGGTGCCTATCCAGCACTTTCCTGCAATTTCGGCAGGCGCCATTACAGCAACGGAAATCTTGGCGGTGGAAGAATTTCGCCACATGCAAAAAAGTTTTGCCTTCCACAATCTCGA
>JADYYD010000088.1 GCA_020853845.1 Candidatus Melainabacteria bacterium
CCCGGCCCAACTCCAGCAAGAGAGAATCTCTGCAGGCGGTTAGCAAAAGCTCATGAGTTGGTTTAGAAGAGCGCTTTAATACAGGTATCGGAGGTAAAAAGAGGTGTGCTTTATATTTAGCGCTTTGATCGCTCTTCTTTCACGCCTGAGATTAAAGTCCCGCTCATGATGCTGAAAATGCGCCTCGCCGAGCTTTGCCAGCCCGCGCTTTGTTTAAGCCCGGCTCATACAGCAGCGCATTGATGCACCACTTTTGGTGCGAAATTCAAGACAACGAGAGCAGCGCCGGGCGATCGATCGCTAACAACGAGAGCAGCGCGATGCGCTGCTCTCGCTTTGTCCAGGAGTCACCCAGAGACACTTTTGTTGCTCTTGCGAGCTACCACTTTCTGACTAGGTGGTTCTCGATGTCCAGGCATCGTCTTTGGTCAAGAAGCTGATAGCTAGCATTACAAGACCGGCGAGCGCCGCTGGAACGAAACCGGATACGGTCAAATACTGTGGAACGAAGTCTGCCGTAATCATCATGGCGAATGCGGGCAGGAGCCAGAAGCCCAGGATCCATGCGGGTATCAACCAGAGCAGCGCCAGACCCAGAGAACTGACAGTCAATACTGCCGAAAGTGCCAGCGCGGTAATCTCAACAAGCCAGAGAACCAGTCCGAAGAGAAGTGACAGCACAAGCGCGATTGCAAAGTTACCATGGAAATCAATGCCATGAATTTGCGGAAGAATAAATGCAAATGCCAGAGCCATTAAGCCAAGCCGTATCAAAATCCTCATCTCGTTATCTCCTTTTCCGTTGTTGGCCCGCCTTGCAAGCGTCAGTTACTCAGGTCTGACGCAAAACGATTTCGGTAGTTCCCGCAGTGACAGCGCAAATGCGCAAACTCCGCCGCGGTGTGGTGATAGAGAACGCACAGGCTGGTCGGGCAGGCGGCCTGACCGGATTGCCAGCGCGCTATTACCACATCGCGTAGTATCACAGGGAACAACAGAAATAGCGCTAGAAGCGCCATTTCAGCAGCGCAAGCGGAGCGGCTCGGAAAGGCAAAAGCCTTCTACCGAGCCGCCCCACCCACGGACCTACGGAATTTGCCGGTCGAGCCACTCTTCAGCAGCACGCAACTGATTGTCGTTGCGAGAGCCGATGAGCAGATTGCGCGGCGCCGGCACAGTCTCATCCGGGATGATGCTGTGCCGGACGGTGATGCCCGCATCGCCCAACCAGCGACCGGAAGGCGTGCGCCCCATGATGTTGGTGACGCGCAGGCGATGCCCGTTTCCGACCGGAATCAGCGTTTGGCCGATGCCCTTGCCGTATGTTTTCTCGCCAATCACATGCACGCGACCGTTGTCCTGCAAGGCTGCGGTGAACAGCTCGGAGGCACTGGCGGTGTTGAAATTGACGAGGACGACGATGGGCTTGTCGCCGACCAGATTTGGTCGCCGAGACAGCGGCATGTTGAGGCCGTTGACGGAAACCCAGAGCTGGTTGGGACTGGCTTCGGCGACCCAGTGCATGACGCCCCACGGGCTGTGGAAGTCCATGCGCGTGATGACGCCGGTGTCCATGAACATCGCCGCCGACTCGACAGCCGAGTGGATGAATCCACCGCCGTTGTCGCGCAGGTCGATGACATAGCCCTTGCAATCCTGCATGCCTTCGAGCGCCGTTTGAAGCTGATCCGCCTGATCGAGCTGGAAGAAGCTCTCCACGCGGATATAGCACACGTCACCGGCGAGGCGCTGGGAGGAAACGATTGGCCTCGTAACTTCCATGCGCTGCACCATCACGGTGGTATCGACGCCATTTTGCCTGACGACAAGCGTCAGCTCCTCACCAGCGGGGCCGGCAAGAAGAGTCTGCAGCTCGGCAATGGCAAGACCGGCAGTGGATTTACCGTTGACACTGACAAGGACGTCGCCCGGAATGATGCCCGCTGCTTGAGCGGAGCTGCCTCGCACCACCTCTTCGATGATGGGCAGAGAATCGACGGCATCCGGCAATTGGAGACCCCTGGGATTCAGCACTGCGGAGCCGGAGCGGTCGTAGGCAGGTTTGAAAACCAGACCGATGATCTCCTGCTTGCCGTAGGCTTCATCGAAGATAGTGCGCACTTCATCTGCTTCGTGCAGAACAGTGTGCGGGTCATCCAAAGACGACAGCATCTCACGAGCGAAGCGGATGGCGTCCGCCTCGGTCTTGATCTGGTCGTCGAACTTGTGCTCCCACTCGTCCCAGTTTTGCAACTTGGACGGATCGTAGTAGTTGACCCTGACGGTTTCCCATGTCCTATGGTAAAGCTCGCCAGGAGTGACGATCGGATCGATGGCGTAGTAGTTAAAGGCATTGAGCGCCAGCGTGAGAATCACAACCAGCGCCAGTAAGCCGCTTACAGCGGACCACTTCGTTGTCCGCGAAAGAATGCGCCGCCACCTCGGTGGGGGCGTCTTTTCAGGGACGTTTGGCTTTGACATTGGTGTACTCCATACAAAAGCGGCGCGTCGAAAAACGCGCCTAACAACTTGAAAGAACAGAGGGCTGAAGGCTTGCTCGAATGAGCGAAAACAGCCTTCACTGAAGACATTCGCCGGACAGGCCGGCGCAGCGATCGGCTCCTGAGAACCGTTTCGCTGAACAGGCTCTAACGAAACCTGCACTGTTCACTCAACTCACAGATGTTTCACCAGTCGCTCAGCACAAATTCGTCTCTCCAATCACCTCGAGTGAGGCGTGATGAGAAATGAATTTGCCGGAGGGCAAGACTTTTCGGGAGCTTTTTAAGCTGGTCTCAAATTGAAAATGCGGAGAGTGGACTTATTCAGGTTATGAAACGCGTTGAGCAATAAACAAGTGCTTTGTCTGGCATATGAATCAACGTTCTGTTTTTAAACATAGATAGCTCAGCTCGAACCAGCACTTTTCAACCCCGCTAATCAGGCTTTCGGGGGCAAACTGGAATCACTTGCGCAGATAGCGTCCCTTGTCATCCGCCGCCGCGCGAATTACAAATAACTCGCCGCGTCCGTGAATGAATTTTTCAACCGCGCTAGATTTCGTTTCCCCCAGAAAAAAATATGCCGGCAAAACGCAGTTTAAATCAAGCTTCCCACGCTTCCCGCCGCTGTGGCGGCCTGCTATCGTGTGGGCATGAAAAAAGCGG
>JADYYD010000089.1 GCA_020853845.1 Candidatus Melainabacteria bacterium
CGGCGATGTTCAATTCACCAATGTCAAACCGATGAGCGCATACAGCGGCGCCAACGTACAAATGGCAAAACTGGCCGTGCCCCACGGTAACGCAGGCAGCATCGAACACGTACAAGCCATGCCCGAAAAGCCCGTTCAAGTAGCCGCGACACAAAATCACTTCCAAGCACCGGTCGACTACGCAAGAGGCGCAGAAACCAGATCGGCAGCGCACATCGAAGGCACCGCTCTTACCTCCAACACCAAGCCAGTAGTTGCTCCCGTCAAGCCGGTTCCGCACAACACGGTTCAACAAGGAACGACAAGACTGATGGCACGCAACAGCGCACCGGCAGCAGACATGTCGCCCTTGCCTCCTCCGCTCGCAGTTGCAGTAACCAATAGCGCTTCGGCAGTCGATCATTCGGCGTCTCCCAACTACAAACAACACGCCAGAACTGTTCAAGACATGACCTCGATGGCTTACATGCCGCCGATGCCGCCGGCAGCAGCATCCGAAGAGCCGGTCAGAACTCAAGTCCCTGCCAGCATCAATCCTTGGGGCGCCGCCTCGACAGCACACGTAGCTCGCATCAGCGCTCCGGAATTGGCAGAAGGCACCTTCGCCCCCATGCCCACCAGCGTTGCAGTCAACGAGCCGGTGCGTGTGGTGAACAAATTGGCTGACGTAGCAGTTTTCGCATCACATGCAAGAACCGCCGTCGGCAAAGACGAAGCGCCGATCACCTCCTGGCTCAACGACAATAACAGCCAAGCGCACAATGCAATGGAACTGGCTCGCTCAGCCGTTTCACCGAGTGTGCCGCAAATGCCGGAAAACATCAAGACAGATGCGCAGATGGACGAAATCGCCACTCACTTCGAAAACACCATCACCAATCTGACTAACTCCGGCGCATCGTACGACGTAGTGCAATCCGTAGTGGATAACTACCGTGACTTCCTGCGTTACCGCAACAGCCAGGCTCACAGCCAGAAGCAAGCACCGGTTGCAGAAGTTCCGAACTGGACCAGCATGAACGTATAGAACAACGGATTAACAGCCATAAGGCATGCAACAAAATTGAAAAATACTCTCTTTAGAATGTAGATGCAAATTCGGTTTTCCCGGTTCGACGCTGGACGAGGAAGTACACACCATGGGTTGAAACGGAAACATATGCGATACTCCGCAGTACGTTCCACAGGTTGTGGATTCCGGTTTCCAAAATTACCATCCTTTCTCAGGAAACAATGGTGCACCGCTTCAAAGCTGGTCGTCATTCGAGCAAAGTAGATCTGTTCCTCAAGATCTAGGTTTTCCTCCTGCTCCGACGATTGATTACAACCAGGGCGTGATCAATCCTTCGCCAAATCCCGCTGCTTGGGGCGGCCCGGACGGATATGAAAAATACAAGCAAGCCATGCAAGGCAACTCCGCTTTCCACGCCACATTCGGTCTGGATGGCAAGCAACCTGATGGCAATGCGGAAAGCGCTCAGGTTGGCGGCACGCGCCCACCGATGGATGCAGCCCCGGTAACTCCTGAGTCGAGCGCTGACTCATCAGGCGGGCAACCTGCCAATCTTTCTCCTGCTCAAATGGAGCAAAATCAGCTCAAGCTGGCTTATGAGAGTGGCGGCGCTCTTGTGGTGAGTTTGGGCGGGCAAAATTTGAAGGATACGGACAAGCTCAGAGAAACTTTGAAATCGGTAAAAGGAAATGAAGGCGATGCATTCTTGTATGGCGATTCCAACAATCTCGATTCCAGTCTCCAGATAGCCAAAACAGCAGATCAGCTTAAAAAGGACGGTCTTTGGGACGGAGATTTGCCTATTACATTTGCCAGCAAGGTTGAGAAAAATGCCGACGGCACCTATTCGATAGGTAAGCCCGTCGCCACTTTCCAGGGCGGCCGAGCGGAGATTGCACCGATTCTCAGCGACCAGATGAAGTACGCGCGCCGCGATACTTCGAAGGACGGAGCGCCGAAAGAACAAGGATTACAGCCGGCTCCATCCGCCGATGCCGTGCCTGCAACAGAGGGCGCTGGGCGTGAAAGTTCCGGCGAGCAAGCCGCTGCTGCAGCCGCGCAATGGGAAAAGCAGCTTAAAGAGTCATCCGGTCAGCAATCTTCTGCCGCAGAGTTCGCCCAAGGCTGGAGCAAATTCATCGAGCGAGAAGGCGTAGATAATCCTGCTGTCCGGGCAGTAGCCGATGCCTTTGGTCGCGAGTTGTATTCCGGCCAGGGTAAATTTGACGGCGCCGCACTTAAGAAGTTAATGGCGGACTCAAAAGTATCAGATCAAAAGGAAATAGACCAAGCTCTTGAAAGAGTAAACAGTAAATTGAAAGATAGCGGCTTGAAGCTGCAAGCGTCATTTGATTCAACAACAGGCAAGATAAGGGCCATGGAGATGATTGGTCATCAAAATGGTTCTGTTTTCGGCGTCAGTGTAGATGCCCAAGGCAATGTGAGCGCATTCGAAGTTGAAAATGCCAGTCGCAAACAGGCAGGTATGGAACACGTCTCCTTAAGGCTGGCCAAGCAAGCAGCCGCTGACGCCTGCCCCTGACATGGCTAAATTATTGGAGCCGTGTGCTCCGAATTTTGAAGCCCTATCGCTCATATAGAATTCACAAGAAAGAAGCTGGAACTTCAAAGGTTCTGCCTCGTCCCCCCAGTGACCCAAAAAGCAAGGTCAATATGGAAGCCGAAAGCGAGGTTAGAGCAGTATGGACGTAATTTATATCGAGCAAATGATCGCCACACTGGAGACCAAGCGCGACGAGCATTGCTGCGAAAAGCACTTGAACAACAAGGGCGGAAGCTGCCTGCAAAGGTTCTCGCGCATGATCGACGGTTTGAAAGAAAAACTTTCTTTGCCCAAATCCACAGCAACACCTGTGGTGACGGCGCGCGGCGATGAACTGAAGAAAGTAGAAAAACTGGCTGCCAAAGCCGAATTGCTTGAGCAGGAAAACGATTTGAGAGCGGCGAAACAAGTGAAGAAGAAAGCACGCAAGATCGTCGCCAGCGAACTCAATGAGATGGATGGCTTCCCGCGCTAGTTATGGTCAGCTTATTTCCCGTGGTTTTGTACGAATACTTCTTGCCTTTGAACAGAGTGGTCACTTTTCCCCCTGACTCGATCTCCTTTAGCTTTACAGCATCCATAAAGTCGTCCTGGATATCTGAGGAGTAGACCATTCTCAAAGCATTGAGCGTATAGCTGTCTCGATGACTGCAATCTATGCTCGCTGGAGGCGACGTTATCTCGCAGATTTCCTCTGTAACTCTCTTGCCACTTGTTGAACGCAGCTTCCACACAACATTTGACGTGCGCGTAATTCCGTCACCACACTTTTCTACCAACCGGCCTTCGGCAAGATAAGTTGTCGAGTCGTTACTATCCCTTCGGAAATTTTTCAGAAAGTGATGATGTGACATCCTTTTCAGCACCTCTCTCTCAGCTTGACCAGGCAAGGACCAGCCGGGCAACACTGCCGCAAACCATAGAAATAGAAATCCTGCTGCAAAAAACTTACTCATCGTGAAATCCATGATAAGAACGCATAAACAGTATATGGGGTCCGAGAATTAATGGAATAAAAACGTACGTTTAGCCGCTCGAAAACCTTGTCATGGTTAGATTTTTGCTGAGTCAATGCGAGCATTAAATCTCTTCAAAGAGCGCCTAAGGTTGCTGCACGATATCCATTTCGACCAGCGACTGCATATACTGGGGCGCACCTTTCGACATACCTCAACACCGCAGTGATTAAGCGGAACGCACTGATGACTGCGCGAAAAATAGTACGATCGGATTTACGAATAATTGGAAAAAAGACAAGAATGCAAACCGTGTCTTGTTTACTTTTCAGTTGTGCCGCCCCGAGAGGTTTTCATGGGATTCAACACAAAAGTTCAGACATTGCCTTTCCATCAGGCTCTGCTCGAGCAGACATTTGATACTAATACCCTGAGAAAGGGGTACGGCTATTTCTCAAAAGGCGCAGTGGTTGAAGTAAGCGTCAACTTTGACGAGCAGATGATCGTGGGTAAGGTGCAGGGACGCCAGCGAAAACCGTATAAGGTGTCAATCTTTTGGAAATCAATGCGTCCGCCGACAGCAATTTCCGACGCCGACTGTTCGTGTCCCATGGTGGCATTTTGTAAGCATACGGTGGCTCTCTTGTATGCAGCCGGTCAGCATTTTGGTTTTGCAGGAGAACAAAAAAAGGCAGGCGGCAATTCAGCAAACTACACAGAAACTCTTTTGCCGCAAAAATTGGAGACCTGGTTAGCGAAAGTCGAAAACTCATTCGAAAAGCCGTCTGCTTCCGTCAATCGCGCGGACACTTGTATTCTTTACATACTCGACATTCCTGAGAGCTGGCGAAATGACAGCAAGACAATTTGCGTTCGGCCCGTCAAATGCAGAATATTGAAAAAAGGCGGCTATGGGGCGGCATACGACGTTAATTTCCAGAGTCTACGCAACGGGGATTTAGAGGGTGCAAATGATATAGATTCAAAAATAGCCAAGTTGCTTTCGGCTTGCAGTTCCGATCGCTGGTGGCCGTACCATCACCCTCTAAACGGTGACGAAGAGATAGTTCTCCGTGTACTTGAACTGCTAATTTCCACCGGAAGATGCTTCTATGCAAACGCAACAGGTAAGCCACTCACCATGGGTCCATCCAGACCGGCTCAGGTAGTTTGGACACTTGGACCGGATGACTGCCAATATGCGAAAGTGGACACCGGAAACGAGCAGCTAAAGCCGATACGCGCTTCTTCCTTCTATTACGTCGATACCATAAACAGTGAGTTAGGTCCTCTCAATCTGCCTATTTCCACAAAACAGGCGCATGATTTGCTTGCTGCACCGGCAATAAGGAGCGAGCACGCACGAATCATCCGCGATAGACTCGGCAAACTTTCTTTGCC
Source organism: Candidatus Melainabacteria bacterium (assembly GCA_020853845.1). Taxonomy (GTDB): domain Bacteria; phylum Cyanobacteriota; class Vampirovibrionia; order Obscuribacterales; family Obscuribacteraceae; genus QKMZ01. The sequence continues at coordinate 4,934 of JADYYD010000089.1, forward strand.
TGCCAATCAAGCACTTCCAGCATTAAGTATTGAAGAAGTGGTATTGAAAGTAAAACCAGTGCCGTGTCTTTCAATTAAGACAATTAACTCAATGCCGCAGATGCGAGAGTTGATGCGGTATGGGTACTTTGGTGGGCAATTGCACTACATGGATCTATCCTTCAGTTACGGTGGCCGCATGTTCGATGCCACCGGCACCAACTCACAAATAAGGGTGCTCGAAGACAACAAAATGAAGGTTTATGTGCGGGATCTTCCCTTCGAAAGACAGGTCGTGCGCGAGCTTGAGTCCATGAAATTCGTACAGACTCCTAACGGGTTGTTGAGCGCTGCCAAGCTGTCGTTTTTAGCACAATCAAACCGTAATTGCACAGAAACATGGCTCAATTTTATAGACAGGCATGCTCCCCGCCTTAGAGATAAGGGATGGCTGATCACCGAAGAGAATTTCAGTTTGAAGGTTGCGCAAACTGATGATGAGTGGAGCGCTGAGTTAAGCGACGACGGCAACTACTGGTTCTCCATGGAATTAGGAGTAAACGTTGACGGCAAGCGAATTTCGCTCTTGCCGATCATTCTTGCAGCGCTGAAGCAGTTTCAATGTTCAGCTCTGAAAGACATCGAAGAACACAATTCCGATGGCAGATTCTATGCACCGCTGCCTGATGGCCGGTATGTTTCATTGCCTTTCGAGAGAATGAAATCTGTTCTTGGCGCGCTCGAAGAGCTATTTGACGGAGATGGATTGGGTGACAAGAAGAGATTGGAGATAACACCGGACGCATTTTCGGAACTAGTCGATGCAGGCGTGGAGTTTGAGAATTCAGAGCGCATAAAGACGCTGGCCCAGCGGCTGAAGCGTTTTATGGAAAAGAATAAGACCGTTTCTGCAGTAGAGACTGCGCCGGGCTTTTCATCTTCATTGCGTTCATACCAGAAAGAAGGACTCGGCTGGATCGAATTTCTCTCCGAATGCCAGGCAGGCGGGATTCTGGCTGATGATATGGGTTTGGGAAAAACAGTACAAACGCTCGCTCATATCTGGAAGATGAAAGTTGAAGGCCGTCTAAACAAGCCAATCTTGATTGTTTGCCCTACCAGCGTAGTGCAAAACTGGTTGAGCGAAGCACAAAAGCACAGCCCTGAACTGAAAGTTTTGTCTTTGACCGGACCGGAACGCGAAAACAAATTCCCCCTGATAAAAAAGTTCGACATAGCAGTAAGCACTTATGCGCTTTTGCACCGCGACACCGAAAAATTGTTGCCTGTCGAGTGGTCGATGGTCGTGCTTGACGAGGCTCAATACATAAAAAATCCAGCCACACAGGCAGCGGCTGCAGCCTTTAAATTGCAGGCGGAAACGCGGCTTTGTTTGACAGGCACTCCAGTTGAAAATCACCTTGGCGAACTGTGGTCTCAATTCAACTTTATTGCTCCAGGTCTTCTTGGCACTCTCAAAAGTTTCACCAATAAATATCGAACTCCGATTGAGAAGGCTCATGACAAAAGTCGCCAGAAATTGCTTGCAAGAAGAATCAGCCCTTTCTTGCTGAGGAGAACAAAGGCACAGGTCGCTGAAGAATTGCCGGAGAAGACAATCATCATTCAACCCGTAGAACTCGAAGGTGCGCAAAGAGATCTGTACGAAACCGTCCGCCTGGCAATGGATGAACGCATTCGTGATGAGATTGCACTCAAAGGCTTCAAGCGCAGCCAGATTGTAATTCTCGATGCGCTCCTAAAATTGCGTCAGGTTTGTTGTGATCCACGCCTCGTAAAACTCGATGCAGCGAAAAGAGCAGGACGCGGCTCGAAACTCTCCGAGTTGATGGACGTTTTGCCTCAATTGGTAGAGTCGGGAAGAAAGGTTTTGCTGTTCTCTCAATTTACAAGCATGCTTGATTTGATCGCCGCTGAGCTTGACGACAACAAGATCAGCTACGTTCAATTGCGAGGAGATACGAGAGATCGTGCTACGCCAGTCAAACGTTTTCAAAACGGTGATGTGCCTGTTTTTCTCATAAGCCTCAAAGCAGGCGGCACCGGATTGAACCTTACCGCCGCAGACACTGTTATACATTACGATCCCTGGTGGAATCCGGCTGTTGAGAATCAGGCTACCGACCGAGCGCACCGAATTGGACAGGACAAACCAGTGTTCGTCTACAAAATGATTGCTACAGGCACTATCGAAGAGCGCATTCTTGAAATGCAAAAGCGCAAGCAAGCCATTGCGGACGCAGTGTTTGATGCGGACAGAGCCGGCACTGTTGCAATTACCGAGGACGACCTTGCATATCTGCTGGCTCCAATTGATGCGCGCTCCTCTGCTGCATCAGCAAAACCTGTGAAAAACAAGCAGTCAGCAAGCGTGTCTTTATCAAACAATCCAGCCAGCACCGATCGCTCTAGAAGCAACTCACGACTTAAGAATGTGAAAAAGCGCGACAATAGTTTAGTTATGAGCATAACCATCGACGAGCTGGATGCAGGCACGCTCGATCGTCCATCGAGTCGAAGCTCTAAATCAAGCGACAACAACGGCGATGGAGATATCGAGCCAATCGACCCTTTTGCCAGAGCTCTCTTGAAACACGGAGTTTCGCCAAAAGATTTGGTCTTGGCATTTACTCCTCCAAACAAGAATCGTTCCACCAACAAAAACCCAAAACGTGCCGCAAAGAAATAGCTCAACAACACACACTAGGGGGTGACCGGCCGGTGAGAGAATGCGAGGCGCTGAAAGATTCTAACAGCACACCCCGTGGACAAATGCTTGGGGTGAAGGAATTCTCACTATATATTTTAGTATATACATTTTCAAAAATTGCCGGGATGGAAAGTGGCGCGAAGCCAGATTCCATCCCGCTTTGTGGAATTCAGCCCGGCTTCGAGAGGTTCTCGATGGCTTCGGTCAGTGACGCCGCGCCTTGCCGACGGGACTTGCGTGAAGAACGGCATGAATCCGCTCTTCCAGTCGGTCGATCACCTGCGACACCTGGAAGGCGTTGGCCGCGTGCAGTGCCGCCATGGATTCGAGCTGAGAGCTCTGGAAGCGCATCAGATTGGCGCACTTCTCCATCTCGGCGAGCTGCTTGTCGCTGAACACTCCGAGATTCTTGAGGTTCGGAATGGTCGCTTCGATTTGGCCGAGATTGTCTTTCTGATTGCCCAGCTCGAACTCGCACATGGTGCCGAAATCTTTCTGCCGCTGAGCGACAGTCATCAGCAACCGCATGGATTCGGTCAGGTATGCCAGCGAATCGAGCGTGCCTTCCTCCTGACGCGCCAGGTCCTTCATCACCCACTGGTTGACAGTCTCCATGCCGAAGGACGCATGCATGGAGGTGAGAGTGACCAGCACGTGAATGCTGTCGTGGACGGTCTTGGTGATCAGTGAACCACCCAAAACCGCCCCTGCTGAGGGTGCGATCATGATGTTCTCCTACACAGATTAACAGCCGGCAGGATTACCAACTGCAGTGAAAAACCGGGACGCAAGCGCATCAACACCTGCGCCCCGGCTCATTTCAATCAATCAGGCTTGAGGTTTCGAATCGACGATGTTTCGTCCCAAATCAGGAACGACGCATCGCCCGCGAGGCAGGTGTGGTCTCGAGGTGCTCCTCGCCGAGGGCAGAGAGACCGGCGTTGCGACCGATCGCAGCCGCGGACTGCATGAACGTGTCCGCCTGTTCGGCGAGCTGCCGAACCAGACGACGCTCACGGCGATTGCCTCGCCGCATGTTCTGCCGTTCGCCGCCGAAGTCACCCTTATCGGCCGAGTAGCGATAGGACCTGCTCATTGTCTAAACCCTTTGTTCTGAGGGCGCTGAAAGCCAAGCAATCAAGCGCTGTTGGTCGACGTCGCGAAAGGTAATCATTTCGCGACGGGAGTCGTGAGAAACACCCCGCCGCCAGGGCAACCCGCAAAAGCAGGTCACTCCGGAGGCGGAGGATTCAGCACTGATAATTGCGCAGATAGATAACGTCCGAGCTGTGGATCATGGCGGGGAGGATGTCCCAGCCCTGTTCCTTGATCATCTTGAACGCCTCTTCGATCTGATTGAACGTGCAGCCTTGCGGCAGCGCCACCTTGACGGTGGGACCTTGGAGCGGGTTTTCGGCGGTGATCCGCTTGTACTCGCTCTTCAGGTGTTCGACCAGGTCGATGACGCTCTTCCAGAACGGATCGACGACTTCACCTCCATCTGCTGCAATGTGAACCTGACCCTTGTTCTTGCGAGGGGTCAAGTGCGGCTCGTCGGTGACCATCAAGGTCAAAACGGGACGCTTGGATTCAGATTGCGTTGTCATTGTTATCATCCTCTACCGATGCTCGGGCATTGCTGCCCGAGCCGTTTTCGCACTACACCCGCAGGTTAGTAGTCCGCGCGATTGCCGAGATAGACCTTGTTGCCGTTGCCCAGGCAACCGGGCCACACTTCCCATCCAGTGTCCTTGAGCGTCTTGAACGCCGCGTCGATCTGGAGGGGCGTGCAGCCGTCGGGCAGCGTCACCAGAACATCGGGACCTTCGCACGGGCATTGCGCCAGGATGCGGCGATGCTCGCTCTGCAGGCGGCCGACCAGCGTGGTGACGCTGAGCTTGAACGGGTCGACGACTTCACCACCCACGGTGGCAACGTGAATTTCGTTGTGGGGGACGTCGATGCGCTTGCCGCCGGTGACGACAAGCCTCAGACCTCCACGAGACGATCCAGTTTGCGCATTCATGTGAGATATCCTTCTGTCTGCAGGTCTGCCGTGTTAGCGGCAGCGATGGTCGTAGCGCCAGTTGTGGCGGCAGTAGTTCTGCCACTCGATCTGGCGGCGAATCTGCTCGCGACGATAGGCTTCCCGGGCTTCCCGCTCACGCCACTCCTGGCAGCGCCAGTCGCAGCGATTGCGGTGGTTGTGCCCACCCTGGTAGACGGGGCCCGAGTACTGACCGTTGTTGTTGTCGATGGTCGAGCCGACCGCGCCGCCGAGTACACCGCCAATCAAGGCGCCGGCGGCGGGATCGGCCCGGTTGAGAACGGCACCGGCGACAGCGCCGACACCAATCCCGGTGGTCGTATTGGGACCCAACTGCATGCCAGCGCAGCCGGAGAGAATGACGGCCGCGAAGCCGATGAGTGCAAGGCGAAGACTTTTCATGTCTAGGCTCCTAGTGTTTTTGGTGAAACAGCTTTTTGCGTAAGCTGCCTCACTTACTTGCGAGGCGGAAAAAACAAGCCGCCGGGCAAATGGGTTAGATACGCACGAAATGCGCGTACCTTTGTGGCGTTTTCACTTTGTGGCGTTTTCACTTTCTTGCGTTGTCGCGTAACTCCGATGCTCGCGTAAACGCGAGCGGAAAACAGAACGCAGATGTCGCCACCTGCGTCCTGTTTCAGCGCGTCACGAGTGGACTCGTGTCCGACTTCAGGCGACCGTGAAAGTGACTTCCCGACCGTCGTAGCGCAGCAAGAAGGGCTTGGACTCCTGCGCTTCGCGCAGAGTGCGCACCTTGGGGAAGGCGCGAATCTCGTCGCCGGGCGAAAGCTCGACGACGCGGCAGGCGTTGCCGCAGCGCGGGTTGACGACGTATCCGTTGGGCTCGATGTGGAAATCGAACGCACCGGTCGGAATCACGACAAGCGCGTTGCCGTGCCGGTTGCCCGCGACATCGCCAGGAGCGACCAGCTCCATGCCGCCGGCGCCATCGACCGTGAAGTCGACTTCGAACACGCGTCCCTCACGTTCGCTGGAGGTGGCCAGCTTCGGCGAGACGGTGATGTAGGAACGGTTGGTGCCGCCGACCGGAACGTAAGCGACGCCATCCATGCCCTTCCAGTCGAGACCGCGAACGACCTCGCCATCACCACGTACACGAAATGCTTTCATGTTGATCTCCTGAGAGTTCAAAACAGGTTGATGACCCTTTCGAGTCGGTTCTTGCCTCTGACCACCGCCTAGAATTTACAGACTCCGCCAACTTGCACCAAGCAATCTCGCACGCCGTAGACATCTACCTGGGCAAGAGCCTAGGAAAGAAAGTCGCGCGAGTGGCGTGGTGTTAGTCGAGGAGGTTGTTCGGTCTAAGCAAAGAGGAATGGACAAAGGTGCCTATAGATAACCAGGGTTTTCTTTCTGGCCCTAAGAAAGTTTTGTTTCAGACAAGCTCTTTACAACCAGACACAAAACCTTACGCGCGCGCGCCCGACGCTGTTTCCGGGCTTTCTATAGATTAAAACCAGTTAGTAAAGCTAGCGCACTTACTAAGACAGCGCTAATCTTCGCCATCTGTTGCAGGTTTTAGCAACCATTCACTCTCGCCTTTTGCTTTCCCAATTGATGGTGTCGCGAACGAGCACCGCGCGATCGAATTTCAATTTGCGCGCTTGCTCGACTTTGCCTTCTTTTTCCAGCGCGGCAATCAGCCTGTCATAGGCTTCTTCGAGTTCCCGGTGATTGCGCTGGGGAAACAGTTTGAATATCGCAATTGCCCGCCGCAGGCTCGCCTCGCCCTCATCAGGTTTATTCAAATGAAACTGGCATTCTCCCAAATGCGAAAGTATTTCTCCGACATGAAAGTTGTCCTTTCCTCTCAATTCCTCGCGCAATGCAATTTGTTTTTTAAGCACCGCTTCCAACTCTTCATTTTTCTTCTGCAGTCTGAGAACTTTATTCTTAGCCAGCAAAACGTTGTCGTAGTAAAGACTTTTCTCGCCGCCCAATTTGATCGCGACGGCTTCCGCCTGGGCGATGTATTTCGTGGCGCTCTCTGCGTTCTTCATTCTCTGACTGATGCGCCCCAACTCACAAAGGGTGTTGAGCGCATCTTCGCCGTCTTTTGCATAAACGTTCGTGCAATCATATGCCTCTTGCAAGATCGCGAAAGCCTGAGAGTAATTGCCCTGCTTTGCGGCATCGCGCGCTTTGCTGAAAAGCTCTCGCCATCTGTCTCTTGCCACCGCCTTTTGACCGCCGGGATGGAAACGCGCATAATGATCTTGAGCTTCTTTCACTGAATCGGCCATGTCGAATTTTCCCTTCGACCGCAGAAGAGCAGCATAAGCATCGGCGATGTCTTCCCGCATCGGCACCGGGATTTCCTCTTCATCGATAACGGACAGCGCCGCCTTGTAATTCTTCACTGCATTTTCCGTATCTCCATCGCGCTCTTCCACGCGAGCCAGCCCATACAAAGCTCTTGCATAGCCGATCCCGGCGATCGTGTCGCGCTCTTTTTCTTGTTCGGCGGGCGGCCAAAATGGTGCCAGAAGCGCGGACGCTTCTTCCAGATAAGAGCGAGAAGCGTTGATATCACCGCTTTCCACGAGCATCATGCCGAGCAACGAATCGGCCTCACCCTGCTCTTTTGCGACAAGACCAATGCGGCTGCGCACATCAGATTTCAACCCTCGGAAATGAGCAACTGAAGAAGCGAGAACTTTCCTTGCCTCGTGCGTTTTATCATTGGCGAGCAAAACTTTTGCCAGCCGCCCCTCTGCCACAGCCAGTCTCCAATCGCCCGGGCCGAGTTTCTCACCATGAGAAAGACTGATGCGAAACATGCGCTCAGCGCGCTCGTTATCATTTTCTTGCATGGCGCGTTCGCCATCGAGCAAATATTTCTCGAAAAACCGCACGTCATAATCACTTTTGCCGGCACCGCACCCGCCAAGCAAAAGCGTTATGGATAAAACAATCAGCCTGCCGCGCATTCAATTACCTGTTGGCTTTTCACCGACAAGATTACACCAAAGGAACATCTTGCGTTACGTCCGTCGCTGGTATCATAGGCAAGCTACCGGAACGACAAGGCGCACATGGCAAAAATACTTTTGGTGGAAGACGACGGCACCCTGGCAACTCGTGTTCTGGAGTGGCTCGAATCGGAAAGGCATGTCGTAGAACACGCGCAGAGCGGCACGCTGGCTTGCGAGCGGCTGGAAGATTTCCAGTACGAGATTATCATTCTCGATTTGGGTCTGCCCGATATGAGCGGCATTGACGTGCTCAAAAAGTTTCGCGCTCGTGGCGGCATCACGCCCGTTCTCATTCTCACCGGGCAAGACGGGGTGGAAGACAAAGAGCGGGGATTGGACTCCGGTGCCGATGACTATTTGACCAAGCCTTTCGATGCGCGCGAGTTGTCGGCGCGCCTGCGCGCTCTGCAAAGACGACCGCAGAATTTTTCCGGCGTCACACTCACGGCCGGTCTTTTGGTGCTGGACACAGTCAGCCGCAAAGTCAAATTGAATGATGTGGAGATTGCTCTCAAACCGCGTGAATTCGCCATGCTCGAGTACATGATGCGGCGCCCCGGCAAAGTCGTCAGCCCCGATGAGCTGTTGAGAAATGTCTGGGGTTCCGATTCCGATTCGACCAGCGAGACCATCTACACGCATATCAAAAACTTGCGCAAGAAACTGACAATGGAAGGCGTAGATCCGCCTATCAAGACCGTTCACGGAGTCGGATACAGAGTGGATCTTTGAGCTTGCAAGAACCCTTTATGCCTTGAAGGAAAACCGAAATTTCACAACTCAGCTCGGCAAGCGAATCCAGAAACTGCTGCCTTTGCCTTCTTCAGAATCGACGCCGATCGTGCCGCCGTGCGCTTCTACAATAGCGCGCGAGATGGCCAGTCCTAATCCTGTGCCTTCTTTCTCTTTGCCGTCGCCGCGAGAGACTTGCTGAAAACGCTCGAAAACTTTCTTCCTGTACGACGCGGGAATGCCGGGCCCGGAGTCGATTACACGAATCTCCACGAAATTGTCTTTCTCTTCGCCTTTGACAATGACGACAGAATTGTTCGGCGAAAATTTGATGGCATTGCCCAGAAGATTGATGACCACCTGCTCCAATCTATCGCTGTCACCCGGAAATTCGATGTCGCCCGCGCTTTGTGTTTCCACCTTGATCTGTTTGGCAGCCGCCAGAGCCTGCACTGCATCTATGGAGTGTTCTGAAAGAGTGAGAAAAGAGAGGGGCATTTTCAGAACAGAGAGTTTGCCCGACTCGATTTTCTCTATATCAAGCAAGTCGTTAATCAGCCTGATGAGCCGCTTTACACTGTTCTCCGCAGACGTGAGTTCTTTGTGCCCCTTCTCATTCAGGTCGCCGTATTTGCCGGTGCCAATAAGAGTTAGCGAGAAATCGAGGGACATGAGCGGGCTTCGCAAATCGTGGCTGACCATTGATATGACTTCTTGTTTTTGCTTTTCCGCCAGCTCCAATTCTTTGGACATGTCGTGAAACGTCGAGTCCAAATGAGCAATTTCGTCGCTGCCGCCGATTTTGGGATTGAGCGCCTGCCTGCCCACTATGCGGCGCGTGTTGTCCATCAGCACCTGGAGTCGGCTGACAGTGCCTTGAGAAACGAAAAGAGCGAGGTAAACGGCAAGGGCGATGCTGAGGAGAATGCCGCCAATCAAAACAAAAACAATCAGTTGACGAATGCGTGCTTGCACTTGCGGTGCCACTTCTTCGATTTGCCTTTCTTCCGCCACCAATTCATGAACATGCGTGATCAGCGCGCCGGCGGAGGAAGTGATACGCTTGCGCAACACACCGGCGGAAGCAAGATTGCCTACCTTTTCACCGCTGTCCAGATCGTCTTTGACCTTCTTCAAAAGTCCGAGTGTTTGATTGGTCGAAGCATAAACCTCGGCGAAAGCGGCTTTCTGCCTTTCAGAACCAGCAACGAGAAGCTCCAGTGTGCGAAGACGAAGAGGGAGCAATTCGACGCGCTTCAAATATTCGGCGGTCACCTGCTGCGATGGATTGACAGCGTAGGCAACCAACGCGGAGGAGGTGTCGTAGAGGTTTTTGACGAGTTCGTTGCTCTCGGAAATTACCGCCTTGCTGTGCGTTTCCCTGTGCAACTCAATTTCGGCATTGCGCAGCAGAACCGCCAGAATGGAAACGAAAAGCAGCTCGAAAGAAAGCGGCAAGACAACGAGAAGCAGCATTTTGTGAGCGAGCTTGAGTTGCACGTTACGCATGGGAGGGCGGTAGGTCGGGAGATCGAGGTCGGGAGGGCGAGAGGTCGGGAGGGCGAGAGGTCGGGAGGGCGGGAGGGCGAGAGGTCGGGAGGGCGAGAGGTCGGGAGGGCGAGAGGTCGAGAGTTCGGCAGTTGCCGACGATAGACTGTCGTTCGACAACAGACTTAGATCATACCTACTTGTGCCCTTGCTTGCGTTCTTGCTTGCGTCCTTCGGTCGTCAGTTAATAACCGAATCTCTCTTCAATATATTGTTCTCTCCAAGCCCCCAGAATTACTATCTTCTATAGTTTTACACGCGCAAAAAAGCATATCGCCCAGGAAGCATGCGCTTTCCGGACAATATGCAAGCTGCAGCTGGGCTGAGGTATACACACCGCCAGCGATGGCAATGCGCATCCTCAACCCAGCCTCAGCAGTTCAGCTCACGCCTCGTTAGACGACCCGGACGCCAGCGTCCTTGTCGACCACGGTGCCCGAGGGCAGCGTGATGGTGCTTCCTTCCACGACAGCGACGTTGCTGGGGAAGATGGCGGTGGTCTTTTCACGGACCACGGTGCCCGACGCCTCGTTGGTCGCAGTCATGATCATGACCACGTAGTCGCCCTCGCTGAGAGCGCTGTCCGCGATGATGACCTTGCCTTGCTTCTGCTCGATGACGTCGTTGAGGGCCTCGTAGCGGGCGATGCCCGGACGAGAAGCGCGAACCTGGGTCTTGATGACGAGGTTGCCCGTGCGCTGTTCGATGACGATTCCTTGTACCATGATTTGGTCTCCTTGTTTTTTTCTTTGCGACGCGCCGACGTGACGCATCGTGAGGTTGTGCCGCCAACAAGCACGCGCTTGCGAGCGGCAGGCCTCGGGTTAGAGATTTAGATTCACGGTGCTGACTTCAGGCGGCTTTAGCACCAATGGAGCCGTCTTGCAAGAAGAACAGGCTCGGGTCCCTTGCGAGACCCGAGCTGTTCCGACTATCCGAGCGGACGCGTTCTGGCGGTCAGCTTACTGCTTTTCCACCAGGAGACAGCCGCCCTGCGCGCCGGTGATGATCACTCGCGCCGACTTGGCACGCTTGACGTTCTCGGCCATCTGGCCGCCGACGCTGATCACCGCGACGATGCCGTTGACGTCGCCGTAGATGACGCCGTCACGCTCGCTGATCTTCTTGGCGGTGACTTCGCAGCCGAGCGGGAAGCGCTCCAGCAGCTCGGCGTCGACCTGCTCGGCTTCCGCCTGCTCGCGCTCGGCGCGCTGCTGGGCGGAGGCTTCGCGGAGCGACAGCCCGATGTCGATGAACTTCTTCGCGTTGCGTTCCACCTTGCAGACCTTGGCGGTCAGCACGGTGCCCACCTCGATGGAGGCGAGAGCGGCGTCGCGAACGTCCTTCGACCGGTCATCGCAGACCTGGCTGACGTGGATGAGGGCGCGGCGGCCGACGGCGACCGTGTCGAGCACCTTGCCGAACGCACCGAGACCGGCGCGCACTTCGGTGATCTCGACGGTCATGTCGCTGCCGATCTCGATGGCGAGCACCTGCTCCTCGATCGAGTCGCGCTCCGCACGGTTGTCGCGGCTGCGCTTCGAGATGAGGGCGCGCTCGGAAATCGCGTACTGCGCGATCTCCTTGCCCTTCATGTTGGCGTTCTTCGCCGGCACGAAGTCGGCGCGCGTGCAGAGCCCCTCGATGGTGTCACCCAGCTTGATGCTCTTGATGCGCGCCTCGCGGTCCTCGTCCGTCTTGCCGCTGACACCGTTGTTGGTCAGCAGGGCGCGGACCTTGCCGGTGAACGGCGAGCCGTTGACCTTGGTGACCGAGACATGGAAGCCGAAGCCGGCCATGCCCGTGACGGTGCCCTCGATGACGGCGTTCTTCTCGAAAGCGAGGACGTTGGTGTTCTGAGTCGTGTTCATATGATTTCTCCACAGGTTATGGCACCCGTTTGGTTTGGTTAGGGTGCCGTGTTCACTACAGAGAGCAATCCAAGCGCCTGGAAGCTCTCACCATTTGTCGATGGCCACGGGCAGCGTCAGCAGGCAGGCGTTCCGCACCTGACCTGTTGTCGCTCTGTCACCGCCCGTGGTGAGCCGTTGCTAAGCAGAGTCCCGCGGACAGGACTCCTCGGCTTGCGCCGATCGGCTGCCTTATGCCGCCGCCTTCAGGACCACCGTCTCGCGACAGGGACCTGCGGGCAGAGCGATCATCCGCCGATGGGACCCGTAGGGACCCAGGTTCTCCTCGTGGCAGTTGAAGCGCCCGATGAACAGACGCTCGCCGACCTCGAGAGGAATGTCGTTGCTGACCGGCACGTACTGCCAGTCGCCGGGCTTCACCTCGCGCAGAACGCAGGTGATCTCACCGGCTGCCGGACGGACGACTTCGCCGGAGAAGCTGCGCTTCCTCGGCGTTCCGACCGGATAGCAGACGGTGCGTTCGTGGCTGCCCGAGGGCCCGTCCTTGACGATGTCCGTGGTGAACTCGCCGTCGAACAGCGTTTCGCCGGGGGCGATGGTCACCGCGTCTTTGGCAGGAATGAACTCCTGAACGCCGCGAACGAGCCGAATCACACAAGTTTGCATTTGATAGGTCCTCCATTGTCTGGGCGCGCTGACTGCGTTGTTTTCGCGTCAGCTCGTCGTTGTTATCGACCAGGCGGTGCCACCACGTGTGACACCGCCTTACGAGTCCAACCGCCCTTTGCGGCTGCCCGTCTCCCTGCTCACTTGCACACTTTGCCGGTTTCGCGATGCCAGCAGTTGCGACGGCCGGGACGGCGCCGCATCACGCGAGGCAGTTTGAAAACGACATCAACCCGCGCCCGAGCGCATGCGCCATCACGCCAGCCGAGAACAGACTTGTCGACCTTGAGCGTGCCGGCCAGCTTTTCGAAAGCCGCCTTCAGCTCGTCGGTCAACTTGCCCGCCTCGACAGCGCCTGCGTACGCGTCCAGGAGCTTGTTCTGAGCCGCCCAGGCATCGAAGGTGATGCCCAGCTTGCTCGCTTCCTGAATGAGAGCATCCAGGTGTTCCACATCCTTGCCCCGGTTGAGAGGGCCGTGGAACATGTACTGCAACTCGCCGGCCACCGCTTGCGGCTTGACGAGCTGGTCCCAGACGCCTTTTCCGTTGCCGAATGCGGGCAGGTTGCACTGGGCACCTTCCAGCTCGGCAACGAAGCGGGCTTCCAGGTCAACCAGATCCGCCTGGTCGAACTGCGACGCCAGCTCGATTGCCCGAGCCGCGTAGCGCAGATTCTGGACCGGTTCCAGTCCGGCGACATCATCGAAGAACCAGGCGCAGCTCGTGAACATCAACATTCCGAAGCGGCTCATCTCCATCAGGCTGACCGCCTTCTGGAAAGTCTCGCTCTGGATGATGTCCTTGCTCTCGCCTTCCGCCTGCTTCAGCGAATCCGCTTTGGCATGACGGCGGAACCAGCTCGCCGCGGTCGACCCGTCGAGCAGCACGTCGATGTAATCGTTGCGCGCTCCCCAGGGGTCGGCGAAGAGCTTGCGCCCTTCGCGGTCAAACAGCGAATCGAGCTGCGCGCGCAAGTGGTTGAGACCATCGCGCAGGGGCTTACGCCACTGCTGATGCCACTTGCCGTTGGCTCCCGAGTTGCAGCCGCAGTTGCTGCGCCAGCGCTCCACGCCGTGTGAGCAGCTCCAGGAGCTGTTGTCCCACACTTCGGCCTCCATGGTGGGAGGATTGAGCGCCAGGTAGTGCCCGTAGCTGGTGAGCTCGATGTCCTGCTTCTTCTTCAGCTCGTTCACCACCCACGCCATGCACATCTCGCCGTGCTTGTGGTGATGACCGAAGGTCTCACCGTCGACGGCGATGTGCATCAACTGAGTGTGCTGACGGCTGTCGTTGAAGCCGCTCATCAAGCGACCCAGGAACTTCTCGCCCGACTCCAGCAGCTTCTCGAAAGCGACCGCCTGAGAGACGGGGCCGTCGTAGAAGAAGACTGCAATCTTGCGACCGGAAGGCAGGTTGACCTGGTAAGCCTGCGACGGATCGACTCCGCCGGACTTTTCCGGGTCGGACCACTGCGTCTCACCCTTCTTACGCCACCGCTTCGCCTGCCGCGGCGCCAGAATCGTGAACTTGATGCCCTCGGCGGCGAGCGCCTCGAGCGTCTCCACGTCCACGGCTGTTTCCGCCAGATGCATGCCTTCCGGCTTGCGATGGAAGAAACACTCGAACGTCTTCACGCCCCACACGACCTGCGTCTTCTTGTCGCGGTCATGGGCCAGGGGCATGATCTGGTGGTTGTACACCTGGGCGATGGCGTTGCCGTGCCCGTTCAGGCGCGCGGCGCTCAGTCGGTCGCCTTCGATGACGGCGTTGAGCGTGTCCGGAGCGAAGTCCGCCATCCACGTCAGAAGCGTCGGGCCGATGTTGAACGAGACATGCTCGTAGTTGTTGACCACGCCGATGACGTTGCCGCCACCGTCGATGATGCGGGCACGCCCGTTGGTGGCGTAGCACTCGCGGTCGATGCGGGCGTTCCAGTTGGGGAACGGCGCAGCCGACGGTTGCCGCTCGATCCTCCCTGTGTAAGGGGATTCGCGAGGAGGCTGGTAGTCGTGCATGTGCACTGCGATGTATTTTGTCATTACAATGTCCTCCACGCCCGGAGTCTTATCCTGCGAGTCTTCCGGGCGGAGACGCGCGCCGTCAGCGCCTTCCTTCCGGAAGGCGAAGACGAGATGTGAGGAATTGAGACGACATCGCACCACTCTTTTGAGCGGTAACGCGGTGGCGCCTGTGATTTCAGTCAGCGAGTAATGCTGCAGTCTTCTGTCGCTTCACCTTCGCCACAAGCGCACGTTGCCGGGGGGGATGGCGGCAAGGTTTTCGCCTAGCCGTTGCCCCCCCCGCTTCTTCAGCACACGAGCTACGCGTTCGTCGAGTCAGCAAGACGGCGTGGGTGCGAGCACCACGAGCGCAATCTTCCCAACTCAGCTTGCAGCCGCTTCGTCAGCGGACTTCGTAGCAGGTGGTGCCTGTTGAGATGGTTGGTCCACCCCGCCAGGCTGAATCAGGTCCATGATCTTCTGGAGCTCCGTCTTGCAGACGTCGTTCCCGAGGATGTCCCCGATTCGCAGCAACGTCAGCCCCTCGTACACGCCGTCCGAACCGGGCAGCGCGAGAGCAGACCGCATCAAGTCCCAGGACTGCGGAACCGGCAGGGTGAAACTCAGGGCGTTTTCGCCCTTAATCGGCACCCCTTGCCGCTTCGCTTCCGCACCCACCCAGCGCACCAGAGAGTTCGCCAGAGACATCGCCAACTTACCGTCGGCTCCGTCAGGCATCTCCAGGCAGGTGAAGTGCAGAACGACCCGCGTGTGCTCGGCTGCGTCGTTGAGCTCCTTGAAGAGCGAGACGATGGACTGGTATCCACGCCCCTTCTCATTGGAAGCCCACTCCTCAGCGTCAACGCGAATCAGTCCGGCGGGAATCTCAGCCAGACGATCGGAAAGAACGACCTTGCCGTCGACCCACTCACCCATCCGCCAGTGAACACCAGGAACCTTGGCGCCGAGGTCGATGCCCTTCATCGGGCTGTCCTCAGCATCAAAGATTTCCAGCGCGGCGCGCATGACCATGCGGCCATGCTTGAGAAGGGCTTCGTGGTACCACTGCAGGAAGTCGCGTCCGTAGACCGTCTTGACGTGCTGCTTGCGCTTGAAGAACTCCCAGGCATCAGCCGGAGGAGCGACGTCTTCTGGCTCCATCGTAGCGAAGCCCCACGCTTTCGACACTTCCGACTCGGACCCGTACTTCTCCAGAACCCAGGCGCGGAAGGACGCGATCGCCAGCTCCGAGTAGCACTGGAGGGCGCCGCGGTTCGGCCAGTTGGAGTTGTCGTCGTCCTTGTAGGAACTGTAGCGAAGTTCGCCGGCGGGACCGAGCGAGAAGTTGACCTCCTGGATGTGCTCCGCGATGTCCGCGAACTCGTCACGGATGGCGCGGAAGACGCGGCGGTAGTCGTCGAGGATGAGGTGCGTCGCGAAAGCCGCAACGTACTCCATGCAGGCATTGCCCTTCTCGCTGACATACATCGCCGCCTCCGGCTTACCAGAAGGCACCAGCTTCGCCAGCTTCGGGAAGACCCATGCCGGAATCGGCACGAAGTTCTTGCCGTCGCCGACGTTTCCGCCGCACTGATGCAGCGAAACCAGCAGTTGCAGCATCAGCTCTTCTTCGATGGCAATCTTGAAGAGCGGACGGTAGAAGGTCCAATCGAAGTTGCCTTCGGTCGGTTCGATGAGTCCCCACCACATGTCGATGGAAACTGCTTTGATGCCGCGAGCTTTCGCGTCCCGGCACTGGTTTCTGAACGCTTCGCGCTCAGCTTTCGATGGCTCGCTTCCCAGATTCGCCGGATCACCGACGAGAAGCGGCGCCATCACGTTGATCGTGATGTGTTTCGTTTTCATAATTGCGCCTTTCGTTTAGTCGTCGGTACTTCGGCAGTAATGCCGCGGCACGACGTAGCTGTTTAGAAATCTGCGCCGAGCAACCGCTGCTCAGCTATCCAGGAATCCAACTCAGCCACGGCTAACTGCCTTGGCATAAGGGAACGAACAACACCCAAACCAAATGCGAACGCCCCCGAGACGTTGTCGTCAGGAGGAGCGCAGCGAAAGGTCAGGTGTTAGATAGGCTTTGTGGCTTTTCTGTGTTGTTCGGGATGAAAAATAGAGTTGTACGTACATCCTTAGCGCAAGAGGTGTTGTCAAGCAATACTCTTACTGTTACTACTACTGGCCCCGATCGCAGGAGTAGTTTTGACTTAGAAGTCCATTCATTGAGCTTTTATGGACTAGTCAACAAGATCATCACCACGTAACAAATGACCTCTTTCGAGGCCGGGGGTTGTCAATTAATGCACGTTAATATCTATCGAGGTTAGCGATAGCTCATGTTTGCGGCGCTGGCGGGCCTTGCCGATGCCAAGCTAATCTTCGCAATCCGTTTCACTTTCAAACCACGTCTACGATACTAGATAGTCATCACCAATTCGGCGCTCTCTGTGGTTTCCAAGCGCGATTTACCACTGTGGCGCGTATAAATGAGTGATTCGTACGGGCCACAGTGGTAAATCGCGAATGACAACCAGCATTTACGGAAGTTGAGTGCGGTTGAGTGCGGTTGGGAGCGGCTGGGAGCGGCGCGGCAATGCGCTCGCGGCGCTGCGCTCGCGCAACGTGTTCGCGGTGCTGGGTTATTAAACGTTGAAACGGCGCCTTCGCGAGATTGCCGCGCCATCACGGCCAGTTGAACCGGTCACTCCCTCCAAAAATGAGACAGTATCTCAACTCGCGCGAGTTACTGGCTGCCAGGACTGCTTGAAGTTATTGGCTTGAAGTTATTGGCTGCCAGGTCTGCTTGAAGTTATTGGCTCGAAGTTATTGGTTGCCAGGACTGCTTGAAGTTGTTGGCTTGAAGTTATTGGCAGCTGTGCCTGCTCGAACTGTTCACCAACCGCACGATTCCAAGGCCTTACGATTACTTTGCTGCAGCACGGCAAGATTGCGCGAAAGAATGGTCGCCGCAAAAACCGCGCGCCGCGGCATGCTCATTTCTGCACATCGCTTTGAAACAAGGAGATCAAGTGCCTTTTCCTCGCACCAGCGGAATACTCGTTCACCCCACTTCATTTCCAAGCGCATATGGAATTGGAGACCTGGGTCGTGAAGCTTACGAATTCGTCGACTTTCTGTACGATTCGGGACAGCACCTCTGGCAGGTTTTGCCCTTAGGGCCGACTGGCTACGGCGATTCACCCTACCAATGCCTTTCCGCTTTTGCAGGAAACCCGCTTTTAATCAGCCCCGACAGGCTGGTCGAAGAAGGTTTTCTCGATGAAGAGGACTTGAAACCGGTTCCTCGTTTGCCAGCCGAAAAGGTGAATTTCAGCAAAGTGATCGAGTTCAAAAAGCGCGTGCTCGAGCGCGCCTTCGAGCGTTTTAAAAACACGACCGACACGAGCCTGCGAGCAGAATTTCTCGGTTTTTGCCAGAGAGCGGCATCCTGGCTCGATGACTATGCGCTCTTTCGCGTGCTGAAAGAAGAGCACGGGGGAAATTCCTGGGACAAGTGGGAACCGGCCTATGCGCAACGCGATGCGGCGGCGCTTTCGCTCATCGGCGACCTGCACAGAGAGCGCATCGAGGCGGAGAAATTCATCCAGTATCTGTTTTTCAAACAGTACGCCTCGCTCAAAAACTATTGCGCGCAAAAGCAAATCAGCATCATCGGCGACATGCCGATTTTCGTTGCTTATGATTCTTCCGATGTCTGGATGCATCCGGAATATTTCAAGCTTAATGAAACCGGCACCCCGACTGTAGTTGCTGGTGTTCCTCCGGACTATTTCAGCGCCACCGGGCAACTCTGGGGCAATCCCATCTACGATTGGGATTACATGATCAAGGACAATTTTTCGTGGTGGATCAACCGCATTTCTCATGCGCTCGAAACAACCGACATTGTCCGCATCGACCATTTTCGCGGTTTTGCCGCTTGCTGGGAAATTCCCTATGGGGAGAAAACGGCTCAGAATGGGCGTTGGGTGGAAACGCCCGGCAAGGAGTTTTTCACAGCGCTCATCAATGCTTTTCCGGACGTACCCATTATCGTCGAGGATCTGGGCGTCATAACACCTGATGTTGAGGCGCTTCGCGACGGTTTTGGATTTCCAGGCATGCGCATTTTGCAGATGGCATTTCGCAGCGATTCCTGCAACATCGACCTTCCGCACAATTACATTCCCAACAGTGTGGTCTATACAGGAACGCACGACAACGACACGATTGTCGGCTGGTTTCACAGCAAACCGGGCGAAGGCTCGACGCGCGATGCGCAGCAAATCGAGAGTGAACGCAAGACATGCATTCGCTATTTGCGATCGAACGGAAAGGAGATCCACTGGGATTTCATCGAAGCGGCATTCGCATCGGTAGCGGGAATTGCCATAGTTCCTCTGCAAGACATTCTGGGATTGGGCTCGAAAGCGCGCATGAATTTGCCGGCCAGCCAGGAGGGAAACTGGCTCTGGCGCTATAAAGAAGGCGTGCTCACAAGCGACATCACCCAGCGTTTGAAGGAACTGACGGATCTATATAGCCGCAACAATGCATTCGTCACGGCAACGCCGGCGAGGCATTAGATACGCGCTCTATTTCTTGATCTCTTGTCTTACCTGATTGAGTTTCTCTTTTAGATCTAGATCTATTGGAGAAAATGATCTGTTCGCCCCGAGGCGCAAAACACCCACCCCGCAAACGTTTCCGGCTTTGATTAACGCAAATTCAAAAACCTAGCGCAAACCTTAAACAGCTATCACAAACTGCGCCATCCTTCGTAACTTCCCTCCTTAAGTCGCGAAAAAGTTTCGCCGCCTTTTGCAGATCTAAATCAAGTGTTTCTTGTAAGCCCGCTATTCAAGCCTGTTTTCAGGTGACTATCAAAGATAGCGACAATCTTGAACGGAAAAATACATGACTTTCTTCAGCGTAATGGCCCAGTGCTAGTTTCGATGCATTCCTCACTAGTCCAAATTCTGTTTCACGACTCCATCAATCCTTTGACAATCTAACTCTGCAAGCAGCAAAACCGCGCGCGCTCCCGAACTCCGGGAGAGGGCATAGAACGGCTGCGCTTATTGCAAGTTCGAAAATCGAGGGTTTTTGCTTCGCGGACAGAGAGACCAGGTGGGATGTGTCCTGCTCATCGCGAGCAGGCGACTGACTTCCCGTTCTTACGCAGAGGAGTTCGTATGCAAGCATCTGATTTCGAGCAAGGAGCGATTCTCGTCGCTCAACGTGATGTCGAGGCGCTTTTCGCTTTCACCGAGCGGATTTCCCTCGAAGAGATCACGGACATCACCGCCAACTGCGCCGACCAGCAAGCCAACAGCGAGTTCACGCAACTGGCTCAGGCTGCCGAAACTTCGGTGATGGCGGCGCTGGATGATGTGGACGGGCAGACCATGACCAACTTCGATGCGGCTCTGGATGAGTTGCGTCAGGCGCGTCAGGAGTTCTTCCGCAACATCCCCACAAACCGCGTGAACTGCCATCTTCACGCGGACAACGCCAGGCGTGCGTTCGAATCCGGACTGGCCGAGTTCATCAACTGAGCCGAGCCTGACCGGCAAGGCAAGTGTAGAAAGTGCAGTGAAGTGAAACGCGCTTGCGCAGTTCCGGAGCTTGTTCTTCGGGCTGCGCAAGCCAATCTCCACAGGAAAGCGTCTTCCGGTTGAGCGCTTTTCTCTACTCAAGTTTCAACCGACGGAGAAAACACACATGATCTTCAGTACTGAATTCTGGCCCTTCGCCCTCTTGTGGGCGACGATGGCAGCAGCCGTGGGAGCGCTTCTCGCCTTCCAGGCCGGCGACCGTGTCAAGAACGACTACCGCAAGACGATCACCTACTCCGCGAAGCGCTCGGCGATCTGGTCCGGCGGCCTCACCTTCGTGGTGTCGCTGCTGCTGGTCCGCTTCCTCATGTACTACGTGCAGCCCTCTTTCCAGGGCACGTGGTTCGGCTACTTCCCCGTCATCCTGACGGCGATGACGCCGGCGTTCATCCTGGGCATGCTGTTCGGCGGTCACGCCGGAAAGCGCGGCTGGGTGGCAACGATTGCTGCAGCGGTCGTGTTCTTCGGCGTCGCCGGCGTGCACAAGGCCTACAGCACCTGGGGACCGGGCAACGCACAGCGCTACGCCGCTTTGGCATCCATCCGCACCGCCACCAGCGAAGAGACGATTCCGCCGACCGATCCCAACAAGATGGTGCAGGTGGATAAGAACGTGGCGGCTTTCAAAGGTCAGACGGCTCTGACGAGCACGTCGCAGAACCTGGGCAGCCGCTTCAAGATCGATCCGGAATCGTACGTCCTGCAGGCTGTGCAGGGTCATCGCTACTGGATCGCGCCCTTGATTTTCGCGAACTCGGCGGACAACTTCTGGGGACCGCTCTTCGGCAACTACGCGGTCAGCCCGGGCTATGTCGTCGTCGACGCGCAGAACCCCGATGCCGAGGCGAAGGTTCGCCTCAACTTCAACATGACCTTGCTGAAGGACGGCGCCTTCGCACAGGACGTTCTTCGTCACCTCTACCAACACGGCTACAACGACGGCAAGTTCGTCGAAGTGAAGTTCGAGGTGGATGATGAATGGCGTCCGCACTACATCGTCTCCTACGCCAGGAACAAGTTCGAAGGCGTCGGAGGTCTGGTCATCGAGAAGATCATCGTCGTCGACATCTCCCAGTCGGCGCCGAAGGTGAGCGAGTACGAGCTCGGCAAGGAGCCGGAGTGGGTCGAGCGCGCCATGCCGCTGACGCTGATCAAGAGCTACGTCGACGACTGGGGTTTCTACAACAACCAATACGCTCGCGACAACGGCTGGATGGTCTGGCTCGGTCTGCGCAAGGACGAGTCGATCAAGGCGGCCGAGTTCGACCAGAACTACACCACCGACAACCACAGCGTGTGGGTCATTCCGATGACCTCGGTCAACGGCACCGACCATGCGGTGACGGGCATCGTGGTGTACGAGACGACGAAGAACGAGGCGGTTTTCTTCCCGGGCGTGCGCGGCTTCAACACCGGTGAAACGGTGAAGGAGACGATTGCGCATGCGCCTGTTTTCCTGGGCAAGAACCTTTCGGTCGATCAGGTCCAGCTCTACAGCATCTACGGTGAACTCACCTGGGTGGCTGTGATCACCAACCCGCAGGGCTCGATGAAGGGCTTCGCGGGCATCGCCTTGCTGCACGCTCACGGTCAGAACGCGTCGGAAGTCGTGTTCGCGCCGAACATGGGCGTGGCTCTCGGTCAGTACCGCTCGCAACTGGCTCGGCTGCGCGCTGGTCATGGTCAGGTCTCTCGCGTCAGCGAGACCAAGGAGCTGACCGGCACGATCGTCGGCTTCGGCACCATCCCCGGCAACATGCAG
This sequence comes from Candidatus Melainabacteria bacterium, assembly GCA_020853845.1. Classification (GTDB taxonomy): domain Bacteria; phylum Cyanobacteriota; class Vampirovibrionia; order Obscuribacterales; family Obscuribacteraceae; genus QKMZ01. The sequence goes on from JADYYD010000089.1 coordinate 26,902, forward strand.
CAGCCCAACACCTGGGTGATCCAGGTCGAAGGCGACGCTCGCATTTTCGCCGTCACCCGTGACAGCTATGCCAAGATCCCGATGGTTCGTGAGGGCGACAAGATCGCCATCACCTATCTCGAGGTCGGCGGCAACGAGCTGGCCGTGTCCGCGGTCAAGGTGGAGCGGTTGGATGGACCGCTCACCGCGGCCAAACCTGCCGGTAAGTAAGCAGGAAATTTCCGGCCGGCCGCAAGGCCGGTTGGAAACAGCCGCTTGAGGCAAGTGTTTCAACAAGCAAACCGGGCCGACGCAGAAAGCGCAGCATGCACTCCTGCGCCGGCCCACCCCTTTCTCGAAAAGAGGCTGTTGGAAAATGAATTCGCAACAAACACCTCGCGCCCAGTTGTATTCGCTGATCGAAATCGCCAAAGAGCACTCCGAAAAGCGGAAGCTCGATGCACCGCAAAAGTGGAGAGCTGCTGCCGACCTCAGCCGCTCGATCTTCGGCGAAGTGCATGAAACGACGATCTACTGCCAGAACAACGTCGGCAAGGCGCTGATTGCCACCCGCAAATTCGCGGAGGCGATCCCGCTGCTCGAGGCGGCTCTTCGCAAGGCGCGGGCATTCCACGGCTACGCGCACCCGAGCGTCGAGCACACCTGCCAGGCGCTTGCACGCGCCTACAAGGCAAGAAGCGACTTCGCCAGTGCTCACAAGCACTGGGTTAATGCTGCCGAGTCTTCGGAAACGCTCCGGGGGCTGCAGCACAACACCACCATCTACTGCTACCACCAGGCGGCTCGCTGCCTGGCCGACCAGAAGAAATTCGAAGAGGCGCTCGTCTTCTTCGACAAGGTGCTGGATGCAACCATCGCCTTGCACGGCAATTGCGCGCAGACCGCGTTCGTCCTCAGGGACAAGGCGACCTGCCTCAATCAGCTCGGGCGCTTCGAAGATGCACATCCGGTCTGGTCGCGAGCCTTCACGCTCTTCGACCGGAACGGCAAGCGCAAGGAGGCAACGGAAGCCTTCCACTGCATGCGCTTCACGAAGCACAGAAAGAAGGCGGCGCGCACGGCGAAGGCGATGGCGGCGCTGGCGAACGTGGAAGGGCTCAACGACGGCGACCGCAGCTACATCGCCGCGCTGAATCTGAGCACGGCGCAGCTCACGGCTGTCAGCGAGCGCTTGAGGGAAACGTATCTCTCGAGCGATTTCGAAAACACAAGCGACCTGCGCATCGCCGTCAAGCACAATCGCAAGCAAGTCGATGACTACCGCGAGCGTGCCGCCACCGGCTGCTGTGGCAGCAAGGACATCGAATTCGAGGTCCACGAAGGTCGCGACGGCAACAAGGCGACGATCATGCTCGGCTTTAACTTCGGGCACTGATCGCATCGCGTACGCAAACGGCTGAGCCGTAAATCTGCAGAGAGGAGACGGCTTGCCGCCTCCTTTCTGCTTAACGAGCGGCTCTGCCGCCCAAAATGAAGGAGGCGAATATGAAATCGACAAACGAAACGGTCGTGTGCGCCTCTCGCGAAAGCGGGCGGCAACTGTACCGGGAAATCTGGAAGATGGTCGATCGGCTTTTCTACGACGCCGAGAGACTGAAGGAAGCCGACTGGGCAAGCAAGGAAAGCTGCTATGACGACCGCATCGTCGACGACGATTCGGCGCTCGTTTGCGCGGCCGAAGCCATCGCTTGCCTGGAAGACCGCTACACGCATCTCGTCGATACCGCTCAGTACGCCGAACGGCGTCGTGACTTGGAATCGCACGAGTCGAGCGTGATCGCCCGCATTCTGCCGGGGAACATCGCATACCTTCGCATCGAGACGTTCTTTCAAGAGGACATCTTCGAGCAGGTAACTGCCGCTGTCGAAAAGCTCGCCGCCTGCGACGGGCTGATTCTCGACCTGCGCGGCAACGGCGGTGGGCTTCTGGATGAGACGGGGCACTGCTGCGAGTACTTCGTCAAAGAAGGCACCGTCAGCGGATTCGTTCGTCGCACCGAAGACGGGCTCTATGAGCGCGCCGTCGGCTGCAACGACGAAGCCTTCATCGTCATCGAGGAGCGCAACGGCAAGCAGGAAGAGCCCCAGCTTTTCATGCGCCGTCCGGCGCTGATGGCCGGCAAGCATACCGTCGTTCTCATCAACGGCGGCACCGGCAGCGCCGCAGAAGTGTTCGCTTCTGCCGTTCTGGAAAACGGCAAGCGGCACGGTCACTGCATCGCCTTAGGCATGGAAAGCGCGGGCAAGGGCATCGCCCAGTCTGTGTTCTCCACGCCCAATGGTAAGGCAAGACTGCAAATAAGCTGCGCCAAGTTCCTGAACGCCAAGCTCGAATGGCTCGGTGACAGCGGTCAGCGCGTCAGACACGGCATCAAGCCGGATGTCGAAGTCGACGATGCGGAGAGCTTCACGGCTCCCATGTCGGCGGCTTACGAACATTTGAAGCGCCATCTCGGCAGCCCTCAGGGCTAAACGACGCGCATGGCTCAGCGACGCGCAGGGCGAAAAGAGCGGCTAACCCCGTTCTTCACTCGCCCTGTGCTTTTTTGCCGCATTTATACTACGCGTTTTAGTATTACACAAAAAACAAACAAGAGCGCCACTGTCAATGGTGGCGCTCCTTCTTAGTCTTTGCTTGTCTGCATCTCTTACAACTTGAACAAGAAATACAGCTCAACAGAGCAAAGGAAAAGAGCAATCGGAACGAGCATGGTGCTCAAAAAAGTATCGAAGTTCCAAAACTGCTGCTCGCCGTCCGTGCTGTCCAAAAACCACAGATAACCGTTTACAGCCGCCAAATGCCACTGTCCGAAGGCAAAGGCAATAATCACAACAATGCAAATAAATTCCATCATGGACTTTTCTCCTAGCGTGCCCAGCCGGCAGGACTCTGTACTTCCTTAGACGGCTTGTATGTCGAAATCGAAGGCGCCACTGGAATTTTCGCGCCGTATGAAAGTTCTCCCCAGTACTCGGGTCCGACTTTTCTGAAGTCTGTGAAAAAGTGTTTGTTCGCAATTGCGCAGCGAACAATGGGAATCACGATGATTCCCAGAAGCACGGTCATGACGAGAATGAAGTCGATTGAAATCCAGTGTGCGTATTGCATATGTCCACCATTAGACCGACTACGAGCAAAGCCCAGCAGCCGCAGATATGAGAGGGATAATGAATTCTATTAGCTATAGATTCGAATCTGTCTAAAATCTGGCGGGAAATCCCGGTCCAATGGTTTCCTTGGGCAACTTAACAACGGCACATGACACTAGTTTGACCGCTCGGTCGCTGCTGCCGAATTTATCAAACACTACGTAAAAGCCGCATCTGGGGTGAGTTCACAGCTTTCAAGGTAGCTTCGAATTAGGAAATTTTTTGGGAGCTTTGCTTTCAAAATGTATTCGACCGTTTCTTTCAGATCTGCGTCTTGCGGCCGGAAACCCTTGCCGCTGCGAGAATAGTCACAATCTTTTCACGCTCGCCGTCATAGATTAAGCTACCTCCCCGACAGAAGACCCCGAATTACTATGGTTCAAGAACGCACGTCCCCTCGCGGGGACGATACCGCCGTGCGCCCTCTGGCGCTCAGCCGCGAAATCAGCCCGCTCAGCGCTGACAGTGACTTATCGCGCCCGGAGAACAGAGTGCGGGTCGCCACCATCGGCTTGACCGACACCGGCATGACCGACCACGGTTTTCATCACGGGCGTCCGCCGGTTCTTCAAGACTTGACCATAGGCGACGGCGACCGGACCGTCCCGGCAACCGACCGCAAGCCGCTCAGCGAAAGCGCTGCAGCCGCCGCCAAAGTGCGCGGCGGTGAAGGCTATTTCCATTCGGCCGAAAGGCTTTTAGGAAGCGATTTTACTCACAACGAGAAGAAACAATTTACGGATGCCTTGCGCAAAAATTGGGCAAAAGAGCACCCCGAGTCAAAGACGCTGCGCAGTGGCGATCAGCTTTTGACGGAACAAAATCGCGAAGCTGTTCTATCGCATATCAGCGACCCGGCACTGAGAGCCAAGCTTGCCGAGCGCCTGGGCGCCGGCACCGCGGATAATACCGCAGTACCGAGACAGGAGCCGGGCGAGGGCACCAGGCAAACTCGCACGGTTCGCGGTGTCCGCCGCGAAACGCCGGCCGATCCGACCGAGGGGGGAACTCGGCAACCGGAAGCGAAGGCCGACAAGCCAATCGTTCCTGCCTTCAGCCAACCGACCGAATACGACAATGTTGCCGATGGACCGATTAAAAACCCGCATGAGAAGCGGTTTCAAGTCGGCGACCGTTTTAAAGGTCTGACTTCGACCTATGGCACAGGATCAATTACCGCCAGCCGCTTGCCCTACGACAAAGAACAGATGGTTGCCGCCAGCCGTGAGTTTCCGTTTGGAACAGTTCTGGAAGTGACAAACGAGAAAACGGGCAAGAGCGTAAAAGTAGTGATCACCGATAACGGTCCATTCGCGAAAACCCGCGTAAAAGGTCCGGACGGGCAGATGACCTGGGATCGTGTTATCGACTTGTCCACCGGCGCCAATCGCGCCCTGGGCAATCCCAATTTAGCCACACTCGATTACAAAGTCCTGCATATTCCCGACAACCCCTGGGGCAATGCCAGACGCAATCTTCACAGAGAGCCCTATAAAAACTTGGAAGAAACGGTTAGACGCTACTCGCGCCGCTAACCACATCGATATCGCAAAGCAGAATCTCACCTCAGAATTTCTCAGTCGCGGCGCTGTTTCTCACCGCTCGAAAAATGCGGAATTGATCGCCCATTTTTTTGTGATAGAACATCTCTTTCTTGTCGTCCGTGATTGTCGGCGCTTCGACAAAACCGGCAAGAGCGCCTAATGCTGATGGTTTTCCAAAAGGATCTGCTGTGCTTTTGCGGCGCGCGACCATAATGCGAAAGTAGACTTCTCTGTCATTGGATTTGTCGTGAGGATCGTCGAACTTGCGCCTTGCATCTGCTTTTGACAGCTTGCCGGCGCGCGTGAAAAACAGCTCGAGTCCGTCCGCGCTTAAACACGGAGCATATTCCAGCGCCGTCGTATTCTGGTTGGAGAGCAATCCTGCCTGTCCGGATTCGACTCGGAACATGCCACCGCTTTTAGTGGCAAGAACCAGGTCCGATCGATCGGGAGGCAAAAGGGCATTGGCAAAATGTGCTCGCGATAAAATCAACATGTTGCCGTCTTTGCTGGCATCGCAATCCATGTTGATTTCTGCGGGTTTATGCGGTGATATGTCACCTTTAGGCAGTCCGACATCCGTCAATTTTCCATCGAAAAATCGACCGGTATAAATCGAATGCCCGTCTTTTTCGAAGCTCTTTAAGCACGTGTAATACATATTGCCATTGGCATCGACAGACGGTGCCATGTCCTTCGACTTGCTTACCGAACCGGGCAGAAGACCAAGATGGTTAAACTCAAATGCTCCAACGCGCTTGCACAGGTGAATGTGCGTGTCGGCATGAGAAGCGTTGCTGTTGTTGAAGAGCAAATATTTGCCGTCACCGGTGATGAACGGCTCCATCATGTCTTCACGATAGCCGTTAATTTGCACGGGCTGCGGGTCTTTATAGAGGTCGCTAACAGGTTCGACAACACCCGGGTCCGGCGGCACCGTCGATGTCGGGTCGAGAATTTGCGCCAGCGTGCACGCACCGGCGGCGGCGAATATAGCAACCGGCAGTAAAAACAGCCCGAGCTTCTTTCGCTTGGCTATGCGAGGCTGCATGTGTTTTGTTTCATCCATGGGCAGTGATCCGCACTTTCTTCTTTGCAAACATCCAAAAACCCTCTATCTGCGGGCGTTGTAATTGGTTGTAACAGGCGCGTTCGTCACACAACTTATTAGAGATCCAGGATGAGGTTTTGCATTCTTAAAGCATAACTCTCATCTGCGTCCTTCTACGAGTCCTCCTCTTAACCAGTCAACTCTGAATGCTTTTACGCGCGACCTTGCCGGTAATGTGCCGATTGATGGTGACCGCGTTAAAGTCTCGCAGTTGAAAGCCGGTTTTTTGGAGAAACTCAATCACAATCTCAACCTCCAACTCGTTGCTCGAAGCAACGTGAAAGATTCCCCACAATGTTCAAAAGGTTTCTTTCCGGCGCCGCCGAAACCGTCAAATCAGTGGCGTCGCAAACCGCCGAAGCGGTCGAACTGACCAAGATCGGCACGCGCTTGCAGTCGCTTGTTTCGCCCGCCAACTTCGCGAAGTGGAAGTCCTTCGCCGATTCACTCGCCGCCAAGACCGGTGCCGCCACCGATGGTGCCAAGGACGTACCGGCCGCGCTCAAGAAGATCTTCGATCCGGCGCACCTGTCCACTGTCTGGTCGCTCATCGTCAGCATCTTCAAGGGCGTCATCTTCCTGCGCAGCACCATCCGGGAGAACCCGGCTCTGGCAGCCCCGCTCAAGGAAGTGCTGGCCTCCGTTCGCGCCCTCAAAGCGGTGAAAACCGCCGCCGACTTCGAGAAAGCCATGCGCGAACTCGAGGTCAAGCTGAAGAGCGTGAAAACGCTGATCGGTCAGGACGGCGGCATCATCCACTACGTGATCGATAAGATCATCGAAGGGATCACCGGCATTCTGGCCAAGGGCGCGCGCTTCAGCGGCGACTTCGTGCTGGGCATCGCTTTGGGGTCGATCGAGACGCACCTGGACGTGCTCGAGATCATCCTTTCTTACGTTCTGGAATAGCACCTGGTTTCGCATAGGAAGAAACCAGAGCCTCAAGCAAACAGGTGGAAGAACGCTGCAATAAGCGTTTCCAACGCCTGTTTGTTTTTGTGATTTCGGCTACTACGTTTTGTAGTTTTGTGCACGCGAAAAGAGAAAGGCGCAGTACAAAGATGTTTCCATCCCGCACCGCGCCCTCTCGAGTTTGCATGAAATTACTTTTTGTCGCCGTCCTTGGGCGCCGCCTTCGTGCGGAAAGCGTACCAGAAGCCGACCACCGGAGAAGTGATCATGCTGACGATCATGCCGACGGAAACGGCATCGCTCGACAGCCAGTGGCTGAAGACGTGACCGAAAAGCAGCATGCCGACGAGGGCGCCGGACATGATGACGAAAACGCCGCCGAAGGGACCGCCGCCGTCGCCGCGCTTGTTGGTCCTGGCGTATTCGGTGTTCCAGAACTTCGAGCCGACGAAGCAGGCGATGCCACCCGAAAGCAGCGCGGCACCAAGGCCGACGAGAATGAGAGTGAGCATGTTTGAACTCCTTGAGGCTGATTTGATTGCAAGACTGAGGCGGGAAGACGCCTTACTTGCAGGCTTCGATTTCGATGCGCGAGCCGGTGGTGGCGCCGCCGAACTCCTGCGCAGCCGAGCCGCCCCGCTTGAAGAGCTCCCAGAACGGCTGGTCGTAGCCGGACGAGCCGGGCGCAAAGGCCAGTTCACCCTCCGGCACGCTGA
>JADYYD010000090.1 GCA_020853845.1 Candidatus Melainabacteria bacterium
CTAGTCTATTTACTTGTCGCGCTCTTTAGTGGCAACAGTTGCCTGCGCTGCGGCTAGTCTCGCCACCGGCACGCGGAAAGGCGAACAGCTCACATAAGCCAATCCGATTTCGTGGGCGAAAGCGATTGACGATGGCTCACCGCCGTGCTCACCGCAAATACCCAGTTTCAAATCGGCTCTCGTCTGCAGACCGTACTCAACGGCAATCTTCATGAGTTTACCGACACCACCTCGGTCGAGCACTTCAAAGGGATTGTTCTGCATTACTTTGAGCTGCTCACCGTTGACGGTGACGCCTTCGAGATACTTCTGCAAGAACTTGCCTTCGGCATCATCACGAGAATAGCCGAATGTCATTTGCGTGAGATCGTTCGTTCCAAAACTGAAAAATTCAGCATGCTCGGCTATCAGATCAGCAGCAACGCACGCACGCGGCACTTCGATCATTGTGCCGAACTTGTACTTCACTTCGGTCTTCATCTTATCCATTACTTGTTTGGCAACAGATTCAAGATGCTGGCGAGCAAACTTCAATTCATTCGGATGTCCGATGAGTGGGATCATGATTTCAGGGAAAACTTCATGCCCTTCTTTTTGAACTTCAATGGCGGCAGTGAAAATAGCCTCAACCTGCATCGTATTGATCTCAGGATAAATCAGCCCGAGTCGGCAGCCACGGAAGCCCAACATAGGGTTGGACTCCTTAAGTTCGTTGACCTTTTGAAGCATCACTTCCTTTTCTCTAAGCTCAGCGCCCTTGACGCCTTTTGCTTTGAGAACAGCGATCTCTTCGACAAGATCTTCATGCTTGGGAAGAAACTCATGCAGCGGCGGATCGAGCAGGCGGATGGTTACCGGCAGCCCTTTCATCGCTTTGAAAATTCCTTTGAAATCTTCGATTTGCATGGGCAAGAGTTTTGCCAACGCTTCTTTGCGCTCTTCGACATCGGAGGCGATAATCATCTCTTTCATGGCCGGCAGACGGTCGTTCGCCATGAACATATGCTCTGTGCGGCACAGTCCAATACCCTCTGCGCCGAACTCGCGCGCCAGGCGCGCGTCTTCCGGAGTGTCGGCATTGGTGCGCACTCGCAAAACACGCTTTTCATCGGCCCACTCGAGCAAGCGTCCGAATTCATCAGAGAATTTCGGATCTTGCGTGGTGATAGGTCCTTCGAAAATCTCTCCGGTCGATCCGTCAATCGAAATCAAATCGCCGGCCTTGAATGTTTTTCCACCGACAACCATCTCACCCTTCTCGAGGTTTATCTTCAATGACTCGCATCCTGCAACACAGGGCTTGCCCATGCCGCGTGCCACTACTGCAGCGTGACTGGTCATGCCACCGCGACTGGTGACAACGCCCTGAGCAGGAACAATGCCGTGAATATCGTCGGGGCATGTTTCAATTCTGACGAGAATCACTTTGTCGCCTTTCTGGGTCGCTCCCTCGACAAGATCCGGATCGAAGGCGATCTTGCCAATTGCAGCGCCGGGACTGGCATTTAGCCCGGTGGCAATCAAGCGACCTTCTTTTTTCGCTCTGTCTTTGTCGGCGGGAATGAAGGAGGGCAAAAGCAATTGATTGAGCTGCGTGGGCTCGACGCGAATAAGCGCCTCGTCGCGCGAGATAATCCCTTCTTCAGCCATGTCCACGGCTACTTTCACTGCCGCTGCAGCGGTGCGCTTGCCGGTGCGCGTTTGAAGAATGAAAAGCCTGCCGCTTTCGATGGTGAATTCGATGTCTTGCATTTCGAGATAATGTTTTTCAAGGCGCGCGGTCGTAGCGAGCAACTCATCGAATACCTTCGGCATTTCCTTTTGCATCTCGGCAATTTTCTTGGGAGTGCGCGTGCCTGCGACAACGTCCTCGCCCTGAGCGTTGACCAGATACTCGCCGTAGAGAACCTTTTCTCCGGTCGAAGGATTGCGGGTGAAGCAAACTCCGGTTGCCGACTCGTCGTTCAAATTGCCGAACACCATCGCCTGGACGTTGACGGCTGTGCCGAGGTTGTGATCGATCTTGTTCAGGTTGCGATAATAAATGGCGCGGCTGTTGTTCCACGATCTGAATACGGCCTCGATAGCGCCTTCCAACTGTTTCTGCGTGTCTTGCGGAAAGTCGCATCCTGTCTCTTTCTTGACGAGAGATTTGTACTCGCCTACAAGTTTTTTCCAGTCTTCGGCGGTCAAATCAGTGTCCAGTGACTTGCCGATTTTGTCTTTCATGTCTTCCAGCAAGTCTTCGAATTTGTCTTTATGCACATCGAGTACGACGTTGCTGAACATTTGAATAAAGCGGCGATAACTGTCGTATGCAAAACGCGGGTTGCTGGAGAGTTTTGCAAGCGATTCAACTGTTTTGTCGTTCAATCCGAGATTCAGAATCGTGTCCATCATTCCGGGCATGGAGAATTTAGCGCCGGAACGAACTGACAGAAGGAGCGGTTTTTCAAGGTCGCCCAGGCGTCTGTCGACTTTGGCCTCGACATCTTTCAAAGCTTCCATGACCTCTGTGAAAAGACCATCGGGAATTTTCTTTCCATTGTCATAGTATTCACGACAAACATTGGTGGTTATGGTCAACCCGGGCGGAACATTCACTCCTGATGACGTCATCTCGGCAAGACCTGCGCCTTTGCCGCCGAGCGTTTCGCGCATCTTCTGGCTGCCCAGATTATTGAGTGCTTTGTAGGCATCGGGGAAGAGGAAGACTCGCTTCAAGTCGACCGTACTCTGTCCTTTGGTGCTTACCATTTCTATTCTCCCTTTTGTTTGCGCCGAATGCTCCGGTGATCTTTGGTTGCCTGGAAATTTGATTGAAAAAATTCTATTGCCTCAATTGCAAGAAAATTTCGCTGGATGTTTCTTCAATCGCTTTTGCGGAAACATCAATAACATGACATTTGAGCTCGCGGAAAATTTTCTTGGCGTAGCGAACTTCCTGCCGAATGCGATCCGGATCGGCGTAATCGTTTTCCCCTCGCATCCCCAGAACAATCGCTCTTGTCGTGCGAATCTCCTGCAAGAGATAAGGGTCGATTGCCAATCCGAAAATCTTGCGAGGATTGATCTGAAAAAGAGCAAGCGGCGGATCGACGCCAAAGACAAGCGGAACGTTTGCCGCTTTCAATCCATAGTGGTGCGCAAGATACATGCAATTGGGTGTTTTGCTGGTGCGCGAAACTCCAATCAAAACAATGTCGGCCTGTTTGATACCATCCGGATTTTTGCCGTCGTCGAATCTGATGGCAAAATCGACCGCCTCGATGCGCTTGAAATAGCTCTCGTCCAGAAGGTGCAGACGACCGGGTTGAGAGAGAGGCGAAGTTTGAGTGATGCTTGCGATTCTGGAAATGAGCGGGCCCAGAAGGTCGACAGTGGGAATGCTGAACTTAGCCGCCTCGGCTTCGAGAGTTTCTCTGTACTCGGGCAGAACGAGCGTGTAGGCTATGACTGCTCGACCGTTGGCACATTCGCGCACCAGACCTGCTAATTGCTGGCAACTCTTCACTTGCGGCAAGCGATAGATGGACGCGCGACCGGGAGGAAATTGAACCAGGGCGGCACGTCCGACAGCCTCGGCAGTTTCGCCGGAAGAATCTGAAAGTGTGAAAACGACAAGCTCTCTGGCATCAGATGCCAGTTTTTTCACTTCATCAACGGCTGCCGATTCGTTTTCCAAAACCGCGCTCCAGTTTAAGCTGCCAGCCAAGCGTGCCAAGAGCCGGCGCCATCAAGTTTCCCCACCCAGGACCGGGCGAATGGACGCCTGAAAAAGTTTGGCATGCCCGAGCGAATTTGCCGCCATTTGCAACTATATCTTTAAGGAATAAGGTCAGCTTTTGGAAAGCGACGCCGTTGCACCAAGGCTGCGCAAAACGTGCAGAAGATCCACACCGGCTGCCGTGACCTTGATCAGATTGCCCTGGTTGACCCTGGGCACGCTGATGGACGGACTGTATTCGATGGCGCCGAGATAATGCGCGCCGGCGCAGTTCATAATCGCCAGCTCCAGCTCGGATTTGGTCATCTTCAACTCGTGGTGAGAACCATATTCGCTGGTCTCCACCGTGCCCACGCCCACTAGTTTGGCTTCGCGGCTGCGCAGGAAATTGGCGGCCAAAGCGATCTTCTCAAGTGCTTCTTTGTTGTGCTTGGCGATCAAAATGCAGGGCAGACCGAGGTCACAGGCGAAATTGGCCGAATCTTTCCAGGAAGATCCAATCGTTCCGGCGCCTGTCATCTCGTAGGCAAGAGGTGTCGCGGGCGACCCGGGCATCTCTACAAAAGTAAGATGCTGGCGGGAGGTGGTCATCATTGCCGCTTGCTGCCAACTCGATTCTTGTATGGCCGAAGGCTTGTCGATAATGACAATCGGATAGTTGACCGGCGTATGAGTAATGGAGCTGATGAAAGCAATCTCGGACTCGGCGTCGCGGCGGGTGCCTATGACGAAAGGTTTGATGGCGCGTGTGGGAAAACCTTCCTCACGCAAGGCTGCTGAAAGACCGGTCATGAATATGGTTTTTCCGCAACCGGCCTCGGTGCCCACCATAACCACGCCGAAGGCGAAGTCGCGCTTGAACTGCTCGGCTGACTCGAATTCGCCCGTGCGATTCGGCTGGAATTTTTCAGGTCTCATTTTGTCTGGCATGCAGCAACTATAGTACTTCCTTACCTGTTCGGAAAGGGACAGACTGCAAGTCGATGAGAAAGTTCAAAGTGCTACGGATGTCCTATGGCCACTGAGGCGGAGTGAGCGACTTTGTTTTTGAGCAGGTCGAACGCGGCCTTCAGTTGCTTGTCTTTGAAATCTTCCGGCTGGCGCTTCGTTTGTGGACCGGCAGGATCGTTCCACCAGCATCCTTTGCCGGTCTTCAGGTCGTCCTCGCTCAAATCAACCACCTGATCGGGAGCAATGCCTTTCTTGTTGATGTCTACATCGGCAGGCGTGAGATATCTGGCGATCGTTATATTGACGCCGCTGCCGTCTTCAAGCTTGTTGATGCCCTGGACAAGTCCTTTGCCGAAAGTCTTCGTGCCGACAAGAATGGCTCTGCCGTTGTCTTTCAATGCGCCGGAGGTGATCTCAGATGCTGAAGCACTGCCTTTGTTGATCAAGATGCACAGCGGCTTCTTGCACAATTGATTGCCGTCGGCCGTCTGGGCGGTTTTGTAACCGTCGCGATCGACGGTCGAAACGATATTGCCGTGGTCGAGAAACATGTTGGCGATCTCGATTGCATTGGTCAGCAAGCCGCCCGGGTTCTCGCGCAGGTCGAGAATCAAACCTTTTGCCGGCGCCAACTTATAAATGGCATCGCGCATTTCGCGATTGGCTTGCTGCGAGATGAAGCTGGAAAGGCGGATATAACCAATGTCTCCGTCGAGCATTTTGACTGTCTGCACTGCCTTGATCGGAATCTCAGCGCGCACGACGGCCACTTTAAAGCGGTGGTTGTGCCTTTGAATCGTCAACACTACTTTCGTGTTGATCTCGCCGCGAATGTGCTTGGCGGCCTCCTCGACCGAGAAACCTTTGGTCGGCTTTCCGTCAATCTCCAGAATTTCGTCGGCTGACGTCAATCCCGCTCGCTGAGCCGGTGTATCGTCGATTGGAGCAATGATAATTATCTTGCTTACTTTGTCGAGACCAATCTGAATGCCAATGCCGCAAAGCTTGGCATCGATTTGATTTTTTTCGTCATCGAATGCATCGTTATCAAGAAAACGCGTGTATCGGTCGCCGAGACTGGCGAGCATGGTTTCGATCGCTTTGTGCGCATCGTCGGTCGTCTTCAATTTACCGTCGTAACGGTGCTCCCAGATATCCCAGTCCTGACCGTTGTAGGTACTTTCGAAGTAATCCTCTTTAATAAGCCGCCAGACCTTGTGATATAGATAGTCCGGATCCGCCTTCGCATCGGCTTTGATGCGCTCCAACGTTCGTGTCGACCCAAATGGATAAGCGAGAATCCGCCCATTTATGGAGCTTTCGGCGGCACCAGCCTCAAGAGTCGGAAAAGAGCCAACGAGCGTTATTAAGCTGAATAACGAGACAAATAAAAAATGCTTCCGAATAGTTTCTATGACCATGCTTTCGAGTTCCAGTTTCCTTGTTTTATTGATTTCGTCGCTTCGTTTGGGCTAGCAAAGCCTCACTCAGGGGCACATTCCGCCTCCGTTATATACCCGTTAACCGGAAATCTTAGACAAATAGGTCGACTCTAGCCAGATTTCAGCCCGATTTATGGGGAGTGATACTATAGGCTACCTTGGCGAAATTCGACTTGCCATGTGGTTTCCCCTGACTTGCGTGTGGAGTAAAGACTCAAGTGACAGACAAAATTGCAGACATCGGCGTATTTGGCGGCTCCGGCTTTTACAAGCTTTTCGATAAGTACGAAGAGCGTGCAGTCGAAACACCTTACGGCGCTCCCTCCGACAAACTTGTTATCGGCACCATGGCAGGCAAGAAAGTGGCCTTCCTCCCAAGACACGGCGCCAGTCACCAGATCCCGCCCCATAAGATCAACTACCGGGCCAACATGTATGCCATGAAGTCGCTCGGCGTCACTCGCATCATCTCTCCTTGCGCAGCCGGTTCGCTCCAGACCAATGTCGCCCCCGGCAGCTTTGTCGTCTCAGATCAATATGTAGACCGCACCAGCGGACGTATCGACACTTTTTACGACGGCCCGATAGCCACTCATGTTTCCGCCGCCGATCCTTATTGTCCCGAGTTGCGCCAGCATGCCATTGCCGCCGGGCGCAAAGCCGGGATTACGATGCACGAAAAAGGCACAGTCGTCGTCATTCAGGGACCGCGCTTTTCTTCCAAAGCGGAGTCGAGATGGTTCACCTCCATGGGCTGGGAAGTAATCAATATGACCCAGTATCCGGAAGCTCACCTGGCTCGCGAGCTGGAATTGTGCGTGGTCAATATCGCCCTCATCACCGACTATGATTCCGGTCTGGTGGGAGATGTGGAGCCGGTTTCGCACAGCGAAGTAGTGAAAGTTTTCGGCGAAAACATCACCAAGCTGCAAGCCCTTCTGGTCAATTTGATTGAAGAAATCAAACCGGAAAGAAAAGGCTGCAAGTGCGCAGAAACACTTTCGCACGCCAGGCTTTGATGCCAAGTACAACTTTCGAAGCTTACCGCGTTATCAATTGAAAACTTTGCAATCCCGCCCCTTTTAAGGGTTGGAAGGCTCTCACCTGTTATGCTTGGCTGTTGCGCATCGATTGGGGCAAGCCTCAAAAAATGGCGCGAGGGAAGTAGTGACACCACAAAGAGATGCCGACATTTACTGTCAACCATCTAGTAGCCGTCCTGGCATTGATACTGTCCGCAGCGACATATCTAATGATGAAAAGATACGGTCTGCCGGAGAAAGTTTGCATTGGCTCGGCAATTCTCTCGATTCTGGTTGTTTCGATTTTTTGGACTTCGGTCCTTCTTGGAGCAGATGATGATGACTAAAGTCGCTTTCAAACACGTGAAAACAGGGCTTTCACTCTTGCTTGGTTTTGCTGTTTTGCTCGGCAGCCAGACGGAAGTGATGGCAGCCACGGCCAAGAAAGCCGCAAAAAGACCGGTCAAAATTGGCACGAAACGCAGCGGTAAAATCGTCGCCAAGCGCACCAAAACAAAAGTGGCGGCCAAAGCGCCCGTCACCGCTGAAGCGAGAAAACCACTCATACCGGTGCATGCAGACTTCAAACTAGAGAACGGACTGCGGGTCGTATTCTCCGAAGACCACAATGTGCCCGTGGTGGCAGTGGCGATTCTTTATGATGTCGGCGCACGCAACGAGAAAAAAGGACGCTCCGGATTTGCGCATTTATTCGAGCACATGATGTTCGAAGGCTCGGAAAACGTCGGAAAAACCGAACACTTCAAGTATGTTGAAAGCGCAGGCGGAAGCTTGAACGGCTCTACTCACCCGGACTTCACCAACTATTTCGAAAAGCTGCCGAGCAACCAGGCAGAACTTGCATTGTGGCTAGAGTCGGATCGTATGCGCTCTCTCAAACTGACGCCCGAGAATTTCCAGAATCAACTGGAGACGGTCAAAGAAGAGAAGCGGCTTAATTACGACAACCAGCCTTATGTTCCGGCGTCCATCAAATTCGACGAGATGCTTTTCGACAATTGGGTAAACGGTCACCCGACTATCGGCTATTTCGAAGATCTGGAAGCATCCAGTCTCGATGATGTGCGCGCCTTTTTCAAAACCTATTACGCGCCCAACAACGCTGTGCTTGTAATGGTCGGTGATTTCGACAGCAAAGAAATGAGACCGAAGGTCGAAAAATACTTCGGTACAATTCCAAGCCAAGAACCGCCTCCCAAGCCGGATGTCGCTGAAGCACCGCAAACCAAAGGAAAGTACGCCAAGGTTGAAGACAAGCATGCAAACTTGCCGGCCTTCTGGATCGGCTGGCGGGCACCAGGTCGTCGCGAGCCCGACTATTATGTGCTCGGTGTGATTGAAAAACTGCTGTCAGCCGGCGAATCATCACGCTTGTATCAACGCATGGTCAAAGGCGAGAAACTCGCGCTTAAGGCGGATGCCGGATATGACGAGCGTCGCGGTCCATCGGGCTTCGAAGCATTTGTCGTTTT
Source organism: Candidatus Melainabacteria bacterium (assembly GCA_020853845.1). GTDB lineage: Bacteria > Cyanobacteriota > Vampirovibrionia > Obscuribacterales > Obscuribacteraceae > QKMZ01. The sequence continues at coordinate 8,636 of JADYYD010000090.1, forward strand.
AAAGCCGGGCAATACGCCGGAGCGTGCCCGCCAGGTTCTCTTCGAAGAACTGGATAGCCTGAAGAACAAACCAGTAAGCTCGGAAGAATTGGAAAAAGCAAAAAACCAAATTCTGCGAACTCTCTTTGCCAACGCTCACACTTCACTGCAAAGAAGCCTGGGCAGAGCCGAGCACCTGGCAGAATACACCCTGTTTTTCGGCGATCCCAAATTGATCGACAAGGACCTGGAAGCCTACATGAACGTCACTGCCAAAGACGTGCAGCGCGTGGCTAAAGCAATGTTCAACAAAGACATCGCCTGCATAGTCGACATTGATCCCAAGGAAGGCAAAGACGATAAAGCCACGCCGGCAAAAATAGAGGCAGATCAAGGAGCGGCGCCGCAGCCGGCCAAAGAAGAAAGGCCGCCTGAAAAGGTCGAGGCTGCAACCCCGGGCAAAACCGAGCCAGCGGCACCGGTGGCGCCACCAGATTCGGGCAAGACACCGGAAGAAAAACAAGAAGCGGAGGAGTCCAAAAAATAGTACTAACCGTTCGACGGAAACCAGAGCAAAGCAAACTATTTTTGGACAAAACTAGGAGAGAGTAATGAGAGTAAAAGCTTTGGCAACAAGCCTCCTTATCGCGCTGAGCATGCAGATTCCCGTAATCTCAGCCTGGGCGCAAGGCTCGTCTGAAAGCGCCGCTAAGTCCGAATCGTCGGCAGCGGAAGCCTGGAGGAAAAAGCCGCCCGAATCGCCGCCGCCTCGCCCGTTCAAACTGCCGAAAATTGAATCGTTCAAACTCACCAATGGCCTTTCGGTGCAACTGGTAGAAGATCACAGATATCCGCTGGTGACCATGGCGCTCGGCCTGAAAATCGGCTCGGCAATCGACCCGGCGAAGAAAAGAGGCGTTGCTTCCCTCACCGCCGATATGCTCACGGAAGGAACGAAGAAAAGGACCAGCAAACAAATCGCCGATGAGGTTGACTTCATCGGTGGTGCCTTGAAGGCAGGGGCCGACAATGATTTCACCATCGTCAGCAGCTCGGTGCTCTCTCGCTACGCTGACAGGCTGATCGAGGTTTTCGAAGACGTGCTCTTCAACCCGACTTTCCCGCAAGCCGAGTTCGACCTCAAGAAAACCAATCTCATTCAAGAGCTGGCGATGAAGCGCAGCAATCCGGACTTCCTTCTTGAAGAACGTTTTGCCAAAGTCGTTTTCGGCGACCATCCTTATTCTCAAATCGCTCCCACACCAGAGTCGGTAAAATCCATTACTCGCCAGGATCTGGAAGCGTTTCACCGCGCTAATTATTTGCCTAATGAATCGGCGCTGGTAATTATCGGCGACTTCGATTCGGCAAAAATTCGCCCGCTCATCAGCAAAGATTTTGCTGAGCAGTGGAAGCCTGGTCGTGCGGCTCGAATCGACAGCTCGGGCGTGCCCTCCCGCACGGAGCAGCGCATCTACCTGGTAGATCGTCCGGGCTCTGTTCAGTCCAATATCAAGCTCGGCAATATCGGTATCAAACGCACAGATCCCGACTATTACGCCATGGTGCTCGCCAATCAAATTCTCGGCGGTGCCGCCAACTCCAGATTGTTCCTCAACCTGCGCGAGGCAAAATCCTTCACATATGGTGCTTATTCCGGCGTCCATGCCGGCAAGGAGCCGGGCTCTTTTGGTGCTGAGGCATCGGTGAGAACCGAAGTGACCGCACCATCGCTGCAAGAATTTTTCTACGAACTTTCTCGCATTCGCAATATCAAAGTCACCGATAAAGAGTTGAACGAGGCGAAGAAATATTTGACCGGTTCGTTCCAGCTCGGATTGGAAACACAAGGTGGTCTAGCTCAGCGCCTTCTGGAAGGTCAGCTCTACGACTTGCCTCGTGACTATCTGGAAACTTACACGGACAA
>JADYYD010000091.1 GCA_020853845.1 Candidatus Melainabacteria bacterium
GGTAAAATAGTCGAGCCGTACAATATTGATTGGCCCGCACAGTTTGATCTTGCCGCTGAGCAAACTACTTGAGACTTAAGATTGTTTTGGTACTAAAACGAGTTTGATGCAATGGAACCGCCCCTGACACTAGTAACCTCTCAAGCCGCTTTCGATCAGTTTTTCTCCGTTCTTGACTGGCACAGCGCTTTCGTAAAAGAGTCGCATTTTGCTGTAAATCAGTATCTTAGCGACCAGTTTGTGACTATTGGCGAAGGCAAAATTTTGCGTATCCTATTTGTGCTGCCGTCGGAAGCTGCGACTCGTGCTCTTGAGCTGGTTGCATATGACGTCAAAAACTACTGGCTGAGCGACTTTCTCGACGACTGCGATCCTGTCGGTATTATCAAAAAGCGCGATGCAGAATTGGAAATTGGGCCTTTCGTAAGCATCAATGCTTCATGCCTTGCGTATCGCTGGGTCGATAACAAGTTTGCGCGGAACAATCAGTTGTATACGAGAAGCGATTTCCTCGATGCCAACGGCAAGCCTGTTGAGCCATACAATATCGATTGGAAAACCGAGCTGGATCTGGCATCTAAATAGGTCGCCGGCACCATCTGATTATTTCCGCTGCCAGTTGTGCTGGATCATCGAGCGGAATCCAGTGCGATGACTCTTCGACTCGCACGTACTGCCAATCAGCGCTCATGTATTTTTGCGAGTCGGTCATTTGTTTTTCTGTGAGAGCAACATCATCGACTGAGTAAATTCCCAGCGTAGGCACGCTGTTTTTGCCGAAAGTGAAAGAGAGCAACTTTCCAAAATTTGCTCTATACCAGTTTAATGCCGCTGTCAGTCGGCCCTTTCGAGAGAAGCTCAAGACGCGCTGTTCTGCATCCTCAGGGTCTTTTGATATCTTACGCAAGGCTCTGTAGTTGTTCGCCGAAAAAAGCGTTTCTGCCAAGCCTGGGATTTGAAACATCAAAATGTACCAGCCCTTCAGCCACTGAGCGGGACCGGCATGTCGATAAGCAAAAGGATGTCCGACGGAAACAGCAACAAAGGAATGAAACAATTCCGGGCGCGTCAGGCAAAGAAACCAGCCGATGAAAGAGCCCCAGTCATGCCCGACCAAACCTACCTTTTCACTCACGCCAAGCCTTGCGAGCAGGGCGACCGCATCTGCGGCAATCTTATCGATCGTATATGCGTCCACGCTTTCGGGCGCATCGGACTGCCCGAAGCCCCGCTGGTCGAAGGCGATGACCTTGAATCCGGCGGCAACCAGAACCGGCGTCACATGCCTCCAGAGATGGGATGTGTCGGGGAAGCCATGCAGGAGGAGAACGGGCGGACCATCTCCGTCGATTTGCACGTGCAGGTTGATGTCATTTGCGAATATAGTCATTCTTTCCATTAGCCTGCCCGCAATTTTATAGATTCGCTTTGCAACCCTGGGCGCGCCGGAGTTTCTGTTGCGCAATCCGGTAAAATATACATCTTGCGAGATTTTGGCGCGGAGTGTCCGTGAAGGTATTGACTAGTTACGAGAATTTCCACGCGAAGCGATGGGTAAGCCGCTCTGTGCTGGCTTCTGTGGCAGTCGTCGGGTTGCAAGTTGGAGTGTTGTTAGGCGCCCCGGCGGCGCTTGCCGCGCCGGAATCGTGGTCTTCTTTGCTCGCTGATGGACAGCGCGCGTTAGATCAAGAAAGTTTGTCGCTTGCGGAAACAAAGTTTAGAGGCGCGTATTCGCTGGTTTTGAAACAATCGAAAAGTGCAGCGGACGAAGAGAAGTGCATGCTCAAATTGGCTGCAACGCTGGCTCTTGAAGGGAAGACCGGCGAAGCGCAAACGCTGTATCAAAAGTTGCTGAGATTGCTGACCAGCCGCTATGGCTCCGGAAGCTCGCAAGTGGCACCGGTTTTGATGGCTCTTGGTTCCTTGCAAGAGTCGGGTGGTGACCATGCCGCAGCGATGGGCTACTACCAAAGGGCGCTTTCCATCAACGAAAGCAGTTACGGACCGTACAGTCCTCTTGTGGCAGGTTCGTTGCATCGCATTGGCCGGGCAAGCAAAAAAGCCGGGCGTGTGAAGGATGCTGAAGTGCATTATCAAAGAGCAATTTCGATTCTTTCGTCCGATCCGAATGCTGATGCGGCCAGACAATTGCAAGGCGTCATGCATGATTATGGAAACTTGCTCAAGGGCGAAGACACATCCAGTAAGGATCTGATTCATGATTTTCAGGAAGACATTTTAAACAGTAAAAACCCGCCCGTTAAGCAATCTGAAAAGCGCATTCAGGGCGGAGTTCAAGATTCAAATAAAATTGAGCTGCGTCAGGCGATCGATCCACCAACCGGTGGGCAATCGCAATTTCAAATTGCCAGCCAGAACCAGTTGAGCACCACTCGTCAGACTCAGACGGACGCAAACACTGCCGTCGCTCTGCGTGGATTGATCGATCCTGTTTCCGACAGGACGCTCGCGCCTGCATACAAGGTGCTCAGCGACTCGATTTTCAAGCAGAACAGATATCAAAAAGGCGAAGCATATTATCAGCGCATGATTGCCATTGATATTGACGCGCTTGGTCCAAGCCATCCTTCAGTCGCAAATGATCTGAACGGGCTGGCTCAGTTGTACATTGCCGAAAAGCGCTACAAAGAAGCGCAGCCGCTGCTGATTCGCGCGCTCTCTATTTACGATCAGACTTATGGCACCAATAACTTATTGACGATAAATACACGAGCGTCACTCGCTTCCGTTGAACTGCAGCTCGGCAATTCCGACAAGGCTGCGGAGCTTTTTCGCAATGCGCTGACCACGGGGAAATCCGCTCTTGGTCCTAATAGCATTGAGACTGCAAAAATTTTGAACGACCTTGCTTATTCGAATTATAAGCAGGGAAAACTCGAGGAAGCGCGCACGTTCTATGAGTGGGCAATTGCCAGCACCGAGGGCGCTGTCGGAGAGAAAGACGCATTGCTGGCTGCGTGCTTGCGAGATTACGCGCAAGTTCTTCGCAGTCTGGGCCGCATAAATGATGCCACCGAAGCTGAAAGTCGCGCTGCAAAAATCTTAGCCGAAGCGAAGTAGGCGCGAACAAAAATCGGCTCGTTTACCAGGAAGTTTTGCTTGCGCAGCAAAAACCTTTATTTGGCCTCTGCTGATTCGCCCGAATCTCCTGCGTAATTCAATTGAAATTTCTCGCAGATTTTTTTGACTGCTTCTGCGTCAATTGCATGTCTTGATGCTTTGGTACTGGATTTCGTCATGTCTTTGTAAAACACATACTCGCCCGGGGCGAGTTTCGCCAGCAATTTTTCCAACTCGTCTTTCGACTTGATCGCATCCTTTGCGTTGCGAATTTCTGCATCCATTTTCAGTCGATTGGTTCCGGGCAGGATAGTCCAGACTGTCTTGCCGTTCAGTTCCCAGAGATAAAGCTCAATGCCCTTGAACATCGGTTTTTCCATCGTTGAGGACTTCTCCAATGTGCTTTTGAAGCTTTCCGCCAATGCAGGCGCTGACGATGAAACAATAGTTAGGCAAACCGTGAGAAATGTTTTCCAGCGCATGGCTATATCTTAACTCTTGTCGACTGGTTTGCCGACCGGATTTACCCTGGATTGATTGTCCAATTCTTCGCTGCCTTCTTGCGCGACCAGGTCGCCTTCTTGCAGATTGCCGAAAACTTCGACCATGCCGTCCATGATTTGCCCTTTGCGAACGGTAACCCATTCGACGACGTCGTTTTTGATCTTGCAGACGAACGTGTTGAGTGGCGTTGTTACGACCGCGGAAATCGGTACGAACAGCGAAGCTTCGTGGCGACGTGTCGGCCAGTACACTTTGCAGAACATACCGGGAAGGATTTTGAAATCCGGATTGAGGAAGTTGAGTTCGACCGGCATCGTTCTGGTTTCTTTATCCAGATCGTTGCTGATGCGCGCGACTGTTCCGGAAAAACGTTTGTCAGGGAAGGAGGATACCGAGAATTGAACTTGAGAGCCAACTACGACACCTGCCGCATCGACCTCGGGAACAGGCGCCACTATGCGCAATAGGTCGAGCTGTTTCAAACGGCAAATGGGCGGATAGGCGCCGGTGCCGTCCGGTCCTACGAAGCTGCCCACGTGCATTTTGCGCTCGGTCACATAACCATCGAACGGTGCTGGAATATCGAGATAAGATGCGATGTCGGCGTAATTTTCAAACGACCGTGTCATGGCGTCTACTTCTTCCTTTTTCATCGCCACTTCTTTTGCTTTTGCATTGACTCGCTGCATGTAAGTGTTGACGTCCTGGCGATCTTGCTCGACTGTTTGCGCCCACTGAACCACATCGTTATCCGCGATGACACCGGGCACCAGTGACGCCGTGTAGACGCGCTGATATGTTGATTGATCGGCAAGCAAATTGGCCTGTACCTTTTTCAGCTCTGCCTTCAAGTCAGCCAGTCGCGACTCTTCTGCGGAAAGTGCCGCTGCGACGGCGGATGTTTTCGCCATCGCTTCGGTTCTGCGAGCAAGATACTCCGGCGCGTACATCTTCACCATCAACTGACCTTTTTTGACGATGGAGCCGCGGTCCACTCCCAGCCATTTTATGAAGCCGGGGACTTTGGGGTAGATCAGCACATCCTGATAGGCATTGATTTCGCCGGGCAGTTGATCTTCGCGGAAGAGTGTTTTTGATACCACTTTTACAGTCGGCACTGATACCACTGTTTGCTTCACTTCGGTCGAGACCAGCGGACGGTTGTGCCGCATTTGCAGGAAGAAGAATCCGATACCCGCCAGCGCCAGCACGATGGCGACGAATATGAGGTTCTTCGGGCTGAAGATTGCTTGTCTCGATTGACTGTCCATCATGCTTCTGGTCCTTTGCTAAACACCTTGATCGTCCGGGTGGAGTGATCTGGATTTTAGAGTTGCAGTCTTTTGAATAATTGCAAATACGAGCGGCAATAAAGTTAAAACCGACATTGTCGACATGGACAAGCCGCCGATGACGGCGCGACCAAGCGGCGCGCTTTGAGTGGTGGACAAAGCCATAGGCACCATACCCGCCACCATCGCTATAGAAGTCATCAAAATCGGACGCATGCGCTGCTGGGCCCCATGGATGGCGGCTTGCTCCGCGGACATGCCTTTGGCACGGCTCTCCTCCGCGAATACGACCATGAGGATCGCGTTGGCGATTCCGACGCCGATGCACATGATTGCACCCATGAATGATTGAACGTTGAGAGTCGTTCCTGTGACGGTGAGTATTGTCAAAACGCCGAGCAAAATGGCGGGCGTTGTAGACATTACGATCAGCACCACTCTTGCCGCCTGAAAATATGCAAGCAGCATAAGTGTGATAACCACAACCGCGAGCAGCAGTCCGGAAAGGAGGTGGAAAAATGTGTCTTCCAGCAACGGCACCTGCCCCATAACGTCGACGAAGACTCCTTCCGGCGGTTTGCCTGCGCGCTTCACTGCTTCTTTTACAGCGTCACCGACCCTTCCTAAATCATTGCCCTGCAGGTTGGCGGTGAGTGACACCATGCGCATCATGTTGTATCGATCGAACTCACCACTGGTGACACCATAACTGACTTTTGCGACGTCCTGAATTAGTGGGTGTTGCGGGTAGCGAGTTTTGTGATCCGGATAAAATCTGTTGGTCATCGGATCTTCCAATTCGTCGTTGAACTCAGGCATTTGAATCTTGCGAGAGCTGTTCATCGTCGGGAATTTCTCGATGTCGTCTTTCGAACGAATTTGATCCTGCGGCACTTGCACCTGGACCTGATAGGAGAATCCGCTGTCTTTGTCGCGCCACAAGCTCAAATGCACGAATCTGCTGGAGAAGTACGCGGGCTGCAGCGATCTGCCGATGTCCAGCGGTGTGACGCCAAGCTGTCCGGCCAGTTCTCTGTCAATATCGACCTGCACGGATGGATAATCGAGAGCCTGTCCCCACTGTAAATCGCGCAATTCGGGAATCTTTTGCATCTCCTTCAAGATCTTCCCTGCAAAAACTTTGTCGGCAATCAAATTGTGCCCGGTCACTTGAACAGTGATTGGTGTCGGCGAGCCAAGGTTCATAATCTGGCTTACAAGATCGCCGGGCTCGAATGAGAATTTCGTATCCGGTATGGCTACTGAAAGACGTTTGCGAAGCTTTTCCTTGAAGTCGGGCATGTTGATTTTGGCATCGTCTTTCAACTGGATATCCATGACGGCTTGATGCGGTCCGCTGGTCCACAGGAATGCCGAGCTGATAACGAAAAACGGCGGCTGCTGTCCGGCGTAACCTAGAGTTTTCTCGACATTCTCTTCCCCTGCCAGGGCCTTTATCTCTTTCAAAGTTTTCAGCACGCGCTGTTCCAGAGCTTCCACGCGCATGCCTGTTGGTGAGGTGATGCGAACGCGGAACTGACTGCTTCCCGAATCAGGGAACAATTGTTTGCCGATCGTGTTGTACATGACAATGACAAGCGTTATCGAAATGCCCAGGTAAAAGGCGATAACCAGATACCTGATTGGCATCAGTAGTTTCAATAATTCGCCCAGCTTATCTTTTACGCCTTCGATCCAGTCGCGTTTCTCTTCTCTGGGCTCGCCTTCCTTGCCGTGCTCCGGTTTAATCAGCCAGACGCCCATAATCGGCACCAGCGTAGAGGCAAGGGTCGTCGATGCGATCATCGCAAATCCGACTGCCAGAGAAAGCGGAATGAAGAGTTCTCGCGTGATGCCGGTCATAAAGAATGACGGAACGAACACCGCAACCACGGACAACATGGCGAGCAATCTGGGCACCATTGTTTCAACGCAAGCGTCGAAAACGGCGCGATGCAGTATCGCGCCTTCGGCAAGGTGACTGTGAATGTTTTCAATACAAACCGTCGCTTCGTCTACGAGAATCCCGATTGCCAGCGCCAGCCCGCTCAGAGTCTGGATATTGAAGGTTTGCCCGCATAACCACAATCCGACGATTGCCGAGAGCAGCGAAATCGGAATTGTAGTTACAACAATCAACGTGCTTCGGAAATCTTTCAAGAAAAGCAAAATCATCAGACCGGGCAAAATCGTGCCCATCAGCCCTTCATGAAAGACGTCGTTAATCGCCTCTCGCACGTACTTTGATTGGTCGAATTCGTAGCTGATTCTTACGTCTCTCGGCAGAACGCTTTGCATTCGTGGCAGCGCTCCTCTGAGCGCATCCACCACGGAAACCGTCGATGCGTCGGCTCGTTTCACTGCCGGGATGTAGACGGTTTGTCTTCCTTGAAACAATGCATAACCGGCAAGAATGTCTGACGAATCTTGCACGACGCCGATGTCTTTGATGAAAATTTGCGGTCCGTGCCCGGTGCGAATGGGCAAATAATCCAGTTGATGTATATCCGGCAAATCGGTGTTGACAGGCGCGATACGCATGTAGTCGCCGGTGCGAACGTTGCCGGCGGGCAGCACCTGGTTGCCCACGTCGAGCGCTTTGATCACCTCATCGCCGGAGATGTTGTAGCGTCTTAACTTATCGGCATCGACGCTGATGACGATACTGCGGACATTGCCGCCGAACGGTGGAGGCGCTTCAGCACCGGGCACCGTCGCCAGCATCGGTCTTATCCGAGTGTACGCTAAGTCTTCCAATTCTTTAACTGATTTTGTCTCGGACGATAAGACAAGCTGACCTACAGGCAAACTTCCAGGGTCGAATCGAAGCACGAATGGGTTGTATGTCCCCTTCGGCATCAAGCTTGTGGCGCGGTTTGACATGGCGACGATTGCCGACATCGCGCTGGCCATATCAGTGTCGGGGTGGAAGTAGACTTTGATGAGAGCGAGGTTTTGAATCGTTTTCGATTCGATGTGTTCGATACCCGGCACGTACAGAAAGTACAACTCGTAGGTAGAGGTGATGTAGCCTTCGATCTGCTCCGGCGACATGCCGCCATAACCCTGGATTACGTAAATCGCAGGAATTTTGAGGTCCGGGAAGATATCGCGTTTCATGCTCGTAATCGCCATTACAGCAATCAGCACGATGCTCAAAACGGCCGCCACCACAGTGATCGGTCGTTTCATTGCAAATGCGATTATCCACATGAGACTGTTTTTTTTCCTGCTGACTTTTTGCTGTCTTCCGCCTGGTGCTTTCTCTATCTGCCTGTCGCTAACCGTCATTTCTTCTGCTGCCTTCGACGATGTCGACAAGCTGCAGAAATGGTCCGAGGTCTCCTTGAACGTAGCCAAGATGAAGAATGGCTCGCCACACATCGATCTGTGCCAGAGCGTCTTCAACTTCCGCCTCGGCAAGCGCTTTTTCGGCATCGGCCAGCGACACCATGTTGGTCAGCCCTGCGCTGTAGCGCTTCAAAACTTTGATTTCCCTCACTCGCGCGGATTCGACCAGGATAGGAGTTTGCGCGGCGACCTTGCGCGTCATTTCCAACTGAATGCGAGCGCGGGCATCCTTCTTTTCCAGAACCTGCATGGCCAGCTCGAAATCAGCCTTGGCAGCCAATTGATTGCTGCGCGCCATGTCTTTTTGCGCCTTCAGCGGAAAGTATTCAAGAACCGGAAAACTGTACGAGACACCGACCATGTAGTTGAAGACTTGCGGGAGAAATCCGCCCGCCACCGACCCAATCGGATTGACAGAGCGCGGCGCACCGCTGCCTCTGCCCCACACGGATGCGTTCAGCCACAAATGTGGGCGCCAGGCTTTGTCCAGTACGTCCCATTTCGCCTTCCATCTGTACATCTCCGCTTCTTTCATGCGCGCCAGAGGGTGAGAGGTGAGGTCGACCGGCTGCAAATAAGTGACCTTGAGTGGGCTGCGCACCAGCGGGTCGGAAATGATGTCGATGTCCGTGGACGCTAAGCCCATCTTTTCGGCAAGGTCGACATATGCGATGCGCGTATTTTTTTCTGCTTTGATCAGTGCGATTTTGGTTCTGGAAACTTCGTAATCCCAGTCTGCGGCGTCGACGCCGGGGCGCAGACCTTCGGCGACGAGTGTCTTGGCACGCAGGTTGGCGGCTTCCATATGCTCGAGCGCCGCCAGGGTTGAACGGATGATCTGCTTGGCGGCGACCGCATCGAGAAAGGCGTCTGCCGCATGGAATGCGACATCGAGTTTGGTGAGCGCAACGTCGGCGCGGGCGGTTCGTGCGTCGGCGTAGGCAAAACGGTCGTTGGCTTTACGCATGCCGTAGTCGACGAGCAGCCAGTTCAAGTTCAAACCTTGCAAGTTGTTGCATTCTGGTTTGAGCGTGGTGCTGCTCACTGTCGGACCGGAGTCTACAGGCACCGTATCAAAGCCGGAGACGTTGTTCATAACCACGCTGGCTATGCGGTTCGGCGTCACAGCCGAAACCTGTGTGTCTACGTTCAAGTTAGGCAAGTATTGAGTCTTTGCCAGCGATACATTGGCTTTGGCTGCTCTGAGCTTGAAAAGTTTTTGAGTAATTTGCGGATAGTTTCTGAGCGAGACGTCAACAGCTTCGCGAATGGTAATCGCTTGGGTAGGGCGTATCGGCTGAAATTGAATGTCTGGAATTTCCACTTCGCGCCCGGCGGCGAACGATGGAATCCCCGAGCTTGTCAGTAAGACGGCGACAAAAACCAGGATAACGAGAAAGCTGTTTCCTGGTTTCCTGCGGATCATTTATTAAAAACCAAATAGTGGTGAAGCGGATAATTCTACTCGATAACTAGAAGGTATTGCTTATAATGCGCGTACCTGCGAGTTCTTGATATCGTGGCTCGATATCTGGCCTTTACATCTCGGCTTGATATCGGGGTTTACCCGCGTGCAAAATTTGACAACGGACCTTTTGCAACGTCCATGCGGAAGAGTAGAATCACGAGCATGGGTAACCGCAGTCAAGAGCAATGCCGGCTGGACGAAAGAAGAATTTTTCGTGCCAGTTTGGCGTGGTCGATTTTTTCGGTGTTTTCAATTTTTTGTGCCGGTACTATGGGCGGTGCCCTGGCCGATGACTTTGACGATCTGATGACACAAGACGATAAGTCCGGCATTAAACGAGATCCGACCATCGACGATCAGAGCAAGGACGATTTCAAAAAAAGAGAAGAACATGAAATTAGTGCTTTGCGGCGGCTAAGAGAGAAAGCCGCGATTGAGGCAAAAGAGCAGCAAAACACTCGCAGCCTTTATGACCGATTCGATGGTTCTGAGTTTAAAAAACAGACTTTTATTGATACGGATTTTCGCAAACAAAGCTATACGGATTTATCGAAACGCAAAAAAGATACGCGGCCCGATGATGGTGGTGCCAGGACAAAAGATCTGTTTGCAAAAACAGATGATGAACGCTTGCTTGACAGCGATTCCAGAGGCAAAGACAAAAGGGACCTGCGCGAGCGCGATCGCGACCTCAAAGTTTGGAAAGATTTGACCAAGCCGATTCCGTACATGCTGAATGACTGGGTGCCTCAAAAAGCTGATCCAATACATAACGGTGGCTTCGTAAAAGA
>JADYYD010000092.1 GCA_020853845.1 Candidatus Melainabacteria bacterium
AATCGCGACAAAGTGTATTTTCAGGTTTTGACGCGCGACTTAAAGAGAATCTGTGGTGATGCGATATTGCCGCGGCCGATAGGTCCCCTGGACACAACCGAACCAAAATTCAGAAACGCCACTTTGAACGGGCAGGACGTTCGCATGGTGCGTATAAAGGTTGATGTTCCCAATGTCAGCGAACAGTCACTGTTGGTGCAGGTAGCACAAACACTCAATGGCAGGCACGATATGACTCATCATATTTTGTTGAGCATTGTCTTGCCGCAGATGATTCTTATTATCTTAGGTGCATTCTGTGTTTCATTCGGTGTCACGCGCGGGCTTAAACCGTTGAAGACTCTGGAAGGAGATTTGTCGAAGCGGTCTCAGCTTGATTTCACGCCAATCGAATCCGATGACACACCACGGGAGGTGCGCCCGCTCGTCAATGCAATCAATGATTTGCTGGAGCGGCTGCGCGATGACATTGAGCATCAGAATAGATTCGTTGCTAACGCCGCGCATCAATTTCGCACTCCGCTTGCAGGGCTGAAGACTTTCATATATGCGGCAAAACGTTTGCCTTCCGAAGAGAAAATGAAGGCTGTTCTGGAGCGAATCGAAGCTGGGACCGATCGCATGACGCATCTGGCCAACAAACTTTTGACACTTGCCAAAGCGGAGCCCGTCAACTCAATTGACAGGCATTACGAGTGTTTAGATTTGAACTTCATTGCATCGGAGGCCACTTCTGAGTTTGTTTCCGAGTCTGTGCCGAGAAACGTCGAGCTGTGTTTTATCGGCTCAGACAAGCCTGCGATGATATACGGTGAAATGGCGGATCTCACCGAACTCACGTCGAATCTCATAGAGAACGCGGTTATATACACGCAGGAAGGAGGCAGTGTCACGGTGCGCGTCAGCAATGGCGATGCGGTGCGCCTGACGGTGCAAGACAATGGTCCGGGAATTCCGGAAGAAGAGAGAAATCGTGTCTTCGAGCGGTTTTACAGAATTTTGGGTACGGAAGCTCCAGGCAGCGGACTTGGTCTGCCCATCGTCAAGGAAATCGCTGCGGCTCACAAAGCCAAGGTTTCGATTGAAACCGGCACACTCGGCATCGGTACGTGTGTGACGGTGACGTTTCCGATGGCGGACGCGAAAGAATTGAATTGAGTGTACCGCCGCATCGACCTGAACTGAATTAAACTGCTGATCAAAGCAGCATTCGCGCCGGCTTCCACATGCTTGTGTCCAGCGAATAGCGGTCGGACAGCTCCTTCACCGAATCTGCATAATATGAGCTAAGAAATCGCTCGACTTCGCTTGTTTTGCAGTCCGCTTCCTTCGGAACATACGAGTTGATTTTCTCACTCATCGAAGGCGGTGAAAAATTTGTCTCGATTCCCAGAAATTCGAATAAGTCGCTGATTGCTTTTTGATCGTTGAAGAAAGTCTCCGATATCAGCAATTTGATCCGGCTGCGGTCAAAATGTTTGAGGTAATGCTCCAGATAGGCAACGTACTTGCCACGTTCCAAATAGTTGTATGGAGGGCAGCCCGTAATGCTCTTCGTATCATATGGGCGATCCTTCAAACTCTCGTTGGTGAGAGCCTCTTCTATGCTCAAATCTTCGAGTTTGTTTCCCACGCTGTACCAGTAATTTGAAATCGCGCGGTCCACCGGATCTCGCAGCATAAAAATAATCAGTGCATCCGGAAATGTACGAGCAATTCTTTCGATGACCTCAGTGTGTTCCATGTAGCACACTGTCTTTTCACCACGTATGGTGGCGTCGGCTCGGGAATAGTACTTCTTCAAATACTCCTCTTTGCGCGAGGGAGCATCCGGGTTGAGAAAAAACTTCGGCTCCGGCCACCAGGGTTGGTTGAGCTCGATTTCCGGATGCTGAGTCAGTATCGTATGCAGGTAAGTGGTGCCGGACCGCTGAGCTCCGGCAATGAAAAAATGTCTAGCCACCTTTTATGATGCTTCCGATTTCGTAATTTGTGCAAGCAGACCCCGCGGAGCCCGCGGATATGGACTGCGCCATTTTTGCGCAGTAGCTTCCAAGTATGCCGACGAGCAATGCGAGTATTCCGCAACACCCTGTGAGTACGGCGAGAATGGGGGTGTACTCGGGAATCGCAGAGCTGAGGAAATAGTGTTTGGCGATAAATGCGGTGGTTAGAACAAAGCTGAACCAGGCGGTGCCAAAACCAATGTTTGAGATGACTTTCGGTAACTGCGAATAATTCATAATGATTATGCCGACAAGCTGCGCGATTCTCACAGGTGTATAAGTCGATTTGCTGCCGATTCTTTTGTGGTGCTCTACCATCACGTTGGCGCGTTTTTCAGGAGCGGAGCACTGAAGCGCCAATCCGTTGATGTATGGAAACGGCGTGTGTCGCCGGCACATTCGTGCGACTACATCTCTGGACAGCAGTCTCACGTTCGAGATGCTCAAATTTTTTGGTTTGTCGAAAATCACTTCGTTGAGAAAATAGATAACATTGCTGCCCAATCTGCGATAAAGAGCATGTCGTTTTTTCGTGAACTTTGCGAATACAACTTCGAGCTTCTTTTCGACGGCCGGTTCGATCAGTTTGAACAACTCTTCCGGCGGATTCTGAAGGTCCGCATCGATGGTCAGAGCGTAGTCGCCGGTAGAATTTGCCAGTCCGCACAGAACTGCAGGTTGTTGCCCGAAATTCCTGGTTAGATTGACGGCGATGATGTTCGGATTGCCGGTCGCGGCGCGGGTGATTTTTTCCCATGTGCTGTCGGTACTGCCATCATTCACGATGACGATTTCGTATCGGCAACCTTTGCTGTTGAAAGTTTCGGCTATTCGGCAAAACAGCTCATCGATTTTGTCCGCCCCATTGAACACGGGAACAACGATGCTGTATTTGAAATTGCGCACATCAGCGCCGGCGCGGTCAGCAATTTGGTGACCGGCTTCAGTGGCTTTCGCATTGCTCGGTGATGGCAGCAAGTTTGAACCTTAGTGAGCGCTAATATGCTGTGAGTGCCAAGCCTAAATATTACCCTGCAACACGCGAATAAAGAACTGTTTGAAGTGATTCGCAGACGTCATGCGAGATCTAAAAACCGTTTCATTTACCGGCACTTTCGCGCAGTAGCAATTGGACCATGGCTTTGCCTACAAACGGGCGTGATGATGACGGCCGCCCGAATTCGTCATAGAAAGCCCCTGGCGCGATAACGTCATTGTAGTTCGGCAACAAAGATTTCGCATCGTATTTCCACATATCGAACGGCCCTTTGCCCTTCGGTGGCTGCATTTGTTCTTCTAAATGTTTCAATGCTTTTGAAGATTTCTCATTTTGCAATCGATACCGGACCAACTCTAGTTCTTTGGCTTGAGGCTCGGCAATGAAGGTCGCGATTGTTCGATTGGCGCAGAACAGGCTCAGGATTGCGGCAAGAAAAACAGTAAGTGTGATTGCGCGGGTGCTCACTGCGAGTTTGGCTGCGATTCCCTGAATCGCGCAGAAGAGGTAGAGAACCATCAAGGTGGAAAGTGCATAGAGCGTGCGATAGCTTGCCCATGATTCTGAAACGATGAGATTTGGTGTGTAACACAAAAACGGCAAGGCTAGCAGGAAAAAGACACGCTGCTTGAGTATGTTTTGCGGTTGGAGCTTTTTGATGTAAAACGTCAAACCAATGATAATCAGCGCCGCAAAACCGATCGCGACGAAATAGCTTGCGTTGAGGTTGTTGAAATTGAGGCAGCTATTGAGCGGCTCGTCAAAGAACCAGACAAGCTTTTGAAGGGGTTGGAGGGACAGATCTTTGCGGTCCGAAATAAGATACTCGGCGTAGTTTCGTTTGCCGAAAAGTGAAACTAGAAGCTCGATGCCGCAGGCGGCGCCGAAGGCGGTGAAAGTCACTGCCAGCAACTTGCGTGAAATTTCACAGCGCTTGGGCGAAAGCAAGTCTTGAGCAAACCCGACCCAAAAAAACATTGCTGCCGTCTGGTGCATCGCAAGAGCAGCGCTCAAACTCAGTACCGTCGCCAGGTACATGCAGGCAAAACCCAGCGATTTTACAGGTTTTTCAGCGGCATATTTGGCGAGGAAATAAGAAACGTATGCAAGCGGGATGCGGATGGCGCCAAGAAATCCGACCAATCCCCACCCGGCCAGTACTTGAAATGGAAGTTGCGAAAAAACAAATAACGACAGCGCGAACGATTGGGCGCGATTCCAGCCAACGTGCATTGCGTGCCTGAAAAATAGTGTGGCGAGAAGCGCAACGCCGAGGGTGGCGATGATTCGCAGATAAACGATGTCGCCTATACCGCTCAATGGTGAGAACGCGGCGGCGATAAAAGGCAGGTTCAGCGGGCGGCCCTGCGCCATCATGTTGCCGATGATCTCAGGACACCAGGCACCTTTGGTAAGAGTAAGGTTGAGAATGAAGTAGTCGTCTAAAAGCCCGTATGTCGCCAGAAATGCCGGCGAAAAGGCGATGAGAAATATGACGGCAAAAACTGCGAAAGTGCCCAGAGGATGCGGCTTTATAATCTTTTCAGAGGCGACTGCCTCGGCGGTGGGATTGTCGCACTGCATGGAGATGAGCACAAGATAAGGATCTGACCCATGATACCGCTCTGCGCTTTGGCTCATCAAAACGGTGAAAATAAGTTCAGCGGCGGGCTCAATGTGAGAATTGCTATGTACTGACTACCCCTGGGTAAGTGCTATGATCGCCCGTTCGTGACACTTACTGCCCATAGAGCACTCAGCAAAATGAGTTGTCAAGCGACCCTGGAGCCGGCTAGCGAAGTTTCAAAACTTCAGGCTCCGCCGCAATCATCACAAACCCATTTGCCATCCCGGCGCCTGCACTTCGACAGCATGCGCGCGCTCATGTTTATTTCTGTGTATGCAGGTCACGTAACTACGTCGCACATCAGCAGTTTTATCGGAAGTGGATTCATCAATGCTGCAAGCAGTTTTGGATTTTATGCCTATTTGGTTTTGAGCGGCTTTTTGATCACTCGTATTTTGATTGGTTCCGACACAGGCAAAACATGGAGTGATGTTCGCGAGTTTTGGTTGAGACGAACGCTCAGAATTTTCCCAATTTACTATTTGACGCTTGCGGTTCTTTTCGTTTGTGGGCAATTGCCCGAACCATTGCCGTTTGTCACTTATGTCTCCAACATCTATTTGTTTTCGATCAATCAAATGGAAGGCTCGGTTTGCCACTTATGGAGCCTGGCTGTTGAAGAGCAATTCTATTTGTTGTTTCCGCTTGCATTTTTGTTCACTCCCAAAAAGCACCGTCTCAATCTTATAGTTGCCTTGCTTGCGATCTGCTTTGTTGTGCATACAACTTGTGCCGCTGCCTTTCCCGGTCATAAGTGGAAATTACTTTTGCCGTCTTCCGGACAGTGTTTGCTGGCCGGTGCGATAGCCGGCTACTACGACATGAAGATCAAACAAGGTGATACTACCCGCCTTCTTCTTGTTTCTCTGGCACTCAATGTCGCCCTCATTGCCTGGCAGTCTTTCGACAAGACTTTGCCGCATACCATGATCTTTCTCGATTCCGCCGCGCTCGCGCTGTTCTTCTATTCGCTTTGGCGCACCCGCAATCAATTCATCTGCAAATCACTGTCGAACAAACTTCTCGTGCATCTTGGACAGATCAGCTATGCAATGTATCTCTTCCATCTTCCGATTTTGTACTTGCTCATCGATTTTCCACTGCCAGAAAAAATTGCCATTGGTTTCGTCAGCACGGCACTTCTTGCGTCGGCGTCATGGTATCTCTTCGAATCGCCAATCAACAATCTGCGTAACAAGCTGATTCCCAGCCGTGTTTAAGTACTCTCTGGTGTGAGCTGAAGTTTGAACACCGACATGCCCAGCATTTGATTTTCGTATACGCTCGTAAACTTTGCATCCATGCCATAGTGTTCTTTGCAAAACTGGGCAAAATGCTTGTTCGCACTCGGATTGCTTATAAAAAGAACGTTGGGCGATTGACACGCCTCCTTCAGATCTTTGAAGCCATGCTTGCGCAACATTGCATCACCGATCGGCATTCTGCTCCATAAGCTGGTGCGGTAAATGTCGAAGCCGGCAAAATGCGGACGCAGATTTTGGAAAGGAAGCATGAATTGATACGGTGTCGTTGTGCCCAGCACTATATATAGTTTCTCAGGAGCAGGTTTGATTACTGCAATGGCTTCCTTGACGTTTTCGTTCTCTGCTGCTTTCTCCTCTGTAATCGAGCTCAACAAACTCGCCGAAATAAAGATCGTCACTCCAGCAATTAAGCAAGCCGCCGGAATCGTGAGCGACCGTTCTACTTTATTAGCCTTCACCAACCGGCGCGCGAGTTTTTTCAGCTTGGTGCGATCGAGAAACATGAACAGCGTCGTCACCGTGCACGTTAGAAGTGTGAGGTGAACTCTGGTCGGTAATTTCATGAAAAACGCCAGATACAAGACTAATGCGGCAGTGCCCAGGAAAAATAGCAAAAGACGCGGAACGCTCATAAACTTTGGATCGAGAAACCAGACAATAGCCAGGAATAAGAGCCCGATCGGTGCAATATTTCCCCAGAAAACATAGCTTAGTTTGTCCATGGTAAACGGCAAGCTCGATGCATTTACCGCATTCGTCAGGGACGGCGTTGTGAAAACGCTTTTCTCTGCGACGAAAAATTGTTTTACCAGCGCGTAGTCATTGTCTGAAAGTTCAATCTTTGCTGTCGCTGTCTTTTTTCTGTCTGAATCAGCCAAATCGCTGAACGGACGGAAGAACTCGCGCACTCCGGCAAAGGCTGGTTGGGAATCATAGTAATAGTTGCTTGCAGTCTTAAGAGCAAAGCCAATTGCCACCGCTACTGCGAAACAAATCAAAGTTCTGCCGGCGCGCTTTAATAGACTGAATTTTTTGGGAGCGACAACAAGCAAGGTAATTGCAGATATAAGCAAAACTAAAAGAAAGGGTTCGAACCTGATCAGCGAGGCGAATACAGTTGCAGCGAAAGCGGAAATCAGAACCCAATTGGGTATTTTTCCCTTTTTAAAACGTTTAGCCAGGGGCAGCGCAAATGCCAGAAGGAATCCGCTTTGTGTAAGTAACGCCGTTGTGCTCGTGTACTGCAGTCCATTGACTATGAACACGCCTATGCAAATGTAATAAATAAGGAAGAGGATGGTGCCGATAGCGCGATTGAAGCGCAACATCAGAACAATCGCAACCAAGCTGAAGCCTACAATAAGAACCGCAAACAGATAGAAGGAATACCAGGTGATGTCGGGCAACCATTGATACATCCACATCAATGGATAAGTAATTAGAAAGTTGGTAAACCATGTTTGATATGTCGGTGCGTCGGTAAGACCAACACCGGATAACAGCAGGCAGAAATTCAGATCATCGGCCGTTTCGAAATGCGCGGGGAAGATAATCTGTGTTGCAGCCACGCATGTAACAGCGATCGCTATCGCCTGTATGATTACCGCGCTCAGGGTTTGCCGGGGCTGTATTGATTGGGTATTGCTAGACATTCCTCTGAATTTTAGCACCCGAAATAGCGGTGTTTTCATCGCTGAATTGCCATGAAACAGCCTGAATTTTGAGGCTGGAAACGGAGACTGAGCAAGGCTTTGCGCCTGATCACAACTTCGTCACTATTCCGGTGTATGTTGACAGTGTCGGAACGCAGCCGACCCTTAGTATATTTAGAGCCAAACTGTTCCACACTCTGCATGCAGTGACACGCATAGTCTGAGTTGGTGCGCTTCGTGCGCCAGAGTCCTTCTCCTGAACGCCCCAGGCTCGCTTCTATCACTCCTCTGGAGGATCCCCCCCCATGAACTGGAATGTTTTCGATCGTGCACTTTCGCACGTCGCTGATGCTGTCCACGACGTCCCTGACTTCAACCTGCTTAGCCTTAGTCGAGGCACTTCGAATTTTAGACCAGGCGGTTTGTCGAACTTCGAGCCCCCGAGTCTCGACTTCGAAGACTTCGGAAATATTTTCGAAGGCTCACCGCTGAGGCTTTCCGGCATGAATGAAAGAATTCTTGGTTCTCTGGATCGAATCAACTTACCAAACCCACGTGATGTTATAGACCTTGGTTTTAGCGAAAGAGACTCTTCGTCGCTTTTATTCGGCGATACATTGAATTTCTTCTCGAAGCTTCATAGTGGTCCGGATGTCTTGCAGAAGTTCGGACTCCACGGCGGTCCCGAAGAAATCGGTGGCATCCTTGGTCGCCTTAATCCATCCAATTGGTTCGGCGGTGGTGGCGCAGACCGTGGACTGTCCGGATTGTTCGGCGGTGCAGAAGGCGGACTCTCCGGAATACTCGGAGGAGTGGGCCACAGCATGCCGATATTGAAAGGCGCTTTGAGCTTAATGAAAGGTGACTGGTGGGGGGCAGCCGGCAGTGGAATTGCAGCCGCACTTTCCTTCCTGCCGATAGTTGGACCATTCATCGGCTTCACCAGCCTTCTCGGTGTAGACAAATTGCTGGGCAGTGCTGCTAAAGGCATCGGCAACGCAGTCAAGTCGATCGGTAAAGGGATCGCGGGCGCTGTCGGCGGATTCTTCAAAAAACTTTTCTGATGTTTGATGCAACAAGCACAAACAGTTTCTCCTTTCCAGGCGAGGTAATTGAATTATGTACGTAGATGTTCCTTCCCAAGTGCAAGCCAAAGTCGAAATGATCAAACCCTTGATTCCCAGGCTGCAAAAGGTTATTGCGCAGTCGGAAGATTTGTTGAGCTGCAAAGATTCAAAATTGAACTCGAAAGCTCTGGTCGCTATCGGTCTCACAAAGCAAGCGCAATCCGAAGTGGGTGCGGCCTGTCAGAACATGGGATTTGGGCTGGAACTGATGGCGCATCTCGCGACATCGACTGATGATAGCGCCGTTCGGGAAGTTGAAGCGCAATTGCCTACCGCCTTCAACGGCGTAGTCGCCCTGGTCAGCAAGAAATTGGGGCTGGATGAAGTCTCTGTTGCTGCCAGTTTATTCGCCTTCGTCGACGAAATCTATGTGGTGGCGGAATACGCGATACGCAGAGCTGAAGAGCAAGTAGCTGTAACTGTGTAATTCAAAAAGAGCCTTTTCGAAAAGAAACGCGGCTTTCATGCGACTGAAACGGGTGCCTCTACCAGCAGGCTCCCGTTTGCAGTTTTTGCTTGTAAAGCGATGAAAAATAGCACCTTCAAAGCGTTATCACTTTGAAATATCCTATTGAGGAATATTCAATGCCGCACGCGAAATATGCTTGCGCAACTGTGGCGAACGGGCGAAATGACCTCAGCGTTGTCAATCAAAAACGATAAGAGAGTAGGCTTGGCTGCCGGGCTGCTCGCTGTGCTCGCTTTTGTCTGTTTTATTCCATCGCTGTCTGTCGGATTTTTGAGCGATGACAAACAGCAATTCGCGTACATCTATCATTATCTGCACACGCAGCCGCTCTTGCTCTTGCAGAATTTCACCAGCGTTTGGATGCAAGACCCTATCTGGGGGTTGCATTATCGTCCCATGATGCTGATTCCGCTTGTGTTCGATACTGCGGTCTATCAGCTTAACGCGGTTGGTTCGCACGTCACGACAATCTGCCTCCATGTCGCCTGTACCGTTCTGGTTTTCTTTCTTGCCCGTGCTTTGCTGAAAAGGCTGGCGCAGATTACATCAATAGTAATTCCGCTTCTTGCCGGAGCGCTTTTCGCTGTTCATCCGCTTCATGCTGAGTCCGTTATCTGGATATGCGGGCGTGTTGATACGTTTTGTACGCTGTTCTATATTGCTGGTTTTCTTACTTTTATTCTTTCGCTCGACAGTGAAAGAACAAGCTCTCGGAAGCTTAGAATTTTGAGCCTTTGTTTTTGCTTCGTTTCGCTGTTTACGAAAGAGGTCGGGGCGACTCTGCCTTTCATTTTTACCTGGTATTTGTTTTGCGCCAATGCTGCACGACCGAGCGCTGGTTCCGAAAATTGGCGTCAGACAATTTTTTCGGCTTTCAAAACGACACGGATGTACTGGTTCCTCTTTGCCCTGTATTTGATATGCCGGTCACTTTCGCTTGGTACCTTATATGGTGGCTATGAAGGATTTGCATCCGTTGCGTTAAACAATGTCTGGTTGCCTGGCTTGCTTAGTTGGAAGTATTTGCGCGGCGTGTTTTTCCCGGTGCCTTTGCCTCAGCTTGAAGAGCTTGGCAGTGCGATAACCGCGCTCTATATCTTGTACGGGGCCTTGCTTGCAGTGCTGATTGCACGTATTGCATTCTTCCGAGATCGTTCATTATTGCGAACCCTCTTGTTTTTGTCCGGTTGGATTATTGCCGGTCTTGCACTCGTCGCGCGAGTTTGGTACGC
>JADYYD010000093.1 GCA_020853845.1 Candidatus Melainabacteria bacterium
ACCTGCATCATTCTTTGTTCTTGAGTGGAGTTGGCTCCGAAGCGGACGTGCGCTACACCCCTGGGTGAACCGACGATGGTCGCTTGACCGTCAGGAGATTTACCCATGGATACGCCGTCGTATGTACGAATAGCTTTTGCCAAGATGTTCGGCGCTACACCGTAGTACCCGGAGTGGTCCAAGGCTATGGATGCGTCGAATTTGGGCGGACCGGCGATGTCTTGCAGCGCTTCCGGTACTGAACCGGTCAACATGTCCGGGTTGCCTGTGTGAGCGGCACTTCCTGTTTGCTGAGCCATATGCTGTCCGGCGCCGGTTATGCGTGCGCCATGTTGCTGACCCATTCCGCCCGGCTGCTGTTTGTTCGGCGGTGCCAGGTCGCCCTGTCCGGTCGTCGGGGCGCCTCTGTTGAGACCACCGGTTGCCGGTGTGATCTTAAAGTTGATGCCGCGACCGTCAACGCCCTGACCGAGCGAGACAACTTCGACTTCTTGCTGACCGGTGACTTGCTCGCCGGCGCCTTGCAGAGTTTCGGTCGTCTTGGTGTTGAGTTGCGGATTCTGTCCGGTTTGACCAGCGGCAACGCCGGCTTTAGCAGCAGGCGGCACGGGCGGCACGGCGCCGGTATTTTGACCGGTTTGCTGTCCGGTTTGCTGTCCTTTAGTCTGATCTTTTGCATCAACAGTGAGTTTGGGATCAGCAACTTTGCCTGTGACTTTACCTTGTGCATCGGTCTGATTGACACGCAGATTGGTGTCTTTCTGACCGGTTTGAGCACCAGGTTGTCCTTCGGTTTCTTGATTGGCTTCTACAGTATCGACGCCCTTCTCATTGCCGGTACCATCGCCGGTGCTGGTTACTTTGAGACCTTTGCCTTTGTCGTCCTGGGCTTGCAGGTTAGGCGGCGGCACGTCGGTCTTCTTGCCGGTGGCAGGAACTACCGGTGGTACGACGGGCACAGCTTGTTCTTTCTTCTCTTCTTTCTTGCCGTCTTTGCCGGTTTTGTCGCCGGAGACTTGCAGCTTGGGATTGCTGCCTTGACCGAGAGCAGCAGCAGCTTTTGCTTTTTCCTCTTCCTTTTCTTTATCGGTTAACGGTTTCTGTGTTTGTTGCTGCTTTTGAGCGTCAGCGTTCGGGTCCAGACCCATCATTTTGGCGTACTCGGCGTTTTCGCGGTCGAGAGCGGCTTGCTCAGGGCTGACTTGATTTTTCTTGGTGGCTTCATTGGCGCCCGTTCCGGCCATTGCAGCGGCTACTGCAGTTGTGGCGGCTGCGACTTTCATGCCGTTGGCTGCACCATTGGCGACACTATTTCTCAGTGGCGGTACTGCAGAAGTGCCTCCGTCCGCCGGCGTCACGGCTTTGGCTTGCTCGGTTTGAGCCTTGCGCTCAGCAGCTTCGCGTTTCTTTTTCTCTTCCGGAGTTTCGTTCTTATTGACGCCCAGACCGTTGACGTTTTTGCCTTGAGCTTCGGCGCCGGTCTTCTGGGCGTTCTTGCCTGTTCCATTCATATCGCCGGTGGCGGCTTTCTGAATCTTGGAATAAGCATCAGGATCTTGTGCGCCGTGCGGCAGACCGTTCATTTTTACGGACTGGGTTTGTTGAGGACCACGAGCGCCGCCGTCTTGCAATTGACCGCGCCATTTTGCAAATCTGTCCATCAAGTCTCCGCCTTTGCTGGCGAGAGCCTTGCCCATTCCGAGCAGCCCACCGGTGATGAGACCGGCGGAAACGAAATCGGACATCGGGCTGATTTGCGCTCTGGCGAGGAAGGACGGCACCTGAATCATCAACTGCAGGACGCCTATCGCCATGATGATCTTGCCCCATGGGTTGAAGTCGGAGAAGAGGATGATAACCATGATCTTCAAGAGACCGACCCAGACGAATGTCCAGAGGCTGACTTCAACAAAAGATTTGACATAGCCGGTCGCCACTTGTTCCGTATCGGGTGTCGCGAAGAACACGAGGAATATGGGTCCGAACATATATTGTGCGGTGAGCAGCGCGGTTTGAATGGCTTTCAAAACCAGAATGTAGATGAGCTGCGCAATTAAGATGCCGCCGATGATGAGGTAAATAACCAGACCGGCAAAAGCGACGATTTCACCAACAAGACCGAGTGCCAGACCGCCCATGGCGCCACCGACGACCGGTGCGAACGCATGAGCCAGCAAGCCGGCGCCTGCCATCAAGCCGCCTTTAACAGCCGATGCCATGGCGGCATCTAAACGCATGATGTCGTCAGCCGAATTGAAATAGATCGCCTGGATCATTTCATTGGTGATTTGAATGATGAATGCATAGATAGTGGGCCAGGCGAGCAGCAGACCGGCAGTGAAGATCAAACGACCGACAGAGCCCATCAGTCCGGCTCCACCGCGCCAGGCGGCATCAGCCCAGTATTTCCAAATGCACAAGATGAAGAGCAGCAGCAAGAGGTCTACGGCGATACCGTACATGACGTCGGCTGCAGCGCGGATATAAGGAGAGATGTCGTCGGCTTGACCGGCGCCGGGACCATTCTGAATGCCGTTGACTGCGATGTTCGGGTTCAAAACAAACGTACGCAGGAAAGCCGTCAGGAAGCGGACCGTATCGGCCACCCAGCCGTTGATCCACTCGGAGATCCACTTACCGAGCAATTGTCCGATGTTCTGGAAGAGGTTGCCGATGATGTCATCGCCCCAGAATCTCTTGATACCCATGTAGGTTTCGTTGATATAGCCCAGTTCACCGGTGCCCAGAAGGGTGTTGGTGACGTTCTGAATTACACCGGTCGTGTTATTGGTGGCGGCGGTGTAGACCAGGGGCACTTCGCCGGGTGCATCAGCGTACGGGTTAGGTACGGTGTTTTGAGTTTGTTGCGCACCGGGAGAAAGGTTGCCGACGCCCGGATCGACCGGCATCGTATCGGCCAAAGTTTGCGGCGGCTCGGTTTGCGCCAGAGCTGCACCGGCAAAGAACATAGGCGCCAGCGTCAAGAATAACGCCACTAGCGCCTGTGTTGTTTGCTTTGTAAGTTTGGTGCCTTTATTCACGGGGTGCGATCTCTTGTTTGAATTAGAACCATGGCGCGAGGTCCGGGGGTGCCGACTTCATCGCTATGGAACAAATATTATGTAAAACGCAAAACCCTGTCATTGGGGAAATTCCCATCCGGGACAAAAGGCCGGTATCTTGGCGATACCGGCCCTTCAGACCTTTCAGATGATTCCGACTATTTACGTTTTTGTCGGTTCAATTTCTGTCCAGGAGAAGTCCGGCGAGCAGTGCCGAATTCTCTCAAGTTTTTCCTATCTAGATTTTGACTAGTTTCGAACTGCGTTCTTTTTAGAGACCGCCGCCGAGACCGCCGAAGTTGTTGATGGCGAAGGTACCGATCAAGTGAACCGCTGTCGGTCCGCCGAATCCGATGCCCAAGCCTTTCGCTACGTTCATCGCCGATTCACCACCGTCGCGTTGACCGAAGGCAATCTTCATTCCAGCCATCGAGGAAGGAACTGTCGAAAGAGCGGTTACTACGCGGGAGATGTCGCGAGCGGTGTCATAGCCGAAGTCTGCCAATTGACCTACTTCATTGGATTGCCCGTAGCGGGGGTCGACCGGCGCACCCACCAAGCCCTGAGCATGAGCTGCTTGGTCGTATACACCAATAGCCATAAGGACCAGTTGGGGAGCCAGGAGGAAGCCCACGCGAGAGGCAACTTTGAACTGACGGGAAGAGACGATCTTCTTGCCCAGTGTTTTGAGTGTGGTTGCCATTGAATTACCCTCCATTAGGTTTTTCGATTGAGATGTGTGTTGACCGTGGCGTCTGAATTAATGCTTTGTTGATTTGTAGAGGATCTTGCCGTGTACGGTGCCGGTGACACTGGTTGTAGTGCCGCTAACAGGTGAGGTAGATCCGGCTGTGTATCCGAAGTTGTTTCCGTAGCTCTGGATGGGAGAACCTTGTTTTGCCACCAGTGCGCGGGCTGGTTTTGCCAAACGACCGGAAACAGAAGAAGAGCGTCGGGGTGCGTTGATTCTGCCCGATACGTTGCTGGATGCGCTGACCGGAGCAATCGGTCTTGCTTGTGCAACTTGTGGCTTGGCTGCTTGCGGAGGCAAGGAAGCGACCACGGGCGGAACGTTCAAAGGCTGACCGAATTGGCCCTTGTTGGCGACCGGTGCAAACGGATTGATGAATGGCACCGGGTTGCCGAATCCGAGGGTGGAATTCACGTTTTGTTGCGCGATAGGCGCTACGCGAGGTCCTCTCGGTGCCGGTCTTGCGGCGAGCATTGTCGGGTCGAGTCCCAGTGCGGACATGCCCTTGGGTGCTGCGCCATGTCTTACAGTGTGAGGATTGGGAGCAGGTTGACCGTAGCCAGCCGGCAGTCTTGCTTCCTCGAGTTTGTAAGTTTGGGGAGCAAACTTGAATCTTGCGTTTTGAGCATCAGCTGCTTGAGTGGTGCTCGAAGCGGCGATGATTGCGATAGTGGATAGGATTGAGAGTTTAACGTTCATCGTAATCACCTTGAATCAAAACCTGAAACCGCTGCGTAATGCATAATTACCGAGACCGAGACCCATGATGCCGGCGCTATGCAACATAGCTGGGCTTCTCATCAGGGACATCGTGTAGGCTCCGGCGCCGAAGGCTGCCAGTCCTGTAAGAGTGTGGCTCAAGCCAGTGCGGCCGATGCCTTTCATGGGGGCTCTTTTCACTTTGCCGGCGAGCGTTTGCTGTTGAGCCGGAAATGAATTTTGAGCTTGGCTGGGATTCTGCCAGGCAGAAACACCCATAGGTTGTCCGTTGAACTGCTGACCAGACTGTTGTTGAGCTTGAGGAAGGAGCTGACCAGGTGCGTACTGGTCCATTTGTGCTCCGTTCATCGGCTGAAACTGAGCTTGGTTCATTTGCTGGTTCAAATCTTCGCGGCCCATAAGAGCGTTGAAGGCATCATTGCGATTGGAACGGGCATCGACTGCCGGTTGTGTCATCGCATCGTAACCACCCATCTGTCTGTTTTGAGCTTGAGTTTGCGAGAGCTTTTGAGCTGCTGCAGGATCAAGCGGCACCACTTCCGGTGGCAGAAGTGATTCTTGGTCGGCGCCCAAACCAGTCATCTGTGAAAGTTCACCCATTTGACCAGCGCCCAAACCTTGAGCCATTACTGGTGAGATCGAGAGCTGTCCGGCCACCGTAACAACGGTCAAGGAAAGTGCAAGCTTGGTAGCTGCTTCCTTGGCGATTTGTTTAACGGTGTTCAGAGTAGTCATTTTCTTTTAGTTGTTTGGTGAACGGGATAACTGACTTGTTGGCTAACCGATTCATACGAATCGATTGCTGATGACGCTATGTTAGGCAAAGCTGCGGGGATTTGGTATCGGGGGGATTCCCAACAGCATGGGAAAATCCCCCCTCGATCTAGCCTTTTGGACTAGAAATTTGTCTCGATTGCCGTCGGAAGCTGGTGCTGTCCAGTCTTCTGATAGTTGATATTGGCTGGATCGAAGATCGTGTACGGGAAGCCGAAATCAGTCGTTTTGGAACTGTACAGCGGTATGCGGCGGAAACCTTGACCGAATTCAGTCGATTGCCAGGCATTCAATGCGCCGATGCCATTCATACGCGTGGCAGAGGTGCCGTAGTCGAGCAGGGTCGATCCTGTGGGGATCTTGCAATCGCCGACTTTGAAGCGCTGACCGCCGCCCAATTCGATGGCGCTCGTACGCAAACTGTCATTGGAGCCTGCCGGTCCCTTGTTGTAGCCGTTGCCTGTCGGCACGCCGAAGGGCATGCCCCAGCCGGCCAGAGAGCCGAACTCAGTGATGATGTCCTGAGTCGGTCCGCCGCCGCCTAAAATAGACTGGTTTTCGCGGATGCCCCACTGGTGGGTTTCTTGTCCGCCCCGGCGAATCTTATTGATAGTGGTGTGATAGCCGCCGGTTCCGGGCAAGCCGCCGGTCGGAATGATGTTCAATTGATCGGCTGGATTAATAAACCCGGCCGGTGCCGTCATCGAGCCTGGGTCGAAACCAGGGGTGGATGGCGACTTAGGTATAAAAGGAGTCAAAGCCGGTCCCAGAACTCCGGGCGGCATTTCGACAGGCGGCGCCACCGGCAGAGGAACGCCGGACGAACCCTGGTCGATTTGGTTGGCCGGAATTGCCGGAACCCAGGGCATGAGTTCGGGCGGATTCAAGTGACCGGGGGTCACAGGCGCGGGCAGTGGTCCATCGCCAATTGCCGGCGGTTGCCCTTCCGGCGGGCAAACGAAAGGCGGCGAAGGAATGGCGCCCGGTATGAGCGGCGTGCGCAACGTCGTCGTTCCCTGTGCATACACAGGCAAATTCAGTGAGCACAGCGCGGCTGCTGCGATAACTGCTTTGAATGTCCTCGAATTAAGCATGGCGTGTGGCCTCCTGAAAGCCTTTTTGATCAATAAGGAGCGATTGTTAGGCGTGAACGGGTTTGACCTTTAAACAAAGTGCGATTGCCGTGCAGGTCAGTTGCGGCTTGGGCACCATTCATTGATCCGCGCACTCCTCCTGAGCCCATCGAACCTTGACCTTGCGGGCGCGGTCCATCCTGGGAGAATTGAGGTTGTGCTTGCAGATCCGGTTTTTGCGAGAGTTTCTCGCCGAAATCTGTAAGTTTCGAGCCGTGGCATCTATATAGACCGAGGTCTCGAGTGGTTTGTCCGCCCCATCTCTGGATGGGCGCCTGGTCGCCAGGCATTCCACCTTCGGGACAAATATTGACCACGGCGGCGGGCGGCGGATAGAAGTTTGCCGGTCCAGGAATAGAACCGTAGTCTTGTCCTGGTGTGGACGGCGGATGCGGGACTTGCAATTGCGAGCCCAGGGTGTAGGGCGCAGCCAAGATTGTGTTCGAAGGAAGCCCTACATAGGAATTGGATTGATCTATCTGGGTCGCCGGGATGTTTCTCACCCAGGGCATGGTCTCAGGTGCGCCGTAGTGACCTTGTGTGACAGGTGGGGGTGCGAAGCCATCTCCGGGAGGAGGCGGGCAACCTTCCTGCGGGCAGGTATAAGGCGAAGAGTACATGGCGCCAGGTATAAGTGGATTACGCAGTGTTTCGTGCTGCGCTTGAGCTGCTGTCGCCAGACCGCCGGCTACCAGCAAAGCAAAAGCAGAGGCTTTGAGGCATTTTTTCGCCTTTCTCGTTGTCGCATTGCTTTTGATGTTGATTGCCGTCATTGGTCTTTGAACTTCACTCGTTTCTTTGTTTTCTCTTTGCGGGTCCGGGTTTCTCAGGGCTGCGACAATTCCCGTCGCGCTGGTCCTGGCTACTCAGACTTTCGCTAGACTCCCAATAAATGTACGAAAATCCAGCCCTGCCTGTCGTTGGTGGTCTTACGCACGGCGATGCGGTTTCTCCCACTAATTGCGATAAACCTGCGGTTCGGCATGAACGGCGCCCTATTAATAGGAATCGCCGCAAGATGCCAAGAGTGCGGGGCCGTTCCAGAGCTTGTTAGATTTTCTGGAGAAAATCTAACAAGCTCTAAAAATCAAAATTTTGGGGACCCTCTTGAGAATCATGAAAGCCGCCGGGGCGCCAAATTTACGCACATAAGAAAAGCTAGCTTGACGGGTAAGAGTTGCCCTAATACTGTCAGGCATGGCGAGCGCAGTTTGTCTGGAAGATTGATTGGAAGACTCACTTCACTACACACTTTTCTTTAGCGGCATCATTGTCGTGTCGGTCCTGTGTGTGGGGGCCTGGCGTATATCGCAAAAACTGCGCCGAGGTAAAGCCGCAAAGCTCGCCGAGGATCTGGAGATGGAGCTTCTTGCTTGCGACAATCCGAATTCTTTAGTCGTTGCCGGCGAGATCAACAACAGGCCCAGCACCATACGCTATCAAAAAGAAAGAACCTCTCTCGACCACATTCGCAGCGGTTTTTCAGGCAGTGCAAGTTCAGAGAATGAAGATCTTCTTTTGAGCGTCGAATGTGATTGCGCTTTTGATTTTGTTGTCGTGAGAGCAGACTTCGCGCGCTCGATTAACATAGATAAGCAAGTTCCCGTATCGATGCTCGATTCCAATGGACTTCAATTGGAATCGATTGCGCGCGAAAAAGCAGCATATGTTTTTGAGCAACCGGAAACAGTGCAGAATATGATCGATCTATTTCAAGAAACCGGTGCAAAGAAATTGGAAGTGAGTGCAAACAAAATCAACGCCCTGATTGTAGAGACAGATAACGCACAAATTACTTCCTCTCGGATCTCGAACACACTCGAACTGCTGGATCGATTTGCCAGACTTTTGGAATTCGTGTCTGAAGAGCATAAGCATTCAGAAAATTAGAAAAGCTTCCAGAATGACCGGAGAGGCTCATCTGAAAAGCCGCTCGCCGGACAGAGAAGTCAAGATCTGCATACTCCGTATATGGTATCAGCCACCAAATGTGGCTCTAGTTTCACATGCGGTGGCAGCTCTACCCACGGTGGCAAAAAATTTTTGTACAAACGGATCTTTTATCGGTATTATATGAACGAGAAAGGGGGGAGCACGTGAGCATTCAGCAAACCAACGCCGTACAACAATTCAATCCCGTAGCCCCTGATGCGCATGAAGATGCCGTCGCACTTGAGGGACTCGACCATATATTCAAGTGGGCATCGGAAGTGGTGGCAGAGGGCGAGGACAACCGCGCCAAACACGCGAAAGAAAAACGCATTCGCCGCCAGGTTCTGGAGATGGTCCAGAAATATCGCGAGCAACAAATTCTGACCAAGGCCAATGAAGAAAACGCCTACTTGCAACGCCGCGTAATTGCTTTACTGCAGAAGTTGCAGGAAGTTCTCGAAGAGAACGCACAGGTCAAGCAAATTGTAGTCAATCAATACTGGCAGCTCAGCAGGGTTCCGGCTATGGAGCGCGAGCTGAGAGAGTACAAGAGCAAAGAATGTGAGCGCGATGCCGCAGTCACCGAAAGAAAATATTTGATGACGGCGCTTGCAAAACTAAAAGTCGAGCGTGACTATCTGGAAGACGTCGCCAACGTCAACGAGACTGAAAACGCAAGACTGGCAAGAATGCTGAACGAAACAAAAGCCGATCTCGAAACTTTGAAATCGCGCCGCTGGTACAGCCCGATTGTCGATCTTTTCAAAGGCTCTCAGAAGTAAGGTTCGGAAACCCGGCGTCCCGGAATCAATTGAAGATCTAAAACCAGATCTGTTTAGGTATCCCTCGATAAGTTGGCTTGGCAATTGGAAGGACGGCTGCATTTGTAGCCGTCTTTTCCGTTGTGCAGAAATCTATTTTGCGTCCAACACCTTCTTGAGCTTACCCTCGAAGCCTCTGACTGTGGGGCTGTAGTATTTGCGCCCCTTCAGCGCGTCAGGCATACAGGACATCGAGGCGGCTTTGCCTTCTTCGAAATCGTGAGCATACTGATAGCCTTTCGAATAGCCGAGGTCCTTCATTAACTTGGTCGGAGCGTTGCGCAGATGCAATGGCACCGGATGCTGTTCGCCATTGAGAGCATCCCGCCTGGCGTTCCCATAAGCGCTGTAAACAGCATTCGATTTCGGAGCCACCGCCAGATAAACCACCGCCTGTGCGAGCGCTACGCTCGCCTCCGGCATTCCTATCAGTTGAACCGCCTGCATCGCCGCTACAGCTTGAGTCAACCCCTGCGGTGCCGCGAGCCCAACATCTTCCGAGGCGAATCGCACCACTCTGCGCGCCACATACATCGGGTCTTCACCCGCCTCGAGCATCCTGGCCAGCCAGTACAAACTGGCATCCACATCGGAATTGCGCATTGATTTATGCAACGCCGAAATCAAATTGAAGTGATTTTCGCCGTTCTTGTCATAACGCAGCATGCTTTGCTGAATGGCGCTCTTCAAATCCGAATCGCTGACTTCATCAGCTTTTCGACGTTTCGCCATCATGACTGCGAGTTCCAGCGTATTCAATGTTGTGCGTGCATCACCGGAAGCGTAAGTTGCGATCAAAGAGAGTTTTTCATCAGCTATCTTCACGCCTTCTTTTGCCAAACCCCGCTCTTCATCGGCAAGAGCGCGTTTCATAATTTCCACCAACTGCTCACTGGTCAGTTCTTCTAAAACAAAAACTTTTAAACGAGAGAGGAGCGCTGAATTGATCTCGAACGAGGGATTTTCAGTCGTCGCCCCAACAAGCACAATGACGCCGCTTTCAACGTAAGGCAAAAATGCGTCCTGCTGGGCTTTATTGAAGCGATGAATTTCATCGACGAAAAGCACGGTCTGCCTCGCCTCGATATTCATAAAGGCTTCGGCTTCCGCCATCAGCGCTTTGATCTCTTTAATGCCTGATATGACAGCCGAGAAAGCGACAAATTTACTGTCGGTCGTCGAGGCGACCATGCGCGCCAGGGTCGTCTTGCCCACGCCCGGCGGTCCCCAGAGGATAAACGAAGACAGCCGCCCGGATTCCACCATTTGGCGAAGTATCCCGTCTTCGGAAAGCAGCTTCTGCTGCCCCACGACCTCGTCCAGCGAGCGCGGGCGCATGCGATCTGCAAGCGGTGCTATGGTCAGCTTTTGCATCAGCTTTGAATTATCGCACGCCGGCGCATTTGATTGAGCGAGTTCCACAAGTGCGGCACGACGACCAGTGCCAGAAGGACGAAAAAAGTGTAAAAACTCACCATTAGACCGACTAAATAAGACCTCGGTACATATTTGAAAGCCACTCTGTGCTGCCCCGGCTCCAAAAGCACAGCCTTCATCAGTCCGTCGGCAATAAATACGTGAGTCGGAACACCGTTATCAGTGGCTTTCCAACCGCTGTAATAACTGTCTGCAAAAACGAGCACGGAGGGCACGGTTGCATTGACTTCTATAAGAACGCTTTCCCGGTCGTCGGCGGTAATTTCCGCTGTGCCGGGTCTGTTGACGATGTTTCCAGCCAACACTTTTTTCAAAAGAGACTCGTTGATGTGCGGATTTTTTTGCTGGAAACTTACGACAGACGGCGGCTCAGGCTCGCATAGAATGCAGATGGAGAGCGGGTCGAATTCCAGCTTGTCGGAGCGATTGATGTGTTTGAGCACATCTTTTCTGGAGTCCATTTTCTTTGCTGAAGAAAACAACTGAACGCGTTTTCTAATCGGCGAAACCTCATAGATGCGAGTATTAAGAGATTTGTCCTCGGCTCTGACCTTGAAATAATGCCGGTCTAAGAACTTCGAATCTCTGATAAGCAGATCTTCTTCAGACTGAGTGTCGATCGGACAAAGAATGTATTTGGTGGCTGTGGCCTGGCACCATTTATACAGTGGAATATCCGATTTGCCTGCTTCATGATTCAGATCGGCGCGTATATTCGATCGAGGCAGCAAGCCGGTTTCCATAAACACGGTCTGCCAATCCGGCAACACAGGCATGCCGCTCAGCATGTTTATGCCTCTATCCATATTGGTATTAGGCGCAAGAATGTATCTGGCGTAGCGCATGAATTCTTTGTCCATCTGCCCTTCCGGACTCTGGAGAACCTTTTGCGGCACGGCAATGGGATGGCGAAACAGTGAGAGTACTTTGTAATCGCGTGGTGCACTGAGCGGGTTCCAATAAGCCTCTGCAGAACTCGCTACCTCGGCTTGAGCCTTTTCTTTCTCGACCAAGCTCAAAACACTGGCAGTGTCGTCAAAAAATGTTTTATCAACGGTGTTCCATAGATGCATCCGGCCATTGATTACCAGGGACGAAACAATGGCCAGCACGACAAAAAAGCGCAAAGGCAACTGCCATTGTCCTTTCAAATTTGCTAAAGCAAGGCAGGTGGCAAAACCCATGAATCCACACACGGCAATGTTTGCCGTCAGTTTCAATGCCGCTTGCCGAGCCACATTCAAATCGTC
>JADYYD010000094.1 GCA_020853845.1 Candidatus Melainabacteria bacterium
CCGCTTGAGAACCGTCCGCCTCAACAATTCGCGCCCTGGATTCATCTATACTCTATTACCAAGAAGCTCGTAGTATCCCTAGAAACCCAAGAGAGAGCCATGACCAGCTATTTGCATGTCATCTGCGATTACGCAACAGGAGACCTGGCGTGGGCAGAGGTCTATTCAGCATTTAAAGCCAAGTTGACTGAAGATGTGCCGCTGCATATGACGGCGGTGCATTCGTTCGATACCGTCAGCACAGGCTTCATCGTCGGTCAGTTGAGCTGCGCGACCAATGAGCTGAAACCGGAAAGCCTCACTATTTTTGCCAATTGCGCTCCCAGAAAAGATGTCAAAGAAGCGCGGCAGGACAATGAAGGCGAAGGACTGCTCTATGCCAGCTTGCGCAACGGCGTTCATGTGATAGCAGTCAACAGCGGTTATTCGATGTCTTTCATACGCGATGAAATTCTCGAACTCTGGAGCACGGACGCTGAGGAATTCGGCAGCCAATTTCGTTCTCGAGATTTCTTTCCGCGCATTGTGGCGAAAGCAGTAAAAGGCGATTTCTCATTCCTCGTCAATAAGCTTGATCCGCACAAGGTGATTTTGGAAGAACCAAAAGAAGTAATCGGTTATATAGATTCTTTCGGAAATTTGAAAACCACATATAGAGAGGGACATCCGCTTCTGGCCGAGTTGAAAGACGGTCAGCGTATAAAAGTAACCATAGGCTCCATAATCCGCGCCGCCACGGTCGCAGCAGGCAGTTTCAATGTGATGGAAGGCGACCTGGCCTTTGCTCCCGGAAGCTCAGGCCACGACAGGCGTTTTTGGGAATTGTTCAAACGTGGCGGGTCCGCGCGGGAAGAATTCGCATTGCCACCCGTAGGCACAAAGATCAAAATCGACATGACCTATTAGGGCGAATTTCCCGTAAGCATGTGTGAGTATGTTAATGAAACCCAGACTCGCACGCATCACGCAAAGCCTTCACTGGCTTGCGATTGCGAGCGCTTGAAAACCCGCGTTAACAGACATAAAACTGCTTCTTGGCTGCAACAAATCTGCAACAAGGGCTTCCTATTATGAGTACAGAACGCAAGAGACAACGCGTTCGACAATGTGTGAAGGGGAAGCTGGGGTTTCGGATTTAACGATCCGAAACTCAAGCGCTTTTTGGCTTCTTTTCAGCTTCTTCAAAGAGTGCGGTATTACCCGGCATTGACACGGCATAACATAAATTGATTTGGCAATCCTGTATTATCAGTAGCGCCCCGAAATCAACGAGATGCAACTGTGAAGTTCGGAATTTTTTCCGTTGTCGATCACTATCCAAATGAATTGCCTCGCGACGTCGGCACGTTTTACGATGAGCTTCTCGAGCAAGTAGAAGCGGCAGAAGCTCTCGGTTTTGATTCATTCTGGATCGCTGAACATCACTTCCATGAATATGGCGCCATCCCGCGTCCGGCTATCTGGATGGCAGCAGCAGCACAGCGAACCAAGCGCATTAGATTAGGCTGCGCAGTGGTTGTTTTGCCTTTCGACAATCCATTGAGAGTCGCAGAAGATCTGGCGATGGTTGATGTCCTTTCGAATGGCCGCTTGGAGTTGGGAGTTGGCTCCGGCTATCTTGCTCACGAATTTTCCGGTTTCAATTTAGACCCGCAAGAAAAGCGCGATCGCTTCGACGAAAGCCTGGCAATTATCCAAAGAGCGTGGACAGGAGAAAAGTTTTCGTATACGGGGAAATTCTACGATTGTAAGGACGTGCAACTAAATGTGGTGCCTGTGCAAAAACCATCACCTCCGATTCACATTGCGGTCTTGCGCAATGAAGTCGCGCCGTTCGTCGGCGCTCAGCAATTTCCTATGATGATGATTCCCTACGCGACAACAGAGCGCCTGGAAGAATTGCAAGAAACGACAGCCAGTTATCGAGCCGCTTTTGAAAAGGCCGGTGGCAATTCACAAACGACAGAAATCTCATTCGGACTGCACACACATTGTGCGGCCAGCACTGAGCAGGCAAGAGGCGAGAGCCAGGAAGCTATGAACAGATATGTGCGCACAAGGCTGTATGCTCGACAGAGGTCGATAGATAGCCTGCTCGAAAAGGACCTTGTCGCTTTCGGTGATCCAGAGGAAATCCTTCGCGTTGCCAGGCGATATGAAAAGGCGGGTTTGACAAACTTTCTGGCAATAAACAATTTTGGCGGAATGCCTCACAAGCAAGTTTTGCAATCAATGGAATTGATCTCGAAAGGAGTATTGCAGCCATGCTCATCTACGAAGTAAATCTCGAAGTAAAGGAAGAAGCGAAGTTCGGATTTGCCGGATGGCTGCCGGATCATATCGACAAAATTCTAAAGTGCGAAGGCTTCAAGGCAGCGCAGTGGTTTTTCCGCAATCACGAAGAAGAGGGTAAAGATCCTGACGGCTCGCAGCTCTGGACGATTCAATATATCGTCGAGGACCAGAAAAGTCTGGACAATTATCTGAAAAATCATGCTGAAAAAATGCGCAAAGAAGCGCTCGATAAATTCGGCGACAAGTTCTCCGCCAGCAGACGCGTGCTCCATCTGTTAAGCGTCGCAGGCGACTTTGGCCAACTGGAATAGCTGTCAAACAGCCGCTTTAGACGGTTTCACAACGATAGTCTCGTCCATGCTTTCGATAATTGCCAGTGACTCGATTGGCACCGTCACGTCTTTCAAAAGCGCGCGGCCGCCCTGAAATTCTTTTTCGATAACGGCGCCGATTCCGACCAATGTTGCACCGCTGGTCTTCACCAAATTAACAAGCGCAACAAGTGTTTTTGCACTGGCAAGAAAGTCATCGACAATCAAGACTCGATCAGTCGACTCTAGGTATTCCGAAGACACGATCAAGTCAACAACGCCGCCCTTTGTATGCGAAGGCGCGGATTCGACATAGGGCTCAGCAGCCATTGTCACAGGTTTGTGTTTGCGTGCAAATACCAGAGGCACTTTCAATGACATCGCCGCCGCAAGCGCCGGTGCGATACCGCTTGTTTCCGCCGTCAAAATTCGCGTCGGGTTGAACTGCTTGAATCGCGCTGCGAATTCTTCCCCGACCGCCTGCATCAAAATCGGATCGATTTGATGGTTCATGAATGAATCGACTTTGAGAATGCCCTTACCCAGATGTTTTCCATCTGTCAAAATGCGCTGGCGCAGTATTTCCATGACGTATCCTCCGGTCAGCCGATTATAAGCCAGCCGGAGAATACAGGATCATGTGTGATTCAGACCGTAACGAACCGGATCAGATGGTGGTTAAGCTGATTTTTCTCCGTCGCTGCCCTTCATGAATTGTTTCAAGCCATGAGGGTTCAAATCGGGCTTAACAGGCGGATAAGTACCGGATTGCGTAGGCCGCTTTTCAGCGAGTTTGTCCGAAAGTGTCGGATTCGTCTCGTGCTGCCACTGGTGAAAACCAGCCAGCGGAAAGAAGGTACCGGAAACTGTTGCAGCGAACTTCGTTTCAGCAAACTCACCTTTCAAGGGGCGCACAAGCAAGCTTCGGTGCTGACCTGTAATCGTCTGCGAGTCGCTCATACGTGGAGCGATACTCATACTGTTAGGCGCAAAATGCGTCTCAGTCACTACTGGAAGACTGACTGCAGGCTCGACACTATGCGGAACGCCGGGGTCGACGGCTTTGAAAGTTCCTGACGTGCAAGCTTGCATATTTTCATAAGTGCGCTTGGGATCGAACTTCACACCGGCGTACTTGTCCGCATAGAATTGCTGAGTGCATGCGTCTATATAAGTCTGAGTGAGTTGATTCTTGGACTTGGCGCGCAAATCCTCGACCACCAGCTTATCTCGGCGTTGGTTCGGGCGATAGAACACCCGTTGCGCCAATTCAAACGGTGCGGCCACAACGTCCAAAGCAGTAACGATTACGGGACGAGCAAAGCGCGAGAAACGCTTTCCTAGCTTTTGCTCCATCCAGGCATCAAGCCCGTTTTCATCATATCTCCAAGCGGCAAACATCTAATCCCCCTTCCGCCTCATTCTTCGAATCACTGCGAGCAAAAGCTTGCTGCCAACAACAGTTGGAGCGACCGAAAAACAAGTATCAAAACGTGTCTCTACCGCGCAAACAGAGGCTGCGCTGTTCAGAGAGTTTTGCCCACCAGATGAAGTCGTCTCATCCGACAATTACTAAGACACATCTGCGCTTGAAATGTTCCGAAAAGGTCTTACCGCGTGAAAGCCAAATGTGATGTAGCGTAATGTTTTGCCGTCGAGCCGTGCGATAATTCTTGACCTAAAGGGGATACATCCGTTCGTGCAGGCTAGCTCTCTATAGGTACGAAAAGGTGAGTTTTGACAATCTGTCGGCATTAGTAATCGGCTCGTTCAACACCGACATTATTGGTTACGGTTTCTCGTCCTTGCCTGAAGTAGGCGAAACCGGGTTCGGCAGCAAGCTGCAAGTTTGCCCGGGCGGCAAATCCCGATTTGTCGGACAAATGCTGGCAGCCCTTCTGGGGCAGGGGAAAGTAGCGATGGTAGGTCGCACTACTCAGGACCCATTCGGTCTCTGGCGCCCGCCTGTGGATGCTCTTATAGACGCCGGCGTCGACTGTTCTGGCATCCGTTTCGTCCGCTTCGATAAGGAGACCGGCTGGCCAGGCATATCGCTTGTGGTCATGGATGAAAGCGGCAATCGGCACACCTATGTCTTTGAAGGGGTGAACAACGAACTCTCGCCCGACGATTTGGGTCAATCGGACCACCTTTTCCGCTCTGTTTCCAGAAACAAAGGCATGCTCATTCTTTCTATGGAAGTGCCGCTGGGAACAGCTATTTTCGCAATACAGAAAGCACAGGAACACAACATCAAAGTGATGATGGATCCAGGCGGAGCACTAGGGCGCGTTGATGTGTCATCACTGGTTAACAGTGACATTTTTCTTTTAAAGCCTAATGATGAAGAAGCCAGTCATCTCACCGGCATCACGGTAAAGGACGATGAAAGCGCTCTTGAAGCAGCTCGCAAGTTGATTTCGATGGGACCGAAGAATGTCCTTCTCACCCGTGGCGATAAGGGTGCAGTCCTTGCTTCAAAAGACGGAGAGAAACTTATAAAATGCCCGACTGCCGATTCAAGCTCGCAAGGCGACGCCACCGGGTGCGGTGAACAGGTTATGGCGGCCATGTGCGCGGCTATCTATCGCGGCAAAGATTTGCACACGGCTGCAAGCATGGCGGTATTGGCAGGAACGCTGCAATATCAGCGCTGCGGAGTCGTTCCAATCACGGAAAGCGATCTCGCCGTCGCTGCTAAGTGACGATGGTTCACCATTTCATTCGCCGGCTCTGTCGCTGGGCTAAAATAATCGCTCGGTCCACCCGGCTCAAAACGAGAGGTTTATATGGGTCTTTTCGGCACAAAACCACCTAAAGGCACTGTCGAGAGCGTTGTTTCAATGCTCTCGGAATACTTCAAAAGACGCCATTTGGACATTAACGGGCACGCCCTGGAAGGCGACCACGAAAGTTGCGGCTGGTGGCTCAATGAAGGCTCCGCCAAGGTTTACATCTTTCTGCAAGAGGACAAAGGTGGCAATATTGTCATTCGGGTTACCAGCCCGATTGTGCATTTTCCCGACTTGGACAGAGAGAAATTTTTTCAGCGCTGCCTGGAGCTCAATCAAGAATTGAGCTGTTGCTCTTTGAGCGCCCACGAAGAAATCATCCTCGTCACTTCCCAGAGACCGATAGCCGGTTTGGATCCCGAGGAGCTCAATACACTTATCTGGAACGTTTCGCACGCCGCGGACGTAATCGACGACCTGTTTTCCGGGGAATTTCGCTGTCGCGTTTACCAGGACCGATAAGCCAGAACCTGCTGCCTGATTGACTTTACGGACCCGCGGCGTGTTTTATAGGACGCCCGGCGGGTGCGTTAATCTAGGCGCAAGACGGGTCACGAGTTAGATTAGCCGGGGCCTGGTGGAATAACATACATGGATACTCTTCGGCGATTTAATAATTCTCCAGCCTGACCCCAAATAAAGGCGAAGGTGATAAATGCACGAACGAACGACTCAGGTCGATAGCTTTTACCAGATAGTAGTCTCAGCAAAAATAGTCGGTCCGGAAGAAGCCCAGGAGGCGCAGGCAACAGCCAAGAAGCTGGGCATGTCGCTGAGCCAGGCGATTCTAATTTTGCGGCACGCCACAGAGCCGACCTTGCGTTTTGCCATGGACGCCAATGAATTGGTGAAGTCCGACCGCATCAACGTGGATACGGCGATAGCCGCTGTTATCTGCGCTCGGCAGAACGAATTTTCCATATTTCAGGCGCTGGACATGATGGGCATCGTTTTGGATAAACCGCCGCCGCCTAAAGTTGAGACCAATGCCCTCACCGAGCTCATGATCGAAGCTTCGGCAATTACTATGGACCAGTTGGACAGCGCTATTAAGAAGGCAAACGAAACAGGAATGCCTCTGACGCGTTCGATCATTTTCAATCGTTACCAGAGCCGCCGCGTAGTGCTCGAATCAATCTCTCTTTTGAAACTGATAAGAGAGGAGAAAGTCGAGCGTGCCGAGGGTGTGCGCTGCCTCAAAAAGGCATGTGAAAAACGCCAATCGGTATGGCAGATCATGTTCGAACAAGGCGTCTACAAAGACTGCGCGGGCGCCAGCCTGCGGTTGCCGGAGTTGCTGGCAATGTCGATGGTGGTCTCCGAGTCCGATCTCATGGACTGCCTGGAGCATGAAGTGATGCTGGAAGTTCCGCTGCACAAGCTGCTTTTGGACGCGGGATTGATATCGCATTCCGTTCTCGAGGCGGCAATGACTATGCTGGATCTGGTGCAGAGTTATCTGAAACCATATCAGGCAGCCGAAGCTTTGAAGAACGTCAAATCAAAAAATGTCGGGGTATATCAGGCGATGGCGGAATTGAACCCGCCGCCTCAAGTGCAGACCGAGATGATGCGATTTGGAGATCTTCTGGTTTCAGCCAAAGTCGCCGACCGGGAAACTATAGAAAAAATCGCCAAAGAAGGCGACAAACCGGTGAAGGTAGGCAAGAAATTGCTGGATGCCAATATAATCAATGATCAGATGCTCTACAGCGTTCTGCGCAGCCAGTCTCTGTACAAAGAGGGACTTCTCTCCGCGGATCAAACAATTGAATTGTTGAAGATGTGCGTCAAAACCACACTCACGGTAGACGAGGCAATCGCCAAACTGGGCTGGACAATACCTATTCGCATGCAATGGAGTTGGACATAGACAAATTCGAGAAAAGACGCAGAACAAAGCACTGCCCCCAAGCAGGTGTTTTGACTGCTCTCTTTTGCGCTATGTCCTTCCACTCGCCTTTCGCCCAGGCTCAACCATGCGACGGACAAAAGTCGCTGCCGGCGAAGGCTGTAAGCGATCGAGTCACGAGTCCGGAGACCGGACAGAATTTGACCGTTACCGCCAAGCCTCGCCCGAAGATCGGACTTGCGCTCGGCGGTGGTGGCATGCGCGGTGCCGCCCATATAGGCGTACTCGAGGTGCTGGAGCGCGAAGGCGTGCACATAGACTACATTGCCGGCACCAGCATGGGATCGGTGGTCGGTGGACTTTATGCAGCAGGTGTACCGATTTGCCAGCTCGAAGACAAGTTTACCCACGGCATCGTGATGAGACATTTCATGACCGCGCCGGTAGGTGTAAGACTGGCTGTCGCTCCTGCTTTCCTTCCGATGAAGGCGCTGGGCTCGCATCAGTATGACGGTCTCTATCGCGGCAATATTTTTCGCAAGTATCTGGATAAATCAGTGCCGCAAGACGATAAAAACATCGAGTCTTTCAAAATTCCATTTTGCGCTGTCGCCTTAAATTTGATTGATGGAAAGCCTTATGCTCTGGCGAAAGGCAATTTCGGCAGGGCTTTGCAGGCAAGCTGTGCTCTGCCGGTGTTGCGCCGTCCGGTGAGAATTGACGACAAATTGTTTGTCGATGGCGGCGTGCTTGTCAATCTGCCTACCCAGCAAGTTCGCAGTATGGGCGCGGATATCGTCATCGCCGTCGATGTCGATGAGCGTATAAACGACCTGCCGATGAGCGAATTCGAGAAGCTCGGCAGCGTAGTTCACCGAGTCATTTGCTTGCATCTTTCTAGAATCGATCAAGAGAATTTGAAATTGGCGGACATTGTGATTCATCCTGAAGTCAACGGCATAAGGATGGTTTCCACCAAGAAGAAAGATGCAAAAGCGGCTGTGGCAGCCGGTATTGAAGCGTGCAAAAAAGCCATGCCCGACATTCTCAAATTGGTTGGACCTGAGAATTTAACGGTTCAGGGAAAAGTGATCGGCAGTCCGCAAACAGAATCAGAGACCGCGCAGAACTGAAAGCGATCGAGTCTTACGCCAGAAAGAGCCAATTACGTGTAAGCAGGCGAAGGTGCCATGGCTTTGGCCGTCGCTGTTTCCAGCAAGTGAAGCTCATCTTCGATGTAGCTTTGCAGATCGCCCTCAAGAAGTTTTTGCACATCCTGCATGAATCTGGCAGCAGGCGCGCCGTCAATCAAGCGGTGATCGAAGTTGAGGATCAAAG
The DNA here is from genome assembly GCA_020853845.1 of Candidatus Melainabacteria bacterium. Taxonomy (GTDB): domain Bacteria; phylum Cyanobacteriota; class Vampirovibrionia; order Obscuribacterales; family Obscuribacteraceae; genus QKMZ01. Next base: position 8,589 of record JADYYD010000094.1, read on the forward strand.
TCATCATCGGACGCACAACGACTGCGCCTTCTCTCACTACGGCGCGAGGCTCGACGGCGCCTACACCGAAAGTCGAGGTGCTCACGCAGGGCGGGATCAAACCGCGGCAGCCAAACTTGCCCAGAGAAGATAGACCAAAAGTAGCGCCCATGTAACGCAGGCGAACCTTGGGAAAACGCATGCCGAGCCAGAGAATGAATCGTCTGAAGAGCCACGGCATATTGTTGAATCTGTCCTCGATATCGAGCTGGGGAATTGCTGATATTTCTTCTTCGCCGTAAGCGCGAAGTTCTTCGGCGACTTGCACGAGCGGCTTGGAGTCCGGCGAAGCGATAGCGCCGAAAAACACCGCCGGTTGCTGACCTACATACCTTTCGACAGTAAATCCGGCGACGATATCGTTAAAGGTCACAGTCCGCCCCCAGGGCAAAATTGCCGTGCGGCTGGCGGGATGCAGTCGCTGCGCGATGCCGATCGCCTTGAGAAGAATCGCCGTGGCGGTCACCTTGACGCCCTTCTCCTTCAACTGCTCGCGCAGGCTTTCCGCCCACGTCATATCGATTTCGTAAAACATGTATGTTGGGACCGACCCGCGACCAATCACGTTGATCATGTCGAGAACGTTCCAACGGCAGCGTGCTAACCACGAAAAAGATAAGTTGTTTGCCACCCTTAAATGCTCCTGAAGGATGTTAGGGACTCAAATTGATTCCGGACTTCAATAATAATATAGAAGCTATCTAAAGTACTCCTATTATAAGTGCACGACCGGTTTTCAAGGTTATGTTTTACGATTGAATATCAAATCGACCATCTGGTCCTAAAAAATAGGAATTCCGGAGATAATTCTCAGTATCTTTCGTTTACGAAGAAGCAACTCTTTCGGGAATACCGAGACTAAAAGCGTCAGTCTTAAAACATTTCCACTTGACTAGCAAGACGCTGATTCGCCGGCCCGGTTCCGAGCTCACCAACCTCTACAATAGAAGCTTGCCGATTATGGGGTTTTTCAATGCGTTCCTACATTTGCACAACTGCTCTTGTCGCGGTGACCTGTTTACTTCAAAGCTGCAGCATAGACATGACACCAATGAGCGCCGAAAGCCCGGAGAGCTGGCAGCACCATTTGAAGTCCCTGGATAAAAAGGACCTCTCCTCTTATCCAAAACGGCAAAGGGTCTACGTTCCCGTCTACTCGCATATTTATACCGACGACCGCGACCGCGTGCTCAATCTTGCTGAAACGCTGAGCGTAAGAAACACCGACGATGTTAATCCGCTGATCATCACTTCAGTTTCCTACCGCTCGAATACAGGAAAACTGATTAGAGATTACGTCACCAAGCCGATCATACTGGACCCGATGGCGGCAGCCGATTTCGTTGTGCGTCTGGATGATAC
>JADYYD010000095.1 GCA_020853845.1 Candidatus Melainabacteria bacterium
ATGACAAGTGTCCCGTTATTATTCATAGTGTCGGAACGCCGGGCTCTGTCCCAACAAGTCCGGTCCTCCGGTGTTTATCTTCCCCGTTAATAAGGTATATAGGTAGAGGCTGCAAAAGCCCGCCAAAGTCCATTCTTGCTTGGACGCCCTCGTCGTGGCTGGTACGACGAAGTGGCACGCTCAGGCTCCACGTTTTTCCGAACTTTCAGGAGAGTTACTAACTATGAGCGCCGATAAGACTGATCGTGGATACGACAAAACACTACCAGAAGCGCCAGCCGCTAATGCACGGGCTGATGTGGCGAGGGTCAATGAAGACCTCACCACCAAAGGAGCTACTGAAGCTCTTACAAGACTATATGAAGAAGCTGATCCGGCGAAAGGACTAAAAAGCATCGCTAGCGATCAGAATGCTCAGACTCAATACCGGGCTGAGTTGGCTAGACAACTGACTGACTCCAATGTACTGCCGGCGCTGTCGATTGCTCATGTGAAGGGCTTGGGAGACTCGGTCAAAGAAGGCGGTGTGATAACGCCGAAGAAAGTTATAGAGCGTTTGCAGGGTGAAACAGATCCAGTTCGCAGAGCGCTGTTGGAGGGTTTTGTTAAGCAGTACGATCAAATACGTAACGAAGCCCCGGGTCGCAGAGTAACCGATGAGGTCTTGCAGAGGAAGATCGAGAAGACAACTACAGACGCTAGAGATAACGTTGCTTTGAAACAGAAGCAAACCAAAGATCAGTCTGAGTTGGGTGAATTGATTAGAAACCCGGAATTGTTTACCGCAATCGCTAAAGATGGCGGCACCACCATTACGAAGGACGACGTAGAAGCGTTCCGCAAGAGAATGACAGAAGGCACCAAGCCTGAAGATGCTGCATTACGTGCGAAATTTGCCGGAACTCCAGAGGCGAACGCAAAGCTGAATAAGACTCTGGACGCTCTCTCCAGCTCCTTCGACGCTGCTAACAATCAGCCAGGCAAAAAAGGCTCAACACTTAAGGATGGCGGTCTCCTCCAGGATCGATGGGATCATTTTATGACTCGCGAATCTCTGGCTGCAGGCATGGGATTTGAAAACCCGGCCAAAGCCAAGGAAGCGCTGGACAAAGGCGTTAAACCAATCTCCGGAGTTGAGCCCGTCACGAGCTATGACCAAACTCGTTTGCGACCCGGACAGGGACCGCAAGATCTTTCTTACAGAATGTTGAACCCGGCTGAAGCAAAACACTTTAAGGACAGCAAGGCTTTCGAGACCGCCAGGAAAGATTTGGAGTATGTTTTTAGAAAAGGCGGACCTATCCTTCAAGATAAGGGCGGGGCTGAAGTGACTGCCGCTAATCGCGAACAGATCATCAAAGAAATTCAGGCTCGAGAAAAAGCTAATGCTGAAAGAGACAAGAAGCCTGTAGATAACACACTGTCTAACTGGTTCGCCAGCAAGTATCCCGAAATCAAAGGCACTCCGACGCCGGCACCTGCCACTGTGGACAACATCAAAGCGGATACAGACAGGGCTAGAGCGACCGTCAAAGCTAACGACGGTCCTGAAAGAATCTCCAGACGGATGGGTGAGGGTGAGCTGAACGAAAATCAGCGCAGAATTCTGCAGTCGACACTTGTTCCTGGTAGAACCTATGATGACAAGGTCGGTAAATTGTCAGATGCTTCGATTGACAAAGTGCGCGCGGCAATCGATGCCTTGAAGCCGTCTCAAAGGATGAGCGAGGCAGATATTGCCTTCGTCAAAGCCTGGTATGCCAAGAAGTATCCGAAAGCATAAGCTTCGGCAACAAGAAATTCAGGGAGGCGAAAGCCTCCCTTTCTTCTTCTTCTTCTTCTTCTTCTTCTTCTTCTTCGCGCGTACTTTCCGCTTTCGACGTAACGGTGCCGTGTGACGCGAAATAATCATTCGCAAGGGAAACCAGCAGTCCCAAATCAAGCGCCGAGTGAAAGTTGAGAGTTAGAGCCCGATGTAAGTCGCGTTCATGCCAGTAGTTATTTAAGTCCCAGAGTCCGGCTTCTTCTCGGAAGTCGTGTCCAGCACATCTGTTTGAATTTCCGTATGACCTGATTCGTGGTGCGAACTACCATTCGAGCCATTACCGTTACTGCCGTTCTTTTTGACGTGCTGAGAGACTTCTTTCAGTCCATCGATTACATCAAGGCTGAAACGAGGTGCCTTACCGACTTTTTTGCGTTCGGCAAGCTCTTTGATTTCCTTGTCGACGCTTTCTTCGTTACGATGTGGCTCCAAAATCTTGACGATGTCTTTGAAGTAGAGCGTTTCGTTTTCGACCAGTGCTTTTGCAAACTCGTCTAATTCTTTGCGTTTTGCGAGCAGAAGTTGCTCTACGTTAGCAAGGCAAGAGTCGATTATCGCCTTGATTTCTAAATCCACTTCTCGTGCTGTTTCCGAGGAAATCCTCTCGCCGTAAGCAGCCTCAATACTGAATTTGAATTTGCCCATTCCCAGATCTTTGACCATGGTGCGAGCAATCTGACCGGCGCCTTGCAAATCGCCATAAACGCCCTGGGTGGTCGTGTCCATATACAATTTTTCAGCCACGTATGAACCGAGCGCAACTTCAATTTCGGAGAGCATCTCCTCTCTGTTGCGTGAGTGATAATCGTCTTTGTCCGGAAACCAGGTGATGCCGAGTGTGTGTCCACGCGGCACAACCGATACTACCTGCACGCGAGAACGTTTGTGTCTATAGTACGCAACCATTGCATGACCGGCTTCATGATATGCGGTTTCCCAAAGCTCCTTAATGATCACATTGCGATTAAATGCCATGCCTGCTGCTACTCGCTCGAATGCGGAAAATAAATCAACTTGTTTGATTTCTGTACGTCCGTCGCGAATTGCCATAAGTCCTGCCTCGTTGACAATCTTCGCCAAAGTTGCAGGAGAGCTGAAGACAGTAATTCTAGCCAAGTCAAGCAAATTAACTTTGGGATCGACTTTGAAGTTTTTCGCGTAATGTTCGAGAATGCCCACTCGACCTTCGAGATCCGGCAATGGCACATCGATCATACGATCGAATCTGCCCGGACGGAGGACAGCAGGATCTAACATGTCCACATTGTTGGTAGCGCCGATGGTGAGCACTTTGTGTTTGCCGAAACCATCCATTTCAGCAAGCAATTGGTTCAAAGTGTTGTTTCGCTCGTTTTGTCCGCCTGCACCAATGTCTGCGACTCTTTTCGAAGCGAGTGCATCGATTTCATCGATAAACACAATCGCGGGTTTTCCGCTTCTGCGCGCTTGTTCGTACAATGCACGAACTCTCTGTGGCCCAAGTCCCACCCAGACCTGAACGAATTCTGCTCCGGACGCGTAATAGAATGGCACGCCCGCTTCATTAGCGATAGCTTTTGCCAACATCGTTTTGCCGGTGCCCGGTTTGCCTACGAGCAGCAATCCTCTGGGGGCTTTCAGTCCCATATCTTCTACGAGCTCGGCAGCCTTGAGCAGCGCTACTACTTCGGAGGCTTCTCCTTTTGCTTCCTCCATTCCTTTGATGCTGTCAAGCTTTACGTCGACGTCAGGAACGCGATTGAAGTTCATTCCACTAGTATTCAGTTTGTGTCCGGCAGTTGCGGAAGTCTTCTTTATCGCTTCACGTAAATCGTCTTGAATGATTTTCTTGCGCCCATTTCGAACTGCAAGTATTGCAGCTTCATTCACGCAAGCTGAGATATCGGCTCCAGTGAAGTTAATGCTTTCTTTTGCCAGTCGATCCATGTCGAAAGTGCCTTCTGACTGCACTTTCCTCATGTACAGATCAAACATCTTCTTGCGTGCATCTGCATCTGGAAGTCCGATGTAGACCTTTCGATCAAATCTTCCGGCTCTGTAAAAAGCAGGGTCTAGCACTTGTTCATTATTTGTGGCACCAATGGTGATGACATTGCTTCTGGAGAAACCATCGAGCTGGACCAGAATCTCGTTCAGTTCGCTTGTCCGAAGTGTTTCACCATGAGCACCTTGCGAGCCGCCGAGGGCATCTATTTCATCAATGAAAACGATAGCCGAAGGGCTCTTGCGTGCCTGACGATAAAGAGCGCGCAAGCGCGTAGCGCCGGCACCTTCGAATGCGCTTTTGAAGTAAGATGCTGAAATTCCATAGAAAGGCACACCGGCTTCGTTAGCAATCGCCTTCGCCAGCAATGTTTTGCCGACGCCGGGAGGTCCGACGAGAATAATGCCTCTTGGCACTTTAGCGCCAATAGCTCTGAGATCCGCACCTTGTTTAAGGAAGTCGATGATTTCTGCGACGTCTTGTTTTTCCTGATCTATGCCGATGACATGATCCAGTCGCACAGTCGGATCTGGGTTGGGAATCTCGATTCCGCTGTCCACCATAATCCGTTCCAACCCTACTGAAATGCGATCGAGAGCTTGCTCCATCACCTCTGTCGTCACTTTGTTAGGGCCGCCTGGTCTTGTAGATACCAATGCGGCTTCGTTGACAATTTGATAGATGTCTGCAGGCGAATAGCCCTGCGTCAGGCCAACCATGTGGTCGATATCAAGCTCGGCATCACACGAAACTTTGTCCAGATAATATTGGAAAATTTGTTTGCGCTCGGCAGGATCTGGGATTTGGAAGTAAATGCGCCTGTCCATGCGCCC
>JADYYD010000096.1 GCA_020853845.1 Candidatus Melainabacteria bacterium
AATATTGGCTTATATGGCTTTTGCCGGCGCTGTCTGGCGCTTTGTGAAGTGGACCGCCGGCCAAAAGTGAGTTGCCAGGATGCTAGGATCATAAATATCGTTTGTACGGTTGAACAGCAGTTTGCCCTCTTAGTTCAGCTGGATAGAACACCGCCGTCCTAAGGCGGGTGTCGGGGGTTCGAATCCCTCAGAGGGTGCTTACCAATGTAAAAGGGAAAGGCGATCCCCATGCCTTTCCCTTTTACTTTTTCGAACTGGTTGCCAGTTCTATAAACACATTGGAATTTGCTCTATACGCAATGTCCCTTCTAGTCTTTCAGTGATACTGGTGAAAGAAAGCGTTGTTGTTGATTCCTCCCTAGGTAATGGATTGTTTTTACTTCTTCTTGTTTCCACGTCACAGCCGCTCTTGCTTGGTGTGAGAGCAAGATGACCACTTCTTCTTCGAGCTAATTCTTTTCAGTTCTTTGAACTATGCCGTTTTAGCGCGCTTTCTGCCGCCTTTTTCCGGAGGTAAGTCGGCAAAAACGCCTTTTACTCTCTCGACGATCACATCATCTTCATCTGACTCGTCGCCCGCTTCTTCGTCGACTTCATCAAACTCGTCCTCTCCAACGTCAGCTTCCTTGAACTTAACGCTGCGAGCCGAATCACCTTTTATGGCTGTTTTCATTTCTGCGTTACCTCCAAAATTGTCTGACTGAGAACGTTTGGGAAAAGCGATTTGATCTGCGCTCACTACAGGCGTGACTCTCGCTTGACCGTTCTTGTCGGTCCAACGATCGAGCGTGAGTCTTCCTGTCGCTGTCACCTGCTGACCTTTATCCAGATATTGACCGGCAAGCTCAGCCAGGCGCCCCCAAGCGACAACGTTATAGAAGTCAGCAGATTCACTTTCCTTACTGTGATTGACAGCCACAACGAGAGTAGTTTTTAGCTTTCCGCTAGCAAGTTGTATTTGTTCGGGAGCCTTCACGAGATTCCCCACTATTGAAATATTGGCAAGACCCATAACTCTACCTCCGACGGGCGCGGGGCCCGCATTAGGGGTACGACTCAGTTGCAGTGGGGAGATGATTAAAAGTTAGCATGCCATACGGACGTATGTCAACTCTTGACTTTTTCTTGATACCGAAAGCCCGTCTTTTGGGGCTTTACGGCTCGATTGATAGCTGTATGGCAGGGGTATGAATCTAATGCTGTATCGGATTCGTGAGGCACGGCAGTATGTGCAAGTGCCGGAGTTAAAACTCGCAATGCAAAGCTCCGCCGATTGGTTTCAACGGTATAGATTTTGCCAGCCGCTCGGACAGGGCGGCATGGGCGTTATTTATTTGGCTGAAGACAAATCGCAAGATAATCTGCAGTGCGTCGTCAAACAACTGATTAGCAAACCTTCCAACCCGGACGAGCAATTTGAAGCAGAAAGGCTGTTCAAGCGCGAAGTTGATATATTGCGCCAATTAGATCACTCCGGAATTGTGCGTTTCTCCGACTTCCACGTTACCGACGACGGCAAATACTTCCTTGTAATGGACTATGTGCCGGGCAAGAATCTCGACAGCATCGTTCAAAATTATGGGCCTTTCGGTTCTGAGGCGACCGTCGAAATCGGTATCCAGTGCTGCGAAGTGCTGGAGTATTTGCATGAGCGCGATTACCCGATCATATATAGAGATCTGAAGCCGAGTAATTTGATGCTCACTCCGGAAGGTCAAATCGTATTTATCGATTTCGGCATTGCTCGTATGTTCATGCCGAAACAAGCAGCAACACGCGTCGTTACAGCAGGTTATTCTCCGCCTGAACAGTATTTCGGCCGACCAGAAACGCGCAGCGATCTCTATGCACTCGGTGCCACGCTTGGTCATCTTTGTACAGGCGTGCGTCCAAAGCCGCTCACCGTGAGCGCTCCCGGCATCACTCATCCGGATGTGATTCCCGAGCTGGATGATTTGATCCGGCGATTGACCGCCCATAATCCGGAAGATAGACCGTTCAGCGCCCGTGAAATTCGCTATGAACTTTACAAGATCTATCACAGCATTCATCCCGATTTCGAGATACCGGAAGAAGCTGTGGCTGCCACTCAAGCAACAGTCGCGCCGGCAAAACCTTTAAAGAACGACGGGCCTCCCACCAACCCCAATTTGCGCTCGGGATTGCATTCGGATTCAAGCAAGCGCCCGCCCAACTGGCTCGATCGTGAGCAGCCCAAAGAAGAAGATTTGCAAAAGGTGACACGAAAAGACGCAGAACGATTCGATCCGGCCAATATGGGTCGCAAGACGAGCGAACGCTTGTCTCGACCGGATGCTCGCGATTCTAATTACAGAAAACGAACACAGCAGCAGCAACAGCCCGTCAGTTTCTGGGACAAACTCAAACAGTTTTTCAATCGATAAAAGTCTTACTTGAAGAGAGCTTTGAAGCCGATCTCGCGTGCCAATGCTGTCTTTCGTGCATAGGTGTCTTCGGCGCGATCAAGAATGGTGGTGATTACTTCCGTGTAGAAATGCGGAGGCTTGCAATTCATCCATAAATAGAAAGAAAACGAACCGGGAATGGTATTGATTTCATTGAAGTAGAGTACGTTGGTGCGTTTATCAAGCATAAAGTCGATGCGCGAAACACCCGAGCAATTCAAGACTTTGAAGGCTTTGACGGCATATTCGCGCGCTTGAACTTTCAATTCTTCCGGCAAATCCGGAGGATCGATAACTCTCGTCAGCGACGCCATACCGGCAAGAGTGTTGTCACCTTTCTTGCTGCCGCCGCGCAAATATTTGTCTTCATAGGTAAGCTCATCGCCTGACGAAGACACGGGTATTTCTACAACCGACGCCTTCGGCTCCCCATCATCGATTACGGAAACGTTGAGTTCCATTTTGTCATCAAGACATGGCTCCACAATAGCGCCGACGTCATATTTAAGCGCCAGCACGATTGCCGAATTGAATTCTTCGATGTTGCGCACTTTAGCGACACCAATACTGGAGCCCAGATTTAGCGGTTTTACAAAGAGAGGAAACTCTTCCAATCCGGGATGCTGCAAGACCTGATCGCGCAAGAAATCCAGATGATTGCCGTAATCAGCTTCAATAGATTCGCGTTTTACAACTACTCCCGGCAGAACTGGAATGCCGTGACTTTCCACCAGTTTCTTTGCATGATATTTGCTCATGCCCAGCGCGGAGGCTAGCACGTTGCAGCCCGTGTACGGCACGTCTGCCAGTTCCAAAAGCCCCTGGATGCAACCGTCTTCTCCGTATGTCCCGTGGAAGGCCGGCAGAAAAATGTCAACATGAATAACTGATTCAGAAGCGCGACCCAGCATCGAATATGGTGCCTGGCGGTCTGTTTTCGGCCTTCTTATGGTCAATCCTTTTATATTCGGCTCAGGCAATATCGTCACTTCATCGACACTGCCCAGCGATGACGGCATGCGGCGATAGAAGCTTTTGTCCAGCAGCGCATCACCGCTGTACCATTTGCCTTGCGGTGAAATATAAACTGGAATGGCGCGATACTTAACCGTGTCCATCGCTTTAATTAGCTGCAGTCCGGTAATGATGGAAATTTCGTGCTCAACCGATCGCCCGCCGAAGAGCACGGCCACAGCCTTTCTTTTTTTGTCCCCGTTGGTGTTCATTGACTTAAGTTCCTAAAATACCGGGACAGTTTCATAAAGATCCGGCAGATCGTTTTCAATCAAGACAGTATCGCCATCCTGGCAATAGTCATGACCGAGAAAACTGAAAGCTTCCGACATTTTGTCGAATTTCTTGATCTTCTCTTCCGGCATGCCGCCCTGAGAAAGCCCGTCCAGAAGCGCCTGACGGTTGGTAGAACCGACGATTGCCACCATGTCGCAGACCTCAGCCGCCAATTGAGCAGCTTTTTTATTTTCATCAAATTGCTTCTCGCCCAGTTCAACCATGCCGGGCGTCACCAGGACGCGGCGGCCGTTTTTCTGCTGCGATAGCACTTCGAGCGCGGCCGCAAATCCGACCGGATTGGAGTTGTACGCGTCATTCAAGCGCAAGACGCGCCCCTGGCGAATGGCTTTGCCGTTGGCGTTTGCGATAAAAGACGCCGGCGTTGTTTTAACGGGCTCGAGCCTGTTGCTTTCCGTTTTTACGTGACGTATGGCGGCAATGACCAGATCAGGGTTCAAACCCAGTGAAACAGCCATAGTAAATGAAGCCAGGATATTACCAAGCATCGGCTTGCCGAGCAGCTTGGTGAAACCTTTATATGATCTGCCCTCAAAATCGATGATGAAGGACGTGCCGTCGGCGGTTGCTTCGATGTCGTGCATGTACGCATCGAGGTGCCCGTTGCTCGGATCCAGTCCGTAAATGCGCGTAATGCGCTTGGGATTGTCCTTTGCGACCCGGCGGCAATAGTCATTGTCTCCGTTGACTACAAGTATGCCGTCGGCCGGCACAGCCTGCGCCAGCTCTGATTTGGCTTTGAAAACATTCTCGGGCGATCCGAATCTCTCCAGGTGCATACCGCCGATAGCGGTAATGATGGCAGCGTCGGGCGGAGTCAGCGTGCACATGCGTCTTATCGAACCGATGTAATAGGCACCCATCTCGACAACGGCGAAGCGGTGTCCCGTTCGCATTCGTTCCCTGATTTCCCGCGTCATACCCATGTAACTGTTGATGCTTCGCGGCGTGCTGAAAGTGGGCCCTACCGATGAGAGTATGTCGGCCAGTATGACTTTGGTGCTGGTTTTGCCGAAACTGCCGGTAATGCCGACAATTCTAGGTTTAACCGAGCGAATGATGCTGCGCGCTTCGTTCGCGAAATTTTCTTGCAGTTCTTTTTCTCTGCCTGACAAAATCTGATTGGCGAGAACCAGGAAAAGCGGCTGACATTGTATAAGCAGCACGGAAACAGCCAGAAATATCGGCAGTTTGTGAATTTCAGCAAAATAATACGACGCCACCGCTGCCAGTGCGACTGCAGCTACATAGAGCCACATTGCCAGTCGAAATATTCTTCTGGCACGCTCTGTCATCTTGAGAGTAATCTTGCCGCTGCCTGTGGGATCCTCCTCCTGTCTGGCAAGGCGAAGCAATGCCAGGCAAGAGAAAACGCCGGTTAGAAACGTTCCTCGGCTGTCCACAGCTAGAAAGACTGCGCTCAGCCCGGCGCAAAACAGAGTCAGCGACGTTCCTTTCTTGTCGTATGCATGTTTTTCAAAAATCCAGTCGATGAAACGCTTTCCTTCATACTCCTGCTGCTGGAAAAATTGCAGATAACGCATGCCTCGCTTTTCGAAAAAGCCGATATTGCCCAGTGCTGCAAGGGCGATGCCGACGCCGATTGATTCAGGAGAAGCAGAAAATTCTTCAAACATTGGCGAGATCTCCTTGTCTTACTGCGGGAGATTCCAATTGTTTTTGATTCAAAAATTCCAGTATGTAGTGGGCGCAAAGATGCGCGCCTTCGTCTATGAATGGGAAATGGTCCTTCTCGGGCAGTACCAGAAGTTGAGCATTGGGAATAATCGATTTCAGCCTGTAGCCCATCTCCACAGGTGTTTCCTGATCTTTTTCTCCCCAAAGAAGAAAAGTCGGGCAACTGATCTGACCTGCATCGGCACTCTGATCTTCATTTACAGTCTTCACAAGTATATTTTTCAACGCACCTGCATTTCTGTAATCGCGAGATGCATATTTAGGTACGAACCATTCTTCGAAATATTTGGTTGCGAATGTGGAATCGCACCATTTGAGACTGTTTGAAAGAACTTTCAATGCCTTGGCGCGATAGAGCCGCTTGCCTTTCAACTGTGACTTGAGTCCGCCGGTGTTGATGAGAATAAGGGCGCTGACGCGCTTCTTATGACGCACCGCCATGCGCATGCCGACTCTGCCGCCGAATGAATGTCCTATGACGATGGCGCTTTCCAGATGCAATTTCTCGAACAATTCATCGATGCAGCGCGCATAGTCGACAGTGTCCCAGTCCTCTTTCGGTTTTTCCGTTTTGCCGAATCCGGGAAAATCGATCAAATAAACTTGATGATATCGTGACAGCAAATCGCCCAGAATTCGCATGGATTCAAGCGACTGCCCCCAACCGTGCAACATCACGATCGGGCTGCCGACTTGTCCCATTTTGACGTAATTTACTTCTGTCACTTGGCTTGATCCATGTTCAGGGCGCCCAAACTGCTTTTTCTTGCGGGGTAAAGTCTCCTAAGGTTTTCCATTCGGGATTGAGTCTCACTCCAAATTTTTCCATGACGCGATCTTGCATCTTGTGAAGCAAGCTGGTTACCTCATGGGACGTGGCGCCCCCCAGATTGATAATGAAATTGGCATGCAGGGCGGAAACAGCGGCTTGGCCTTCTTTAAGCTCTTTGGCGCCGGATTGATCCAGAAGCATTCCTGCCGCTTTGGTAGGCTCGGGATTTTTGAAAGTGCTGCCCGCGTTCGGAAAACCAATCGGCTGCGTGCGCAGGCGGTATTCCTCATTGTGCCTGATCCTGACTTCTATTTCTTCCGGGCGATCCGTATTGAGGCTGAGTTTTGCAGACAAGACCGCGTGTTTGCCGGGGTCGAGAGCACAGCGCCTGTAGACGAACCCCAGTTCGTCCTTTTTGAGCGTCACTATTTTGTTGACCGTCGCATCATAAATGGTCACTTCTTCGACAATTTCCGACATCGAGCTGCCGTGTGCGCCTGCGTTCATTATCACGCCACCACCTACAGTGCCGGGAATGCCGGCGGCGAATTCCAGCCCGCACAGCCCCCACTGAGCCGCATGGCGAGCCAGATGCGGAAGCCTGGAGCCGGCACCTGCTTCGATCAGATTATTCTCCAGCCGTTCTACTGCCGTTATTTGAGTGGTTCTAACTACAGTGCCTGCATAACCTTTAGAGGAAACAAGCAAGTTGGAACCGCCGCCCAGGACAAACCACGGCTCGCTGCTTCTGGACAGCTCGTCTATAATCGCTGCCAGTTCATCCACAGATGTGGGTTGAATCAAACGTTTTGCTTCACCGCCGATCTTAAGCGTGGTGAAACGAGCAAGCGGAGCGTCGCTTTGCACTTCCTTTATCCCTGGCTTTCTTTCAAGCATTTGATAAGCTCGCTGCCAACATCAGTAATATCACCGGCGCCAATAGTCAAAATCAGATCGTTCGGCTCTAGATAACCGGCAATCTGTGCTGGCAGGTCTGCGGTCTTGCCGCTCAGATGCTTCACGTTGGCATGATTCATCTGGCTGACAAAACGCTGTGAGGTTATGCCTTCGATAGCACCACCCCTGGCGACATAAATGTCGGTTATCAAAACCAGATCGGCGGCATCGAATGACTTGAGAAACTCTTGCCAGAGGTCGCGCAAGCGTCCTGGTTGGTGCGGTTGGAAAACCGCTACCACTCTGGATTTTTTCGCTGCGCCATTGCCGCACTGAGCAATCAAATATTGTTGCGCGGCTTGCAGTGTGGCAATTACTTCGGTGGGATGGTGTGCATAATCATCGACCACGACTGTGCCGTTAACTGCACCTTTAATTTGAAAACGTCTGGCCACACCGCCGAAAGTTTCCATCGAACGAGCCGCAGTATCGAACGACACTCCCAGCTCCATACCTGTAACGATGGCTGCCAGTGCGTTTTGCTTATTGTGCTCGCCGGGAACTTTCAATGCCAATTGTCCGAGAAGTTCCGCTCCTCGAAAAACCCGCATGCCAAAACCTGGCAATGACTCATATCGATAATCGGCTTGCGGTGCCAGGTCTGTGCGTCCATATGTGACTGTGGGCTTGCTTATGCGCGCCAGCAATTTCCTGCAACCGGCGTCATCGAGACAGACGATTACCTTTTCGGAACGGGAAGCGAATTCGAGCATGGCTTCTTCAATTTGTGCCATGCCACCGGGATAATTCTCCAAATGATCAGGCTCGACATTCGTGATAACTGCCGCATGAGAAGCCAGTCCAGCGTGAGTGCCGTCCGACTCGTCGGCTTCTGCGACAAAATAACCACCCTGTCCATAGCGGGCGTTGCTGCCGATGCGTTCAAAAATGCCGCCCACAACAACCGACGGATCGAGCCCTCCGTCGATGAGCACCTGTGCCACCATTCCTGTTGTGGTGGTTTTGCCGTGCGTGCCTGTGACGGCAACTGTTTTCGATTTGGCAGATAGTGCTGAGAGCATCTCAGAGCGATGGAAGACCGGCAAATTGCGCTCGCGCGCCGCTGCCAGCTCCGGATTCTCACTGACGATTGCAGTTGAAATTACGAGGCTGCCTGCTGTGGCAACATTTTCGGACTGGTGCCCGATATAAATCTTGGCACCCATCGCTTCGAGTTCCTGCGTTATCTCGCCTGCTTGCTTGTCGGACCCTGATACCGCCTTGCCTTCACGAAGAAGCAAACGAGCCAGAGCCGACATGCCGATACCGCCGATGCCGATAAAATGCACCGGTTCGTGGAGATTTTCAAGTTTCAAATCGGTCTTGCGCAAGGCTGCCTGCTTATTGCCGCCGGACTCAACAAAAGTGCCGTCTATTTCCAATGTATGTTCCAAACCGCCAGGATGTGTGTTCATAGACTCCTTTTACATATCGATTGGAAATGCATTGAATGACAAGAACCAAACTACGTCTCGATTTCAGAGGATTTCCGTAATCAATTTTATAACGAAACAGCGGGAAAAGCCGCTCCACTCAATGATCTTTCCCATCAAAGATCAGGGGCGAAAATTGCTTGTTATGCGGTTCTCAAGTATGTGCCAAAAAGCCGACGCCGCGGCGCCGACTTGATTCGAAATCGATTGTCTTACGACTACTTAGCTGAAAGCGTCTGAACTTTGGTGGCCAGACGAGATTTTCTTCTGGCGGCTGCGTTCTTGTGCAAAACACCTTTTGCCACGGCTTTGTCGATTACTTCATAAGCTTGGCTGAGAGCTGCTTTGGCGTCTTTCGCGCTGGTCGATTTGACTGCATCGGCAACGTTATTGCGAACGGTGCGGACTGCGGATTTCCATGTTCTGTTGCGAACGCGATTGCGCTCGGCGACGAGGACACGCTTTTTTGCTGACTTGATATTAGGCACGGCTTAGAATCCTGACCTGTTGTACGTTTCGAAGGTTGGTATTCTAACACATGTCTTTTGGATTCCACCCCTGCCAGTCTTTCAAGCGAAAAAGTTTGCTTACAAACTTTACGGGCGGCTTAGAAATTGTTGGGATCGATGGTTGGACCTTTCTGCTGAGGCGTAGACGGTCCACTGCCTTGCGATCCGCCCTTGTTCTTGACGGAATTTTCCCCGGGCGGTCCGGTCAGTGTCAGGATTCCAGCCATCAATTTGCCGTATCCGCCTTTGTCCGCCTGGCTTTGCGCCCAGTCGACCGCCGCTTGGGCGCCGTCCTTGCAATACTGTTCGACATTGGGACCGGCAAGAGTCGTGCGCAGAGCCTTGATGTTTTCGCCGCGTTCAGACTTGGCATAATCATTGACTACTTGATCGGCGGTCTTTAATTTATTGTCATTGATCTTATTGACTTCTTTGGTCTGTTGAACGACGTCTTTCTTTGACTGCTTCTCTTTCTTCTCTTTGCTTTCGTAGGCTTCACGATGCATTTGAGCGGAGCCGTCGTTGTTCTTATCGCCGCCGCCTTTTGGAACTTCTCTACCTACATCTCTGCTCATAAAAGCACCTGCCCTCAATCTGCCATCGGGTGTCTGCTGCGCAATAAAACGGGATAGTTTCTGTCGCTTTGAAATTCGGGGTCAAAGCAGACCTGATACCTCATTCTCATAATTACCCTGCCAATTGGTGGCGGTCAATGCGGTAATTACGTAGTTGGAGCAACTTCTCAAAAGAAATAATACATCAGTGCAAAACAATCGTGTTTGGCGGTTTATTTGCTGCTGGGCTTTACTTTCCAGTCAAACTTATATCGAATCTGTATGAATTGGGGCGATCCTTTAGGCAAAGGCGGCAATGGAGAGGCAGCCTTAAGAGCGGCCAGCGCCGATTGATCGACGGACTCGGTGCCGGAACTTTCCACGACCGTTGGTTCTTCTAAATTGCCGTTGCGTCTGATGGTAAACACAGTAACGACGCGTTTTTCCTCCATGCCCTTGGGTGGAGTCCACTTTGTCTGAATCAGTCGTTTCATCTCAGCCACATAAGGAGTCATATCGACGTTTTGCGGATCGCCCTCATCTTCGTCGTCATCTGCTTCTTTTGCAGCTTTTGCCGGTGGTTTGGCGGCAGAACCTGCTGCCGGCGCCGGTTTCGCGTCAACGGCTGTCTTCGCCTGCTTGGCAGCCGGTGCTGAGCCCTGCCCGACACTCAAGTCTGCGCCGGGAATATTTGCTGATGCAATCAATGTTCTCGCTCTTGAAGATCGCCCCGGAGTGCCGGCGATGATGTCTGGACGGTGCATTCCGAGCTGATCTACGGGATGCCCGATGGAAACGGTTTTTTCTGGAATGGAACTTTTCAGGCGCACACCCAGAGGAACTTCAGTAATATCAGGGCTGTCGGCTGCGGCTATGAATAGCGGAGTCTGTTCTTTGTTGTGGATGTTTCGCGCGTCTTTGCTGACGCTATCCACCACATACTCTGCAATAGCGGCAAGAGGCAGAGTGCCCATGCTGCTGTTCAATCCTTCGGCAAAATATTGAGTGAATGAAGAAATCGGTCCTGCTGCGGAATTCTGAGATTGTTGCGCGCCTTTGGTTGCCGACAGGATGCTGATACCGCTCTTCTGCGCAATTTTCTCGACGTTCAACCCGGCATTGCCGGCTTCTTCGGCAGGCACGGGTGACAGGTCGAGCAGCGCCAGCACGCGCTTTGACTGCAGACGCCGCTTCACATTGGCGAGCAATTCACTGAGGGCAATCCCGTCAACGGCGGCATTTTCCAGTCTCGTGTCATGAGCGAAAAGAGCGGCATCTTCTCCACCGTTGATTGGAATGAAGCGAGTGCAAATGTAGATTACGACGAGGTCTTCAGGCAATGCTTTCTTGCACAACCATTCGTCGGTAAGCGTCTTTTCTATGGCGTCTTTTGATGCTGCCGCATTGGCGATTGTGAGTACGTGATCCGGCGCGAATCTGCCGACGCCTACGTTTTTAAAAACGTCAATCAACGCGGATGTGTTTTTAAAAGCAAACTTGAGTGGCGTGACTGCATGATCTTGAAACTGGCCGACGCCGATGAAGACAGCCCATTTGTCTCTTATTTCCCTGGCGGCGCCGGTATTTTTTCGTGTGACATTGGTGACGGGCGCAGTGATTCTGTGTTGGGCGGCACTGACTTTCTGCATGGCAGCATTCTTCATGCGGGTGAGACGATTTTCCGCATGTGCCGACGGTATCCAACCAGCCTGGACAAGGCAGATGACGGCTGAAAGAAATATTGCGCCTCTTACCATGAATTTCCCTCGATAAACTCCTGGACTTCTTCGGATGTCGGCAGGCGGTTGCCTTGTCTGGCGCTCACAAGTTCGACTCGGTCGATTATTTTGGGATCGAGTTCGTAAGCATCGTAGACGAGCCTGTCAATCGACCTGTCGATGAAGAGTATCAGATCATCGGCTTTTTGTGCGTTCTCATTTGAGGAATTCATTGATGAATCAAATGCTGATTTCAGCAGTAAATTCGCAAGAACCCTGGACAGGTGCGAGATGCGGTCCGCCAAAGGGGTGTCCACCGGTTTCAAGGGCAGAGCCTCAACGGCATCTATGTCGACTTGCGCCAGGGCTCGACCTGTTTCGCGCGTTCTCAGCCGGTAGATGTGTTTCCACAGAGTTGAGTTCATCAAAGCGCACAGCGTCAGCATATCGAGATTGGCGCCAGCCGTCGGCGAAAAGCTGTGGACATTATTCAAGTGATAGAGTCCGCCTTCGTCGAAGGCGCACACCAGCGAGTCGCCGGTTTGTCTCACGAGTATTTTAGGCTTCTCGACAATTTGCTCGTTAAACCCGCCTTTGAAGAGCAGGTCAGGATTCACATTGATCCAATCTCCGTCCCACAAGACCTGGAAGCGTTTGACTTGCGCACCGGATGTAATGCCGCGGCGCCAATCTTTGTTGACCTGACTGCGGCCGGTAATCGAGTTTCTTCCAGTGAGCGAGCGTATGCCCGTATAGCCATTCAATACTGAATTCAATCTGGGCAATCGATCGGTCAGCCTCAGCAATTCATGATCTTCTTTGTCAAACACGAGTCTGAAAGCGTCGTTGGATTTGTCGTGAAGTTCTTCAATAGGCAAGCTGTATTTTTTTGCAGAGTCCAAATCGATCGAAGATTCAAGAGCGGAGCCTTTTTCATCGATGAAAGTGGAGAGATCGACCTGGTAACTGGAATCGATATCCTTTCGCTTCACATAATGCGCAACGCACCATCTTCCTACTACGGCGTCGGGAATAATGCTCGGGGGCAATTCACTGAGAGAAACTATACGGCAGCGGGAAAGCAACAATAATCGCAATTTGCGGTAGTAACTGCCGGTCAGAAATCCGTCCGGAACAAGCAAGACGATACTGCCGCCGGTGCCGGCATATCGAAGAGCTACATCCTGGAATATCGAATGATATCGAACTTTATATTCTGCTGCCTGGGGATAATTCGATTTCAAAAAACGCGCAGACGTGGGCAGCAAAGTCTTTTGATTGCGCGCGCCGAAGCTTACGTAAGGCGGGTTTGTAATGACCAGGTCGAAATCGCTGCCGCCCTCTTCTTTAAGCAGCGCAGCCGCCAGCAAGGAGTCGGACACGACAATATTCTGCTTTAGCTGCTCTAATAGGAATGCCTGAAGTTGCGCGCAATCGGCAATTCCATTTGAGCAAAGTAATCCTATTTCCTGAGCGCAGCTAAGCTTCACGCAAAGCCGTGCCAGGGCTGCTGCGCGCGGGTCCAGTTCGCGTCCGTATATGGAACCGCAGGCCAGCGAATATATGAGTTTTGCCGATGCGGCACTTTTGTCTTGCGCCGTATTCCTTACATATTGAATGAATCCGCAAAGAAAATTTCCGGTGCCGCAAGAAGGGTCGAGAAGTTTGAAAGCGGTCTTTGTTTGCCAGATATGGAAAACACTTTGCACTGCTGTATCAGTAGATATAGCCGCTGATTTAGCCGGTTTAAGGCTTTTGATTAACTCGGCTAACTTTTCACCGCAAGCTATATCAAAACAGTATTTCACTACATGCGGTGGCGTATAAAACTGGCCGACAATGCGCCTTCTTTCTTTAGCCTGAATATCGAATCCGACTTTCCCGCCGTTTTCCAAAGATATATCCAGGCTTTGATTGGCTATCTGTTCGAAAAGGGTTCCCAGAAGCTCCACTCTGGGCGCCAGTCCTAAGAACAGTTGATCTCGAGTAATGGCTGTCAACTCCCTTTCCAACTCTCCGTTAACCGGGGAGGCGAAGGGATATTCATTCGTCCTAACCACGTCAGATAGCAGACTGCAATTTTCCGGACGATTTGTTTTTGACATAGACGATCTGCATCTATGCGAACCACAAGTGGTGGCAATCCAGATTGCCAGAACGCGCAATGCGTATTCATCGCAAAGTTCGGAAACTTCCGCCACGTCTGGTATATCGAGGTGGGCACCTCTTGTATTTAATGCGTAACGGACTGTTGCGTTAGCTACTGCAAGACGCAGTTGCATCAAGGCCTTTTTGCCGGAAATTGGTGCTTTCAGCCGTTTCATGAAATGTGACGCAAGAAAATCGTGTAAAACTTCAGCTATTCAATGTATTCGTACACAATGAAAAAATACCACCGCTTGGACGCATTCTGAAAACAACGACTGTGTGGTGAAGAGAAGAAATCGAATGAAGTGCAAGTTGGTGCTCTTAAGGTCCGGAATTAAATTATCTACAGTTGTAGAAAACCCTGTAAAAAGTCTCGGATGCCGGATACAGTGGATGTTTTAGAACTGACAGGCAATGGGGACCAAACCTCTTGGCAGGGACGCTTTATATAGTTGCTACCCCAATCGGCAATTTGAGCGATTTAAGCGAGCGAGTAAAAGACGTACTTATAAGTGCGGACCTTTTATTGGTGGAAGACACTCGCGTCAGCGCCAAACTGCTCAACCACCTTCAAATAAAAAAGCAGATGATTAGCTGTCATGCCCACAATGAGCGCGAGCGCTTAGCCGTGTTGACTGACGCCGCCGAGAAGAATTTGAATGTGGCATTGCTGTCGGATGCCGGCACGCCGCTCATCTCAGATCCAGGAGACCAGCTTGTCGCCAAAGCCGTGGAATTGGGTTTTACGATCGTGCCGATTTCCGGTCCCAGCGCATTTCTTCTGGCGCTGGTGGGCAGCGGCTTGCCGTGTGACCGTTTTTCATTCGAAGGTTTTCTGCCTGACAAGCCAAAAGACGTGCGAGATTTCTTGATCAGTCTGGTGAAGGAGCCGCGGACGCTTGTTTTCTACGTTTCGCCGCACAAGCTGGAGCGCACCCTGGCTGAAGCTTGCTTGTTGATGGGAACCAGAAAGGCTTGCCTGGCAAGAGAGTTGACCAAGATGCACGAAGAGTTTTTGCGCGGCACTCTTGCGGACATAAAAGAACAAGTCGGTCGCTCGCAGCCTCGCGGTGAATATGTTCTCGTAATCGAAGGCGACCGACCGGGAAGTTCAGGCGAGGAAGATGCTTCACTTTCAGCTAAAGAATATGAGGAATATGTCCGGCTGCGTCTCGAGCAGGGCGATCGCCCTTCAGATGTCGCGCAAGATGCGGCAAAATTATTCAAGAGAAAGCGCTCCGATGTGTACAGACTGGTTGTTGACTTCCAGAAAGAACGACAAAACCGGCTGGGCGAGTGCAATAATTGATGGGTGCCGTTCGTGTTTCAAACTCGTGTTTCAGACTCGTGTTTCAAAAAGGTAAAGCTTACAAAGTAAAAGTGGAGGCAGCCCCGGGAGAAGTCGGCTTCGGGCGCGCGACTATCGTCGACAAGATTGGCGAAAAAATACTGATTCAATTGAAGACCAGTCGCGAAGCTAATAAAGTCCTGCCTAAGGGCACTCGCATGTGGTTTGTCAATGAATCGTCGGAAAATTCCTTCAATGGAATGTGGGCGACGAGCGTTCTGGGCGCGCAATTATTTTCCGGACGCACTGCACTCGTCTGTTCCGCTCCGCGATTGGAAGCGCTCCTGCAGAGACGCCGGACGCCGAGAGCTGCTCTGGATGTGAATGCGACTGTACGTCTGGAAAATGAAGAAGGGGTTTTTCACCTTCGCACTCAAGACATCTCCAGCTCCGGAATTGCTTTCATTTCTCAAATGGATCTGCCTGAGAAATTTTCCGTCGGTGAATCGATAGTAGTGAATGTCGAAACGAAGACCGGGCGTATCGATGCTGTGTGCCGGGTGATTCGCACGGAAAGAAATTGGCTGGCCAATAAAACCGTGATGGGAGTCGAGATGACCGATATGGACGATGATTCATCCGAGCGGCTCATGAATCTGCTCAGCTTGCTCGGTCTGGACAATAAACCTGAAGAAGAAGCGGCGAAGCCTGCCAGCAAGCTTTTCGGTTGGAAAGGCGAGCATCGCGGGCAGAGAGAAGACCGCAGCTTTATAAGGAAAACAGGAGAGGTCGCGCCTCCGGATGTGGAACCAAGCTAATTAAATGGAAACTCTTCAAGCGATAGTTCTGGGAATAGTTCAGGGACTCACCGAATTTTTACCGATAAGCAGCACGGCGCATTTGAGAGCAGTGCCTGCGCTTCTAGGTTGGGCGGATCCCGGCGTGGACTTTACGGCGGTAATTCAGCTCGGTTCGGTCCTGGCTCTTTTTACCTACTTCCGAAAAGACATAGTTGAACTTTCAGCGGCATCCTTCAACGCGATAAAAAAGGGCGATCTGGCCAGCAAGGATGCCAGAATCGCCGGCGCGATTTTTATTGGAACGATCCCCGTGTGCGTAATCGGGCTTGCCTTTAAGGGAATTTTGGAAGAGAACAATGGACCATTACGCAGTCTGTACGTAATCGGTTCCGCCTCGATCGTAATGGGCTTGCTGCTTTTGGTGGCGGAAAAAGTGGCAAAACACACGCGCTCGATCGATTCGATTGGCGTGAAAGACGGTTTGATAATCGGCCTTGGTCAAGCGCTTGCTTTGATTCCAGGCTGCTCGCGCAGCGGCTCGACATTGACAGTGGCTATGCTTTCGAATTTGAAACGCGAGGATGCGGCGCGATTCAGTTTTCTTCTTGGAATTCCCGCCACTACACTGAGCGGACTTTTCGAGCTTAAGCACTTCATTGAACGCGGCACCACTGAATCCAGCATCGCTGCACTGGTGATCGGCACCATTGTCTCGGCTGCCGTCAGCTATGCCGCCATTGCCTGGCTGCTCAAATATCTCAGCAATCACTCGACCTGGGTATTTATCGTATACCGCATCATATTTGGTGCAGGGCTTATTGGTTTGACCGCTGCCAACATCATTCACTGAAAAGCAACTCAGTGTCCTACTGAATTGGCTTCGGCACCGGCTTTCTGTTTTCCGCCGGAAAAATTTTTCTTCCAGACGGGAATCAAGAGCAATGCGATCGTGCCGGTGATTGGCATTATGGGAATCCACTGGCTGACCGGCGCAAAAGGATCGAGCACGCCTGTCGTGTAACTCAGTGCTTTGAAGGTGGTGGACATGGTTTTACCCAAAGGTGTGTAAGCGATGAGCAATCCAGCCACTCCGCCGGCCGTATAAACAAGAATGTGCGGCCAGAAATCGCGCCCGAGCTTTCTTGTCAATCGCAAGACATTCAAGATGGTCGCGCCCCACATGGCTCCCATGGGAACGCCTACGAAGAGCGCCCAGAAGATGCCGATCATTCCATTGACCAGAAAACTCAGCTTTCCGTGCGTGATACTGAGAACGATACCATTCACAAGCGCCGCCGCCGCCAAACTGACGCATCCGGCCGCGGCACCAAAAAGAGCACTTTCCAAAAGATGTTCCCTTATCTTTTGAAAGAACGCCATTGTGAGAATCTCGGACCTTACTGTAATCGTGTATTTAGCGGGTTTCTGTCGATTTGAAAATGGGGAATCCGAAGGGCGACTTGTGAGAGTCTTCTTCGAGCGGTGCCAGCCCTTCCGGATCGGTAAGCTGCGCTTCACTGTCTTCCTGGAAGATTATTTCCGGCTCTTTCATTTTGCCTGTTTCAGTCCCGGGGACGGGACTGACCTGCGGGAGCGGCATTACAGACAGATTGGGCGTGGTCGGGTCGGGAGTTGTCGCGACTTTCGTCGTCTCTTCCTCACCTTTCTTCTTGCCCTCGTTTTCAATGTGATTGCGCAGCACTTCGAGTTGTTGCTTCACCATAAGTTCGCGACTTTCAACATCTTTCAATTGCTTTTCAATCTTAGCGACGTCTTTGCCGTCTTTGCTCGCCACCGCCTGTCCATCTTGTTTCAGACCAAGAGCGCTATGCCAGCCGACATACAAAATGGCAAA
>JADYYD010000097.1 GCA_020853845.1 Candidatus Melainabacteria bacterium
ATGAGCAGCAGCAGGCAAAAGATGAAGCGCTTGCAGACGCAAAGACCTTATGCCGACGCCTTCTGACGGAAATCAGATCCATGTGTATTGATGATGACGAGCGAACATAGTGCCGCTTTTCGGACGGAATCGATATCAGCAGAATCGCGCTGGTCCATAAACACTTATCCGTGCATTCTTCGATGTTACCGGGTGGGTGCAAATGTGGTATTCTAGTTTCTAGAATATAGAATAGCCTTAGAAAACCCAAATAGCTCTGTTTTCTGTATTCTAGAATATAGAATATGCTTCACGAACAAGATCTGTACATTATCCTCAAACTTTATGTCATGCGAAACGAGCAGTGGACGTTCAGCTCGCTATCGAAACACCTTTCTATAAGTACATCGCAAATCCATCTCGGTCTATCCAGAGCAGAAATTTCAGGGCTCTATAACGCAGGGGAACGACGAGTACACCGCAAAGCACTTGGAGAGTTCGTTCTTCATGGCGTCCGATATTCTTTTCCTGCTGTTGCCGGCAAAATAACACGGGGTTTGCCGACATCTTTTGCCGCATTTCCCCTGAAGGAAAGACTTCTAATCGAGCCGGAATCAATCATACCTGTGTGGCCGGATCCTGAAGGTGAAGCAAAAGGTTACAGCATAGATCCACTGCACCCGAACGCACCGGCTGTGTGCAGACGTGATCCGGCTTTCTATGAGGTACTTGCATTAGTTGATTTGATGCGAGAAGGTAGGGCAAGGGAGCGAAATATGGCGGAGCATGAAATTGCCCATCGCTTTGAGTACTGGCGATGACTAGGCTTGAAAATCACAAGGCTCTTATTTCCGGAGTTGCAGATGCACTCGGCGACATGCTGGATCGTGTCGTCTTTGTCGGCGGCGCAATTGCCGGACTCTTGTTGACGGATGACCTAGCCTCCGACGTGCGGCCTACGGGCGACGTCGACTTTATAGTCGAGGTTGCCACTTATACAGAGTACAACACGCTGCTCGCTGACCTGAGAAAAAAGGGCTTCAAAGATGAGCTGACAAAAGAGAACACGCCAATTTGTCGAATGAAGTTCGATGAGATCCTTGTCGATGTTCTTCCTACAAATGGAGACATTCTCGGCTTTAATAACGTTTGGTATCCACGCGCCATGGAGACTGCAACAAGTGTTTCCATGCCAAATGGCAAAATGATTAAAGTAGTAAATGCGCCGCTATTCATTTGCACGAAATTAGATGCTTTCGGCGACCGCGGCAAAGGAAACTACAGAGACAGTCACGACATAGAAGACGTCGTGGCAATTTTAAACAGCAGACCGGAACTGTGGGAAGAATCTTGGCACATGCCCGAAGATGTACGCAAATACATGAAAGAATCGTTCGAAAAATTGAGGATAGATGATGACTTCCAAGAAGCTTTGCCTGGATTGTTGCCGTATGGTGCAGATGGCCGCGACCGCATAGTTAATCGCAGAATAGCAGCGATTAGTAAATATCTGATGGCGGAAACTTTCTCTGGAACTATTGAATTCTCCTTTTTCACTGCTCCTGTTGAGGCCGCTGTTATTACAGCGTCAAACTATGACGACGAAGTATTCTTCCCGACGAGAACGCTGCCCACAAAAGAACATGTCTTGGAGCTTTTGAGAGATTTAGGGATCGACGACTATGAAAGCCCCTGGGCAAGTGGGGTCGGGAGACTCTACCCAGTCGAAGGTGTTGATGTGGCACTTTTGGCCAGATGGTCTCTTGTGCCGCCAATTTTGAATTACTAAAAAGTCCGCTGCCACGACGTCAAGTCATTGCGGAACATCTGGCGCAACCCATCCAGGGCGTTCCTCTCTATAGCGACGACGAGCGTACAGCTTTGGAAGCTGAGGTAAAAGCTAATCCGAAAGACCAGGGGCGACTCCGTGATTTAGCAGTTATCTATCTCCAATCATCAAAAACGGCTGAGAAAGGCAAACAGATTATTGAAGACCTCGTAAAGACACGAGAAGATTCTGATTCACTGATGGACTTGGCTGCATGCTATTACCGCCGAGATCATGATGAAACATACAGGTTGAGCGCCAAAGCTGACAAGCTCAATAACGGCAAATCATATACAACTTCAATGATCAAGCTCGGCATGGCCGAGGGCAAGTTTGGAAAAGGCGAGTTCAAAGAGGCAGAACAGCTTTATCAGGAAACACTGGACAAGCTTATTCCCACAGACATGAGCATCATTGCCAAAATTGCCAACTTTATCGATTTTGTCGCCATTTCTATGGACCTGATGACATTGATACTGGCTGGGCGATTATGCAAATGTCGCTTGCGCTGGAAAAACTCAAACGAATTGACGAAGTGAAGAAATGCTATGAATTGACCCAAAGGACAGGTCGTACTCCTCAAAGGTCACGTGTGGACGCCAGTGGTTTGGAGAAAATTTCTCTACACGAGTGTGTGCAGGATCTCAAGCAATTTACCGCGAGAATGCGCGCTGACTATGCGAAGTATCCGTTGTTCATATTGGGCGAGTCGATGGGCGGTGCTATTGCACTGCGTGTAGTATCAGAAGCGCCGGATGTCGTGGATGGGTTGATTTGCTCCGTACCGTCGGGTGCTCGCCATAAAACAATCGGCACCGCCTTAAAAGTTGGGACGGAACTTCTGTTTGATAAAACCAAACCAATCGAGGTCGGAAAGCCGGTTGTACATCAGGCGACCGGCAGTGAGTCGCTTAGAAACGAATGGCTGAACGATCCATCCGCTCGGTTAAATCTGTCTGCAGAAGAGCTTCTTCAGTTCAACAATTGATGCGCTCTCGACACCAAGCAAAAGTATCGTGATTATAGGAAACACGGAGCATCTGATTTTTGAAGCTGGACAATTTAAAGACGATTTGACCCTTGGGGTGCTCGGATGGATGGACGGTGTAGTGAAAGGGACGCAGAAGGCAGCCAATAACACCACGGCCGGTACCAGCACAGAATAATGCGACGAACATGCTGAATTTCGCGAATTAAGTCGCTGCTCCCCCAATTTTGAAGAAACCCTTGCTAATACGGGCTAAACGGGCTCGTCATAGTAAAATCTTGTTCCTTCATCATAGGAGCCAGGAACATGACAGCTGTTGACTCGGTTAGCAAGAATTCCGCCACGTCGGAAGCCAGTTACCCCATCAAAAATCCCAAATTGCTTGAATGGGTCAAGGCGGCTGTAGAGCTCTGCCAACCTGACCGCGTTTACTGGTGTGACGGCAGCGAAGAGGAGTACAACCGACTCTGCCAAGAGATGGTCGACGCCGGTACTTTCATCCGCCTGAACGAGAAAAAGCGCCCTAATAGCTACCTGGCTCGCTCCGCGCAATCTGATGTGGCTCGCGTCGAAGACCGCACATTCGTTTGCACAACCCGCAAGGAAGACTCGGGTCCGAACAATAACTGGATGGAGCCCGAAACCGCCAAGATTATTTTGAGGGACTTCTTTAAGAACTCGATGCGCGGGCGCACGATGTACGTTGTGCCTTTCAGCATGGGACCGCTTGGCTCGCCCCTCGCGCAAATCGGTGTAGAAATCACCGATTCGCCCTACGTCGTTGTCAACATGAAACACATGACGCGCATGGGCAAAAAGGTCGTCGAGCTCTTGGGTACCGATGGTTCCTTTGTTCCTTGCATGCACAGCGTCGGCCATCCTCTGGACCCGGGCGAGAAAGATGTAGCCTGGCCGTGCAACGCAGAACACAAATACATCTGCCACTTCCCCGAAACCAAAGAAATCTGGTCCTACGGCTCCGGCTACGGCGGCAACGCCCTGCTCGGCAAAAAGTGCCTGGCTTTGCGAATTGCCTCATCCATTGGCAAGAAAGAAGGATGGCTCGCAGAGCACATGCTCATTTTGGGCGTCAAATCGCCGACTGGTGAGAAATGCTACGTAGCTGCTGCGTTCCCAAGCGCTTGCGGCAAGACCAACTTCGCCATGCTCATTCCTCCGACCAGTTTCAAAGGATGGGAAGTAACCACCGTAGGCGATGACATTGCCTGGATCAGACCCGGCAAAGACGGCAAGTTCTATGCCATCAATCCGGAAGCAGGCTTCTTTGGCGTGGCACCCGGCACGTCCGCGAAAACCAATCCGAATGCCCTCGCCACACTCAACAAGAATTGCATCTTTACAAACGTCGCCCTCACTCCCGATGGAGACGTCTGGTGGGAAGGTCTTACCGACGAGGCGCCGCCAGAGTTAGTCGATTGGCAAGGCAGGAATTGGACTCCTGACTGCGGAAGAAAGGCAGCGCATCCCAATAGCCGATTCACTGTACCGATTGACCAATGCCCATCACTCGATGACCAGTGGGACAACCTTGAGGGAGTTCCAATCAGCGCCTTCGTCTTCGGCGGACGCCGTCCGTCTGTCATTCCTCTGACATTCCAGTCGATCAATTGGGATTTCGGCGTCTATATGGCAGCGACGATGGGTTCCGAAACCACCGCGGCTGCCGTTGGCAAGGTTGGCGAAGTGCGCCGCGACCCGATGGCGATGCTGCCCTTCTGTGGTTATCACATGGGCGATTACTTCGATCATTGGCTGCGCATGGGGCACATGGTTCAAAATCCGCCGCGCGTCTTTTGCGTAAATTGGTTCCGCACCGATGACAAAGGCAAAATCATCTGGCCTGGTTTCGGTGAAAACATGCGTGTTTTGAAGTGGATATCAGACCGCGTTCATGGCAAAGCCGGAGCCGCTCAGACATTCCTTGGATTTATGCCGCGTCATAAGGACATCGATTGGTCTGGAATCCAGAATTTCGATCAGGATCAGTTCGACGATTTGATGCACATCGACAAAGAATTGTGGCACCGCGAGTTGGAATCCCACGACGAATTGTTTGATCGCATGGACGAACGAATGCCGCGAGAACTGACGTTGATCAGAGAGATGCTCAAATTGAGCCTTTCCCGCGACATGAGCGATCGGTCCTAGGTGACTGCTGCCCACACTTTATTTGCACGACGTATCGATGCCCTAAATTATTCGGCGTCATTTGGAGGGACAGATTGTGTCTAATGAAACACTGACGATTACGGACAATCGTACAGGTAAGAAATACGAGTTGCCGATTACCGACAACACGATCAGGGCGAATGACCTCAGACAAATCAAAATCGCAGATGATGATTTTGGCCTGATGACTTACGATCCTTCCTTTATGAGCACTGCCGCTTGCCGCAGCGCAATCACATTTATTGATGGCGACAAAGGCATTTTGCGCTATCGCGGTTATCCAATTGAGCAATTAGCCGAAAAATCAACCTTCCTTGAAATTGCCTATCTGCTCAACAAGGGTGAGTTGCCGGACCAACAGCAACTCGATCAGTGGAATGAGTTGATCAAGTATCACACTTATGTTCACACCAATATCACCAAGTTCCTTGAGGGCTTCCGTTACGACGCACACCCCATGGGCATGTTGCTCGGTGCGGTGAGCGCGCTTTCAACCTTCTATCCGGAAGCGAAAAACATTCAAGATCCGGACAACCGCTTTTTGCAAAGAGTTCGACTCCTGGCGAAAGCTCCTACAATCGCAGCTTTTGCGTTTCGCCATTCACGCGGACTTCCATTCGTTTTCCCAGACAACGATCTTGACTATGTTGGCAATTTCGTCAACATGACCTTCAGCATTGGCGGGCAGCACAAACCAAACAAAGTGCTGCAACGCGCTCTCGAAGTTCTTCTGATTTTGCACGCCGACCATGAACAGAATTGTTCTACCAGCGCCGTGCGCGGTGTTGGTTCCTCGCGTGTAGATTTGTTCTCCTCTGTTTCTGCCGGCATTGCCGCGCTCTATGGTCCGCTGCACGGCGGCGCCAATGAAGCGGTAATAAAAATGCTCGATGAAATCGGCTCATTGAAGAACATTCCTGAGTTCATCAAGAGTGTCAAAGAAGGCAAGAAACGCCTCATGGGCTTCGGTCACCGCGTCTACAAGTCGTACGACCCACGCGCTAAGTTGATTAAGAAAGTCGCTTACGAAGTATTCGAGCAAACCGGTCTCAATCCAAAATTGGAAATTGCGCTCGAATTGGAACGCATTGCTCTCGAAGAAGACTATTTCATCTCGCGCAAGTTGTATCCCAACGTCGATTTCTATTCCGGATTGATCTACCAGGCGATGGGCTATCCAACCGACTACTTCACCGTACTCTTTGCGCTTGGTCGCATGCCGGGCTGGCTGGCGCAGTGGGAAGAGATGGTGAATGACGAAAGTCAGAAGATTGCACGCCCGAGGCAGATTTACACCGGACCAGAAGAGCGCCCCTACGTTCCTATCGCGGAACGTAAACCTTCCGTACGTGTGTAAAACGACCACAGCAAGCCACCTTTGGCAAGGCTCGAAATAATCGGTTCGAGTTATTGAGGCTCGAAGATAAGTACCTCGACATCAGGAAGCGCTAAAAACGCTTCTTCGATCAACGGCTTCACATCGGACCATTTCAATCCGCCTAATCCGCACCCTAATGGTGGAACGGCTAGCGAAGCTATTTTCCGAGCACTCGTTTCTTCAACGAGTGCGAGCAATCCCGATTTGATGTCGTCAATCCGCGAATGATCTTTCCAGTGACGTTTGGTTGGAAAATTGATGACGAATTTTGGATTGTCCAATCGATTCGTTGGGACGATAAACATGCAACCCGGCTTTACCTCGCCTGACTTACAAGCCCGAGCATACTGCTTAAAATTATCGGGGTATGCTTGTTTGAACTGCAGAGCTAATCCCTTACCCATGAC
>JADYYD010000098.1 GCA_020853845.1 Candidatus Melainabacteria bacterium
GCGCGGGCTCTGCGGGTTTGATGGGTGGTGCGCCGAGCTGCTGGTAAATGCCTGTCTCGGCCTGGAAGGAAGCATGCTCTTGCCCTGACTGCGGTCGAATGGCTTGCGGGCGAATTTGCTGAGGTGTGCCTGCTTTCGAGGGTGGAGGCAGGAAAGGCTGTGCCGGAGTGCCGACCGGCATCCAGGGCTGCGCTTCTTTGGGTGTCGCTTCGGCTGCAGCGGATGGTACCGCATCATTGTCCGCAGCCGCGGCTGCAAAAGCTGCTGCTGCCGCTTGCTGAATGTCGGCTTGCGGAGCGGCTGCCGGATTGCCGCCGGAGGGGGCGTTGTCGAATTTCCTGAAGGTGCCCGTGTCTTCCAACGCCTTGAAGCCGGTCATCGACTGGCGCGGAGAACCAAGCGGAGTCGGTCTGGGCATACCTGTACCCGCGTCGGCAACTTCTTCAGGGATTGCAGAATCCGGCACCTGGACGGGTGCATCGGGATTGAGAAAACTGGCTGCAGCCTGGTCCATACCGCCTGGCTGAGTCCATTGAGAGGGTTGGTTCGGGAAAGGAATTTCCTGCCCCGGAGCCTGCCATGCATCAGGAAGAGCATCGCTCGGCACCTGCGGCTCGACCCATTGAGTCGGATCGGTCCAACCGGTGCCTGAATCTGCTGCCGGTGTCGGTGGCGGCGGTGGTGCCGTCTGAGACTGTTCGGTGACATCTTCGTATTGCATTTGCGCGGGAGCATCACTGCTTCCACCTTCATTGACCGTCAATGAAGGATCGCCGCCCATCGGCTGAAAGCACGTCTTCATCAACACTTTATTCTTATCTTCCTGGCGCCCTTCCGGTCCGAAAAGCAAGTGGCAGACATTGCCGATGTCCAGAACGTGTTTGCCCGGCGCGCCTGAACTGATCGTGACGCCTAATGCTGCAAGAAGAGCCTGAGCCGGTTCTTGCGATCCGGCTTCTCCACCTGCCAGTGTGCGTCTGGAGCCGCCCTGTGAGTATTGGCTGGTAGCCAGTGTTTCCAAAACCTGCGCCTGCTGAAGATCCAGCGGTGCAGGAGTAGACGCCGAAACATACAAGAAGTCTCTGCCGTCCAAAATTGCCTTGCGCGCTTTTTCCATCATGAGCTGATCGAGAAAACGCATATCGAAGGCGCTGGCGGTAATATTGACTGCAAGCGGCTTGCCGTCGGTCATGCTGACGACGACCGACATATCTTTTACTCTGTAGGTTTCACCATCGGTGGCGGCATCTTTTTTGCTGAACTGCGCCAAACCTGGCGGTGCTGCGATTGAATCAAGACAGAAGATAAGCATGCCGGGCGTAAACAGCTTGCTCTCATTAGCTGCCCACTCTTCAGGCGTCTGCGGCTTATTCGTACCATAACCGCGCAGGAAACTTTTCAGGTCCTGCAGGCGAATATGATGTTGTTTGAGCATCTGATTCATGAGATTTCAGCTTTCCTATTGAGTGTCGCGTTTTACGCGGCGGACGCGCGCCGATTCTTGATTCGGATCTGCTGCTGCAGATCCGCCGGAATCGGCAGAAGTAGAAAGATTAGCTTGTGCAGGAGATTTGCCGGCAGCGACTTCAATCTCGTCAAGGGCGTTTTTCTTCTGTGTGGCCAGCTCACTCAGGAAGTTTGCGATCGAACGCTGAAGTTCGTCGGCAACTGACTGAGCGTCCGCTGTCATCTTGGTTTTCAGCGTCTCACACATGGTGGCGATTTCTCTTTCGGTTTCCCCGACGATGGTCTGGACGCGGGTAAGAGAGTCGTCTTTAAGCGTTGTGAGTTTTCCTTCGAAATTGTCTCTTATCGTATTGAGTTCACTTTGAATGGTGGCGAATATGGTGTCTTTTTCCGATTCCAGTTGTTGCCTCGAAGTCATTGTCTGCTTCATTTTTTCATCAAGGCGCTGAGTGAATTGCTGCATTTGAGCATCAGTCTGAGTGCGAATTTCCTCGCACTTCGTCTTGAGCGCCTCTTGTGCTTCGCCGGATGCCACCACCAGTGCAGTGGACAGCTCGCGAGTCTCTTCGTTCAATCTTTGAGTGTTGGTTTCGTGCGTGCGTCCAAGCCCTTCGGTAACGACGATCAACGACTGCCTGAGCGTTTCTGCGTGCTCGGCGGATGTTCTTTCGAACTCACTTTTAAGTGTTTGTTCTGTTTCTTTGCCGCGCGCATCGATTTCGCCCAGCACCCTGGTCATGTCACCATCGAGCGCTTGCTCCGCAGCCTGCGATGCCGCATCCAAGGACTTGAAATGCACTTGGCTCTCGGCAGTCAGTTTTTGCATTTGACCGGAAAAACCAGTGTCGATGCCGGAAGCGCGTTGCATGTATGTTTTGAAAAGCGCGCCGCTGAATTGCTTTTCGTCGCCTCTCGATTCCCATAGGCAGTGATCCAGCTTTTGTTGGAGCGAATTGAGAACGAAAGTTCCATGAGCCTTCAAATGTTTCGATGCGGCGTTGTCTTGCTTTTCTATTTCAAGCTGAGACTCTTCAACGGATGCTTCGAATTCGTCTGTCGCCGTTTCGGAAATGAAATTGACACTGGCTTCGTGTGCGCGTTTGAGCTCGACAATGGTGCCGCGCAGTTTGTCGGCGACCAGTTTCAACTCGCCGTTCAGATAGTGGACGTGCTTTTCGGTTTCATTGATCTCTTCTTGCATGGAGTCTTTGATGCGTTGCACCGTCGCATCCATGACTTTGCGCAAGTCGGCTTCGAATTCGGAAAAGCGCTCTTCTACCTTGCCTACAGCCTTTTCTTCATCGCTGCGGCGACCTTCGGCATGACTGTCGACAAGATTTTTCAGCTTGGCCTTCAGTTCCGCCTCCAGCTCCGTCATCGACTTGGAGCCGCCGTCGTAAACTTCTTGAAGATTCTTGCCGCCGAATGTCATCAATCACTCCTTAACTTCAAACTCGCGCACTCACGCACTCAGTGCAGCCCGTGCAATTACTCGTCACTCATCTCCTTCCAGAGACAACATTGCGCTTCGGTACGCCTTTACCGCCAGGGCCGCCGCTTTTCCGCGTTCGGCGATTTGCGGCAATTCAATATTCAAGTCGGACAATCCATTATTGAAATTGCGCGTTACTCGATCCATTTCCTGGGTCATTGATTTGACCTGTTTTTCCATGGATTCGACGGCGCTGCCTTTGATATTCTCGATGCGCTCGTGATAGCCGGCACTGGAGCGCGAATACTCGCTTTCGATTTGCTCGACGTGACGCTGGAACGACTTAATTACTTCATCGCCTCTGGCTTGCAAGCGCGAAGCCAGCAGTGTTCGCAATTCGCCCGTCGCCTGAGGCTTGGTGCTGGAGGTCAAATTGCCTTCCTGCGCCAGCGCGGATTCGAAGCGGGAGAATAGTCTGTCCATTCTGTCGAAATACTTCTTCTCCAGCCTTTTGAGCGAGCTGTAGAAAAGCTTGTGGCTGGCTGCGATTTTGGTGGAGGCGTCGCCGGAGATGTGCTCGATTTCTTCGCGTACTTCTTGAGCCTTGCGGTCGAGCTTGGTCTTGTGCACGCCTTCATGAACGTCGCGGTCCGATTTCAATTGTTCCGCAAATCCGGCTTGAATATTTTCAAGGGCGGCGCTGTACTCTTTCAAATGGGCGAAAAGTCGGTCACGGCCTCTTTCGGCTGCGGCGTCGACTTTCTGGCGACCCTCGTGCGCTTTGTCTTTCAGATCGTCACCAGCGGCGGTGACTGCATCGGTAAGTCCGTTCATCACCGACTGGATTTTGTCTTCGAACTGGCGGTTGTGTTCGTCGAGCTTGTCTTCGACAACGCGTTTTGAGTCATCGACCACAGTCGATATGCTGCGATCGAATTCCTCGGCGCGTTCTGAAATCAATTTCTCCAGTCCGGATTCGGACTCTTCCACTTTGTCTTTGCTGGCGCGTCCGATTTCCTTGACGACTTCCAGGCGGGCATCGACAATTTCGTGCAAAATCGGTTTGGGCTCGTTCATATAAGCTTTCAGCTCTTGGACCTGTTCTTCCACCAGGCGATTGATCGAATCGGTAGCTTGCTGGGCCTTGGCGTTGACTTGCTGGCGAATTTCTTTGGCTGTGGCGTTGAGGGTCTCCAGCTCGGTGCGCTCGAATTCCATGAGCCGCTCGATAAATTCTTCTTTTTTGTTGGCAAGGTCGTCTACATGACCGTCCAGAAGGTTGCCGGACTGCTCGAAAAATTTCTTGAGCCGTCCTGCCAGTGCCTTTTCGACTCCTTCGGCGTGTTCGCGCACTTGAGAAAGGCAGGATTCGACCGTGCCCTCAAGCTCTTTGCTGGCCTTGTCCAGCGCTTCGATCATCAAATTCGCCGCTGAGCCAAAGTTTTCGGACTTGCCAGCCTCTTCGCTAGACATGCGTGCTCCTTCCCGAGAGGATTCCAAGGGTTTATCCGCCCAAAACGCCTAGAAGGTTATGCCCCCTTTGAAAAGTGACTAAGCATTCCTATAAAGAAAGCTATGGCTGATAATTTCAGCCTTTTCAGGGCAAGGACCTAACTCATAAATATAACCGCTTGACCGATGCTGCGGTGGACTGCTGGGCTGGCTCAACACGTATTTTCACATCGCAAAGCCGATGCTGAACCGCAGCTCGCGAGCCGCTTGCAGAGCTTCTTTCCGCCGGCGGCCGGCTTATTTTCCGGCTTTTTCCATGTCGCGGGCGGCTTTGCGCTCGATGCGGCTGACCGCTGCCATTGACGCTTCCATGACCGTTTCCGAGAGGGTCGGGTGCGGGTGAATGGCGACAACGAGATCTTCCAGAACGGCGCCCATCTCGATGGCGATGACCGCTTCGGCAATCAGTTCGCCTGCGCGCGGTCCGACCATGCCGACGCCCAATACGGCTGTTGTTTCAGGATCGTAGATGACTTTGGTCTGCCCGACAGGCTCTGCCAGAGTCATCGCTCTGCCTGAGGCCGACCACGGAAATTTGGCGGCGGCGACTTCTTTGCCCTGAGCTTTGGCTTCGGTCTCAGTGATGCCTGCCCAGGCGATTTCGGGCTCGGTGAAAACCACAGCAGGAATGGCGCGATTGTCGAAAGCAGACTTGCGACCGGCCAGAACTTCAGCCGCGACCATTCCCTGACGCATGGCTCTGTGAGCCAACATCGGCTGACCGGAGACATCGCCTATGGCGAGGATTTTCTTATCGGACGTGCGGCATTGCTCATCAACAGTGACGAAGCCCTGTGCATCGATTGTCACCTGGGTGCTTTCCAGCCCGATATTGTCGGAGTTGGGGCGTCTGCCTACAGCAATCAACACTTTCTCGAATGTCATTTTTTCCGGAACGTCTTTGCCCTTGAGGGTGACTTCGACGCCGTTTTTGACTTCTTCGAGGCTGACAACTGTTGTGGAAAGCCAGATGTTTTTGAAACTGCCGCTCAGGTGGGTGGCCAGCGGTTTGACCAGATCGCGATCGACGCCCGGCAAGAGCCCGTCGGTCATTTCAACTACCGTCACCTCGCTGCCAAGAGCGCTGTACACGGTTCCCATTTCCAATCCTATATAACCGCCGCCGACAACCAGAAGCGACTTTGGAACGTTTTCCAGATTGAGAGCGCCGGTCGAATCGACGATGCGCGGCGATTTCTGGTCTTTCTCGCTCTTGAAGAGTTTCGGGATTACGGTCGGTCTCGAGCCTGTAGCCAAAATGCAATGCTTGAATTTGATGCGCATGGCACTTTCGCCGGGGCAATCGACACGAAGACTTTTCGAGTCGTTGAACTTTGCTTGTCCGTGAATGATGTCTACGCCGCTGGATTTGCACATGCCGACTATGCCTTGAGCAAGCTTGTCGGTGACTGATGTTTTCCATGTGCGCAATTCTTCGACATTCAATTTCGGTTCTGCAAAATGCAAACCGAATTTGCCGGCGCCTTTAGCAGTGTTGATCACTTCGGCAGCATGCAGGAGTGCTTTCGAAGGAATGCATCCCATGTGCAAGCAAACGCCGCCCGGCTTCGGCATCGCATCGACCAGAATGGTCTTGATTCCAAGCTCTGCGGCTCTCAATGCGGCAGTGTATCCGCCCGGTCCCGCGCCTAAAACGACGAGGTCGACTTCCTGCACCATCTCGCCTACAACCATTGTCTATGCCTCCAGAAGCAGTGTGAATGGGTCTTCGAGTCTCTCGATAATGTGGCGAACGAAGTACGCCGCTTCGGCACCATCGGCGATGCGATGATCGAACGACAATGCCAGAGGCATAATCGTGCCGATTTCAATCTTGCCCGAGCGAACAACGGGTTTTTCGGCTGCTCTCGCCATGCCGAGAATTGCGCATTCGGGATAGTTAATCATGGGAGACATGCTGGTTCCACCGATGGCACCAATATTGGTGATGGTGAAAGTGCCGCCTTGCAGGCGATCCAATTCGATTTTGCCCGAACGTGTTTTTTCTGCGATGTCTTTCAATTCTTTCGACAATTCGATGATCGATTTTTTGTCGACGTCTTTGATTACGGGCACGATCAAACCGCGTTCAGTGGCGACTGCAATGCCGATGTTGTAGAAGTTTTTGAAAACAATCTCGCCGTTCTTTTCATCAAGACTGGCGTTGAATTGCGGATATTTTTTCAGTCCGCTTACCACCGCCTTCAGCGTCAACACCGTGAGCGTCAGACGCCCGCCGTGCTCGTTGACTTTCGGATCGTGTTTGACTCTGAGCGGTTCGAAAGAAGTGACATCGGCTTCGTCGAAGTGCGTCACATGCGGGATTCGTGACCACGAGATGGTCATGTTTTCCGCAATTTTTCTTCTGATCGATTTCAAAGGCACACGTTCGACCGAACCGTATTTGGTGAAATCCGGAAGATCGGCTGGAGGCAGGTTGCCACCACCGGTAATCTCAAGCGGTTTTCTCTCGCCTTTGCTGTCGCCGTACTTGTCTTTCAAAGACGGCGCCGGGGCGCCGGTCGAAGAACTTGATGATGCGCAACTGGAAGACACGCCTGCTCTGGCAACTTGCTCACCGCTTTGGAAATGACCTTCCAATTTGCCGGCCGCATAACTGCGAACATCCTCATTCAAAACGCGACCGGCTGGACCGGAGCCCGGTACTTGCTTGAGATCGACACCCAATTCGCGAGCCAGTCTTCTCACTGCCGGCGCGGCAGGAACAGGACCGTCTGCAGTTCGCCCATTGCCGCTGTGAGCGCCGCCTCTTGCCTGCACGTCACCGGCGGAAACTGAAGAACCAACGCCAACCGGTTCTTTTTTCGCTTCTTTTGCTTCCTTCTTTTCTTCGACTTTCGCCGGAGCCTTGGCGCCGTCGGTGATGAAGGACATCATCACGTTGCCGACTTTTACGGAATCGCCGGCTTTGACGTTGATTTTCTCAACGACGCCTGCCACCGGGCATGGTATCTCGACGACTGCCTTGTCCGTTTCTACTTCCAAGATCGGCTGGTCTTCTTTGACCGTTTCTCCTTCCTTCACTCTGACGGCGATAATCTCCGCTTCGTGAATTCCTTCTCCAAGATCCGGTAGTTTGAATTCAACTGCCATTTCGTTGTCCTTATCTGGGTTGACTGTTTTGAAACTGAATCGAAAGTTTAGGGGCGATGCATAGCACCGCCCCTGCAAAAATTAGAACGAGAGAGTTTTCCTCGCCGCGTTCAATACCTTGTCCGCATCAGGAAGATACGCTTGCTCTTTCGAGAAATAGGGAATCGGCACGTCGTAGCCGGTGACGCGAAGCACGGGAGCTTCTAGGTATTCCAGTACTTTCTCGTTGATGCGAGCGATTACTTCGGCAGCCAATCCGCATGTACGCGGACCTTCGTGTATAACTACCGCGCGTCCTGTCTTTCTCACCGATTCGATGATCGTATCGGTATCGAGAGGGCAGATGGACAGAAGGTCGATGATTTCGGGTTTGACGCCGTCTTCTTCTTCGAGGCTCTCAGCCGCCTCGAGCGTTGCTCTCATGCTGGCGCCGTAAGAAATGAGTGTGATGTCGCTGCCCTGTTTGACCACTTGAGCTTTGCCGATGGGCAGAGTTTCCATCGCTTCCGGCACGTCTTCGCGGAAAAGGCGATAGCAAGCTTTGGGTTCGTAATAGATGACCGGATCGGGATCTTGAATGGCGCTGTGCAATAGTGCGCGAGCATTTCTCGGACCGGAAGGAATAACGACCTTCAAGCCGGGCGTGTGAGCGTAGATTGCCTCGCGGCTCTCGGAATGGTGTTCCAGGGCGCGAATGCCGCCGCCGTAAGGGGCGCGCATTACCATCGGCACCGTCAGTCTGCCGCGGGTGCGGTTTCTGAAGCGCGCTGCGTGGCTCTCCAACTGGTGGTAGTTGTAATAATCGAAGCCGGAAAATTGGATTTCGCAGACCGGTTTCATGCCGTAGATAGCCATGCCGATTGCTGTTCCGATGATGCCGGACTCGGCAAGCGGGGTGTCGATGACGCGGTCGCCGCCGAATTTTGCATAGAGACCTTCGGTGATACGGAACACGCCTTCATCCGGACCGACGTCTTCGCCCATTACGATCACTTTCGGGTCTTTAGTCATGGCTTCTAAAAGCGCGAGGTTAATCGCCTTTGCCATATTCATCTCAGCCATTTTCAATCTCTCCTCAATTTCGAAACTTGGAAAACCTGCATCTAAAGCCGCGCGGCTCGGCGCTATTTGCGCGAGGCAGCCGGTGTCTGAGCTTGCTTCTGTGGGTTTGACCAGTCTTTTCCTTTCGTCTTGAAGTGGTCGCGCAATTCGTCTTTCTGCTCTTGCAGGTAAGGCGGCACGTCTTCGAACAAGTTGTCGAACATATTTAGCGGATTGAGCAATGCTTCAGATTTGAACATCTCTTCGGCGTTCTGCACTGCAGCCTTGATTTGAGCATCCACCTCTTCTTCCAGGGCGTTGCGTTCCTTTTCGGACAGAACACCTTTGCTTTCCAAATATTTGGCAAAACGCGGCAGAGAGTCGCGCAACATCCACTCTTTGGTCTCGTCTTCGCTGCGATAGCGCTTCGGATCGTCGGCGGTGGTGTGCGGAGTGACGCGGTAGGTCAGGCACTCGATGAGCGACGGACCTTCGCCGCGGCGGGCGCGTTCGACGGCTTCCTTGGTGGCTTGATAAACAGCCAGAACGTCGTTGCCGTCTACTTTGATACCGGGCATGCCGTAGGCAACGGCGCGCTGGGCGATGGTTTCGTTCTTCATTTGCTTGGAGAGCGGAACCGAAATTGCATATTGATTGTTCAAGCACATGAAGACTACCGGTGCATTGAACACTGCGGCAAAGTTGAGCGCTTCGTGGCAGTCGCCTTCCGAGGAGGCGCCGTCGCCGAAGTAAGTCATTACAACTTTCTTCTCTTTTTTCTTGCCGCCGTCGGCTCTGTCTTCGATATTCATCGCCATGCCGATGCCTGCTGCGTGCAGCAATTGGCTGGCAATCGGAACGCAAACCGGCAGGTCGTTGACGCCTTCGGGCGGGCTGGCGCCCTCTTCGAAGCCGTTCCAGTAAAGAAGAATGTGCTCGAGCGGCCAGCCGCGCCACAGCAATCCCGCCAGTTCGCGGTACGCGGGCACATGCCAGTCGTTCTTATTGATATTGAAAATGGAGCCCATGGAGATGGCTTCATGCCCCGACGACTGCGGGAATGTGCCGCAACGTCCCTGGCGCTGCATCAGGAGCATCCGCTCATCAGTGCGGCGTGCGAGCAGCATGTATCGATACATCTCGATCAGACCTTTGTTGTCGATCTTCGGCTCAAGCTCCTTGTCGAGTTCGCCATGTTCATTCAAGATGGACAGGTACTCGATTTTGGGCAGTTCGATTGGTTTTCTGGGCATGGTCTTTCTACCGCGTCCTTGTGCTCATCGGGGCTCTATATGTAACTCGCCAACCTTGAAGTCGTTTAATACCGGCTTCTTCAACCGGAAAACTGCTAGAATTCCGGCTGCTTGACGATCCTCGCTCAGACATTTAGCCTAAGGCCTAGAAGTATGTCATATAGAGGACTGCCGCCGCAATAAAATGGCGGGTGAAGAAAAGGCTAAGAACGCTGTTTCTGAGCGGAAACTTGAACGAAAGATAAAGGTGCCATTGTGACTTCGACCGACGCTACAAAGACCAGACAATCTAAGCCGGACTGGCTCAAAGTCAAGCTTCCCAC
>JADYYD010000099.1 GCA_020853845.1 Candidatus Melainabacteria bacterium
CTCATAGGATGCCCTTGCGGATCTTTCAGCATTGCGGACATGTCCATATATGCAAAGAACTCATTGATAGCGAGTTTTTCGCCCATCAGCTTGCCTACGGTTTGCGCATCGGCCCAGGGTACGCCAAGAAGCCACGCGATCGGTGCGAAGCCCAGTCCGAAAAGATCTTTCAACTTCAAATTGGCAAGGTCGATGCCGACGGATGACGCGTTCATTCCCATCGATGCCAAACCGCGCCCGGCAAAACCGATGCAGATATCGCCCAGGTGAATCAGCGCGATGAAGGCGAGCAGCATCGCCACCACGTTGAGTCCAATCCGCAATCCATCGGAGGCGCCGTGAGCGGCTGCGTCGATGACGTTGGCGTTTGTTTTTTGAACCTCAATCTGCACTTTGCCTTTGGTCTTCGACTCTTCTGTTTCCGGCCAGACAATTTTCGAGATAACAAGACCGCCTGGTGCCGCCATGATGCTGGCAGTCAAAAGATAGGAGGCTTCGATGCCCATGCCGATGTAGACGGCAAGCACTCCGCCGGCCACGCACGCCATCGAACCGGTCATCGACGCGAGCAGCTCCGACATCGTCATGGAAGCCACGTAAGGGCGGATGAGAAGCTGGGCTTCGACCTGCCCGACAAATACGCTCGCCGCATTGGAAAGTGCTTCGGCACCGCTGGCGCCCATGATGAATGACACCACCCGCGCCACTATCTGAACGACACGCTGCATCAGCCCCAGATAATACGAGATGCTCACCAGGCTGGAAACGAAAACAATCGTCGGCACAACCCGGAAAGCGAAGATAAATTCGGAGCCCACGCCGAATGCTTTGTCCAGCTTTTCTTTGTCGACCAGAGGACCGAAAACGAAGGCGGCACCTGCATCGGAGCAGTGGAGCAATTCAGTGATTCCATCACCGAGCGCCTTGAACATTTGCTGTCCGAATTCGACTTTTAAAACAAAAACTGCAAGCAGGATCTGCAGCAAAAACCCTGAGCCGATCAGGCGATAGTTGAGCCTCTTTCGATTGTTGCTCATTAGAAATGCGAGCCCGAAGATGCTCACCACTCCCAACAAACCAACTAGTTTTTCCGGCACAGCGCGATTTCCTCCGCCCATATTATGTCAGCATCGCAACATTTGTTTGCTGTTGTTCTGGGCTCTCACGAAAGTTTCAAAATCGAGGTTGACAATAGGAGCATCACCAATCGGACGAAGAAAAATGTCAGTATCAATGACGGGCAGCGGCTTTGCGACGACTGCCGGACGGCCTAAACTCACCCCCGCAAAACCCCTTCCACGCTGGCAGACAGCCGGCTTGCATCCGGAATGCTACAGCCCCAGGCGAAGAAATCGCGCTATGCAGGCGACGGACGTTTTCTACAAGGTTCTCGGCATTATCTGGCTTCTGACAATTGTAGTTTTCTACGTTTATATGGTTGTTTGTGTGCGGTAGAAGGAATTTTCAAAACCCCTAGATGGCGTCACAGTCGCTTTCTAGGGCGGTCGAACATCTTGTAGTCGGTTTTGCGTGTCAATGTTTCGCCCACTCTCGGCAACTCATGAGGGCCAAATGGAGGCAGCGAGCGAACTCCCTCGAAATGCCCGGCGCGGACAGCCTCTGTTGAAAAAATGAAATCGCCGTTTTGCATGCGCGCGGAGGTCTGCGTCCCCAGAATGTCTTCCAGCAGATACTTTTTCAAATCGGGATTGATGAAGTCCAAATACTCTACTTGAGCGCAATTCTGCGACTTCATCAGGTAACTGCCGACAAAGATGTCGTGATCTAGACGAACATTTGCCGCCGGATCAGGCGCGTTTCCGTCATGCCCATCCAGCGTATAAACCACCAATTTATCCGGATAGAGAGGCTCGAAGGCGAACCCGAGCGGCTTTGCCGTGCCGGCGTCGTTGGAGTTGAAGCAGCATAGCGCGACCGGGCAGTTGTACCAGGAGTCGAATGTTTCGAAGACCGCCGGATTGACCTTCGGTCTTTTCGACTCTTGAATTTGCGGGAGCACTTCTGCGATATCTCTTGCGTGCTCGGCAAGAACTATGTCATAGATGTCGAATTGCAGGAAGACCATTCTGCCAATGGCGCTGCACTGCGCACGTGCAAAAGTCATCAGCATCATCTCGTCTTGCG
This sequence comes from Candidatus Melainabacteria bacterium, assembly GCA_020853845.1. Classification (GTDB taxonomy): domain Bacteria; phylum Cyanobacteriota; class Vampirovibrionia; order Obscuribacterales; family Obscuribacteraceae; genus QKMZ01. Next base: position 2,146 of record JADYYD010000099.1, read on the forward strand.
CAGGAGGTGGTGGAACAAGCGACTTTGAAATATCGTTGAGCAGATTTTCCGCTTTCATTGTGTTGAGCAAATGGATAGATTCCCATGTACCGAGCAGCGGAATAATCAAACAATTGCCTTCGCCGGGAAAAATCTCGTCGGGAATTGGATGCGGAAAAGGTTGCCCCGTTTGCTCCTCGAAAGCCTCGACCACGTTTCTCACAGAAAGCTGGGTGTCGCGCATCGGTCTTTGGCAGAATTTGAACCAATCGGGCGATTGCTTAATGCGCTGAACGCACCATGTAAGTGTTTCCTCCCGCTGAGGATGCGCCGTGCCGACATTGTTTTGATACCACAAGACATGATTGACTTTTCCATCTACCAGCACTTCCCACGTGCCGGTGATTGTCTTGCTGAAAGTCGCGGGCCAGGCGGAACAACACATCAGTCTGATTCTCCTCTAGGAAAAAGAAGTGTACGACTCTTCGCGAACTGCCAAATGCCCAAGCCTTCTTATGCCTGATGGAGCGAAGGGCGGCAAGGCGCGCAGTCCTTGAAACAGACCTCTGCGCACATGCTCCGTTTGAAAAACGAAGTCACCATTCTCCATTTGCTTTTGCAGTTTTACCCCAAGGACTTTATTCAATATATAAGGTTGCAAATGATCCGGAATTTCGTCTGTGTATTTTACCGTCGCACAGAGACTGGATTTCATCAAATAACTGCCGACAAAAATGTCATGGTCGACGTTGACGATCTCGTTGGGCGCAGGCGGCTTTCCATCATGCCCGTCCAGTGTGTAAACAACTAGAGTATCCGGATAAAGCGGCTCGAATGCGAATGCCAGCGGTTTGGCATCGCCTGATTGAACATTGTTGAAACAGCAGACTGCGACCGGACATCTGTACCATTCGTCAAGTACGGAAAAGACTTCGGTGTTCACTTCGGGTCGTTTAAGCGGATTGATCTCTTCTATTGCCAAAGGAATATCCCGCGCATTCTCGGCAATGACGATGTCGTAAATATCGAACTTGAGAAACACCAGTCCACCACCGCTTCCGCCCCAGCCACCGGCGCCAAGTGAAGGCATCGAGCTTCGCATGACAGGCTTCTGGATAGCCTTCGAGATATCTTCGAGCAAATTTGGTGTGTCAAAAGTGTTGAGTAGACGTATGGATTGCCAATGTCCCATCAAAGGAATGACAAGACAATTTCCTTCCCCTTCAGGCAACACCAACTCCGCCTGATTCGCTGACGGCGCAACAGTTTCCGCCGAGCCCGGCATAGCCCAGCTCCCCGAATACTTCGGTTTGCCGATGCGATTCTGGTAAAGGAGCACATGCATCAAGCGGTCTTCGACAAGGACTTCCCAGGTTCCCGTAATTGTTCGGCTGAAAGTAATCGGCCATGCAGAACAACACATAGAAACCCTCCCACCTGATTGTCAGCTTCTGAACATTTCAGTATGCCCGACCGTACCGATTTTCAAGAGCCAATCCGCAAGAATTTAGGTTATTTCGCATCAGACGGGCGTTTCAGCGGCATGCCAATAATAGGCCGCGGACCGGCTGAGGGATAGAATTCTCCGCAATATCCACCCCTGGAGGTTCATCAAGATGAGCGGCTCTATCGAACGTAGACTGGATGGCTCAATTGCATTGACAATCGACGGTGACCTTCAATTTGACAGCAGCGACGAACATATTTATCACGAGGGCCTGGTTTTGCCCGCGTTGGGAATCGCTCTAAACAGAACTTCCGAGCCGCTCAATGTGCTCATCATTGGAGGCGGTGACGGGCTTTCCGCCAAACAGATTTTCAAAAGCGAGCGCATCAAAGCGGCAACACTTGTTGATTATGATGCTGAGATCCTCTCCATGGCACGCAGCGAATTTTCCGAAATCAACGGCAAGAGCATGCTCGATGCCCGCCTCACTGTAGCCAATGAAGATGCCTGGACGTTTGCAGAAAACGCGCTCAACAAGGGCGAGAAATACGATCTAATTGTAGTTGACTTAACCGTCGCCGACGAAGTGGAAAGCGCAAAATTCCATAGCGTGGAATGGTATACGATGCTGAAATCGCTTTTGACGAACACCGGAATTCTTGCAACCAACGGTGTTTCGCCCCAAGCAACACCGTGGTCCTATTGTTCAATACTAAACACCATACTCATTTCCGAATTGCAGGCGCGCCCCTACCACGTTGCTATCCCATCTTTTGCCGCGCGCGGATACGGTGATGACTGGGGCTTCTTCCTCGCCTCGTCAACTCCGATAACGGTCGACGAATTAACTTCCGCCGCGATGCCACAACCAAGAACTTTCCTTGCCAATAAAGAAAAATTGAGCGAGTTGTTCGAGCTTCCGGAATCACTGTTTGAAATTCAGCCCATGGCGCGCCCGGCTCTGGCAGGCAGCGATGTGTTGATCAGATATTTCAGAGCGGGCAATTTGATTGACGAGTCGGGCGCCAAGAAAAACGCATTCACTTTGAATTTCAATGCGTTGTCGATTCCACAGGCGGACACTGGAAAAGACGTGCTTCCGAAAGAGATAAC
>JADYYD010000100.1 GCA_020853845.1 Candidatus Melainabacteria bacterium
ACGATTAAGCATTTGCCTTCCGCGACCTCGGAATTGGCGAGCGAAGCCTGGCAGAATCCATCCAAATCAATCGGCCATGGAATCAAAACCCTTGCCACAGCAGCCATAGCCGGCAAGCTCATGGGTTACATCCTGCCTGCCAGAGGCCCGGCCGCCCTGGTCGTTGGAGTGGGACTGACAGTGCCCCTTCTTTATCAGGGCTACAAGAAAATTACCGGCGCCACCGAAGAAGCTCAACTGCCTGGCGCCAACGCCGACTACGTGGCCCACCAACTGGCCAGGAGTACAGTTGCCGGTTCCACGGATTTCGCTCTCAATCTGGTAGGCGGAGCCGCCGGCATAGAGGGCGGCTACATCGCCAAGAGCCATGCCAGCTCCATCGGCAGGTTCGGGCAATCCGCCCAGCGCAGCATTCTCGAGGGCGAAAACAAGTTTCTCTCCGCCATAGCCAACAACAGATTCATCCGCCGGATCTCCGAGCCCGGCACCAATCCCAAGCTTCCGGTAGGCGTTATCCATACGACGGGCGGAATCGAAGGCGCCGCTGTCACTCGCCTCAGCACCTTCGACACAGAAGCGGTATTGCCGCAACACGTGCACTGGTTAAAACGCCCGTTCACAAGCCTTACTGAGCGGATTCGCCAATACGACAACCGCGATGTTGTCTCGACATTAGGTCCTCGCATTGCCAGAATCGAAGACGATTATGTTCTTGCCCAGGGCAGTCTGCACGTTCATACGAAACAGTCGGACGGCATGGGGACCGTAACAAGCATCTCCGAAAAGGCCAAAGCCGGAAAACAAAACGTCGTTCTTTTCTCAGATCACAATCACCTGGCCGCCCGAGATGGTGTAAAACCAGGCGATCCCAGAATTCCCCATCAAGACGTGCCGGTCATTGCCGAATCACCAAAATGGTATGCGCAGCAATTTCAAGAAGCCGCAGAACAAACTGTCAACGGCAAATACGTCGCCATAATAGGCACCGAAATGGGGACAATCGGCAAAGTCGGCAACCCCAAATCGGGCGGCAAAAATCACTTCCTCATGGTCGATGTGCCGCAATTCTTCGAGGCGAAAAGGCGCCAGCAAACATTCATGGATATGGCTTTTGCGCCTGTGCGCCGAGCCTTCGGCCTGAAAGAAAAACCTGCAGTAATCGAGCCTCAGGTGGTCGAATACAACGACGGTAATATGAATGCGCTGGTCACTTACCTCTCCAAAAACCGCATCAAAGACACGACCGGTCAAGATCCAATCTTCATCATGGCGCACCCGCGCTGGTCCCAGGACCATTCGCCCAGCCTGCCGTCCGGCACTAAGGGCGCCGACTACGGACGCTATTCGTTTAAGACCAAAGCCGAATGGGTGCAGGCTACAGATAAGCATTTCCGCGGCATCGAAGTAATCAAAGGTCAGGCAATGAAACAGAGCGACACTGTCGAGGTGGGCTCCAAAGACGTAGACCTGCTCAGCTACCGCGGTTATCTCAACGAAGGTTTCCACGTCTCGCCGACAGTCGGGCGCGATGCTCACTTCGGCAATCCGCTGGGCACGCCGGCGGAGACAGGCATCTGGACGAGCTCCATAGATAAACCGAGCGTACTGGAAGCTTTGAGAGCACGCCGCACATTTGCCACCACTCACATGGAGCGCCTGAACGGCAGAGTAGTCGCAAACGACCGCTACCAGATGGGTCAGGTGCTGGACCAGGCAGTTACCAACGAGCTCAAATTGACCACGCAAATCGGCGGAAAGGTCGAACCGGAAGCGCAATACACTTTCAAACTGTGGGCCGACGAAAAGGTGGGCGACCGCACACTGGCTGAAGTCGTGCAACAGCAAAAGCTTACGGGCGAAGAACTGTCGCAAATGGGCAATGCTTTCAGCTTCGAGAAGTTCAGACACACCTTGGGCAACAAAGGCGGCGCCTATTTCGTGGAAGTTTCGCGCAAAGACCCCACCACCGCCCACGTCGATCGCATGTTCATGGCACCCTTCTGGGTGGAGCCGCTCTCCGGCGGCGGCAGGCATTCGCTCTGGCTGCCCTTCCTGGCCGGTCAGGCCCCGTCTACGCTAATGCCCGCCGGCAATTAACCGTTTCATCCAAGAATCTTGCTTAAGTCAGTCTGCCCGCGTGGCAGATTAGATATGAAATACAGTCTTGTTTAATACTGTAGAAAGAAAAGAACAAGCTCTATGAGCTTTTGAAAGAATCATGGCCTGATGTAGTTGTTCGTCGATGACCAATCGCTCCAAAATCATCCACGCTATAAGTGACCTTGGCCGCCGGGTCACGGTGGCGGATGTGGTGGCCAAGACAGGCATGCCTCTGGCTGAAGTTTCGAGCGAACTCAACCAGATTGCATCCGACACGAATGCCAATCTCGAAGTAGCGCAAGACGGCGACATTTATTACTGTTATCCGGATCACCTGTCGTACACTTATTTCACTCGCGACATCAGCCGAATCGTCTATCAAATCAGCCACTACTCAGTGGTGGCTGCATTCTTTCTTTTCCGGCTCTCTTTCGGGTTGATTTTGCTTTTTTCGCTAATATGCTTTTTCGGCATCGCGCTTGTCATTCAAACTCTGCTTGCCGGCGTGTCCGGCTCTACTGAAGCCGTAGCAGGCATGTGGAGAGACTTTTTCGGACTGGTCCAGCGACTGGCGTTAACGGATTTGCTTCACTGGGGAAAAGAAAAGCTCAGACCGGGCAGCACCACTGGCGGTGCGCGCCAGGGTTTTCTTCTCGACTGCTATTCATTTCTCTTCGGTGAAGGCGACCCCAACAAAGACATCGACGAAGAGCGCTGGCGACTGCTTGCACAAGTGATCAGACTGAATGAGGGCGTGGTGCTGCCGGAGCACCTGAGTCCTTATACCGGCAAAGATCCGGAAGACGAACATGTCATATTCGAAATTCTCGCTAAGTTCAACGGCAGGCCGCAGGTATCCGGCACGGGCAATATCATATACATTTTTCCGGACATGCAAAAGAGAAGCGAAGTCACTTCCTATGCCCTTCTTCCCCCATCGCTCGAACAAAAGCGTTGGACGTTCACCAGCCTGAAAAAAGAAGAATTGAAGAAGGTTATGGGGCTCGGCACGCTCAACTTCGTCATGGCCCTTACCGCATGCTATTTCCTCGTGCGGCCGACATACCTGAATTCAGTCAGCTACCTGTTTCTTTTCCTCTGCTTTTACGCCCTGCTGTTTCTTACGATTCCAGCACTTCGCTTGATGTACACATTCGAGAAAAACAAGTCAATCAAAAAGGCAAACGCGCTTTGCCGAGAATACGAAAGCAGGCTCGGAACGCCAACTCCCCCACTGGCACAACGACTGGAGGAAGCAGAAGAAATGAGAGCCGCCCTGGGGACAAACGGCGACAGCTCGATTGTCTATTCGACGAAACAAAATTACCTCGAGCAAATTTCCGACACGGATTTTCAGCGCGATTTAAAAATGGGCGGAACATAGCCCGCTGGCTGTTCACATCTATTAGAATAGGGAACCATTACCAAAGAACGCGGTCACTCTTCGAAGTATTCGGCGTCACAGTGGGCTAAATATTCCGGGCAAATAATGACAGAACAAGATACTTACATTCTCGTTATTGATGATGACAAGAATTTTCGCGATTTGGTCGGCGACCTGCTCAAAAGCAGAGGTTATGAAGTCGTCCTGACCCGCAGCGCCAAAGAGGCCACGGCAACCATGGAAGCAAAGAGACCGGCCCTCGCCGTAGTCGACTATCGGTTGCCTGAAACCGACGGCATGTCCTGGATAAGCACGGTCAGAGAACAAAATCACAATTTTCCAATAGTGCTCTGCACAGGCAACTGGTGCGATCAGAAAACTTTCAATTGGCTGAGAAACATCCTTAGAGTTTCGCTTGTCATTCAAAAGCCGATCGTGCCCGAGCTGTTTCTTCACAGCCTGGAAAACATCATTCCGCCCCCCGCGAAAAAATCCCCTGCTCGAGCAAGTGAAGATGCGACAGGTTTCAAACCTCAACCGATTCTTGATGCCGCTCAGGTAGAAGAATCCCTCGAGCAAATCGAAAAAATGCTTACCGATGAAGACATATTCCCTGAAGAAGCGGAACGCTTGAAAAAGCTCAAACGCAGGATTGAAACGCAAAACGCCATCAAAAAAGCGCGTGAATCTTTCGTCAAAGAATTGCCGGAATCCTGGAAAGTCCTTACTTCTGCAGTTCAAAAAGCTCGGGAGAATCCCAGAAATTTACTGCTATTGCAAGATGCGATGGCAGTTGCGCATAAAGTCAAAGGCACTGCCGGCTCTTATGGCTTTACCAAAGTAGGACAATTCGCCGAGCGCATAGAAGACTTCCTCATAACAGTAGATCCTCATTCAGACACCCATCAGGAGGTTGTTTGGGCGGAGATCATTCGTTGCGTGACCGAGGGCACGCAGGTAGTCGAGGAAATTTCCAAGGCAGAATCGACTTCAGCGGAAAGCCGGAAGCTGCCGGCAATGTCGTGTCTGGCTGTAGTACCCGAAGGAGAATATCCCACGGAGTTGAAAGGCGCGGCAGCCGATGCCAATTGCGAACTGGATCTGGTGGGCAGCTCGGTAGGAGCCATCGTCAAATTCGGCAAGACGACTTTCGATTCGGCGATTATCGACCTTTCCCTGGACATGACGTCGGGGCGCTTTCAACTGGCCAGAGAATTAAGGCAAGCAGCAAGAAAAATCATTCCATTTTGCTTCGTAAGCAGCAACGAAATTTCTCAAGCTGATATCGTCTATGGTGGCGCCTCCGTTTTGATCAGCGGTGATGCGACGCGTGGCAATTTGAGTGAAGCCATGCAGATCATGACGATTGCAGGGCAAATGCGAAAACCGCGAGTGCTCTGCGTCGACGATGATCCGCTCCTCTCGTCTTTCGTAGAATCGGTTCTCTCGCCGGCAGGCATCACCGTTCGCTCATTGAACGAACCGATTGTAATATTGGACGTCATGCATGAGTTTCAGCCGGATCTGATCTTGCTTGACGTCATCATGCCGGGATTGACCGGCTATGAAGTTTGCCGCCTGCTGAAGTCGCATGAAGACTGGAAACACGTGCCGGTGATTTTCCTCACATCGAAAAGCGATTCTGAGGGTAAGCGTGCTGCGTTCACCGCCGGCGGTACCGATTTCTTGAGCAAACCCGTGCTGATGGATGAATTGCTCTCGCGTGTCAAAGCGCACCTGTCGAAAACGCTCAGCGAAGTCTCGACTCGCATAGACCCGCAGTCCAAGGTTCTTACAGCCGGCGCTCTTGCAGCAGAGAGCGAACCGCTCATCAATATTTGCAGCCAGCAAAGTCAGAGTCTGGCCGCGGGAGTAATCTCGATTGTGGACTATGACCAGCTCGATACGCTGCATGGAGCTTTCTCCGCAGAGCACACAGTCGGCAAGCTGGGAAAGCTTTTGAATGAACGGCTGCGCGCCGAAGACCTGCGTGGCCGCATCGCAGAAGGCGAATTCATGATTATCTTGCCGGGTGAAACAATTGAAGTCCTGGGCAATATTTTCGAGCTGTTCAAGGACGATTGGAATAAGATGTGGTTTCCCAGTGTCCGGGGCAGAGAGTTTCAGACCGATTTGGCTTTCAGCACAGCGGAATTCCCTCTGGAAGGGGATAATTTCGAGAAACTGAAAGATTATGCTTTAAGAGGTCTGAAACAGCGATCGGCTATGTCTTAGCAAAATACTTGGCGGTAAAAATGACCACTGCAATGGAAATCAAACAGGTCCTGCTTGTAGATGACGATTCAAACATTCGTATCCTGGCTCAAATGGGGCTGGAAGGTTTGACCGATTGGAAAGTCGAGTTGGCTTCGTCGGGCGCCGAGGCGCTCAGCAAGGCAACTGAAACCAAGCCGGATCTGATAATTCTGGACGTGATGATGCCGGGCATGGACGGCCCGACGACGCTCGGGGAGTTGAGAAAGGTCGAAACACTCAACGATATTCCCGTCATTTTCATGACAGCCAAAGCCCAAACACACGAAGTCGAGCTTTATCAAAAAATGGGCGCTAAAGGGATTATTACAAAGCCTTTCGACCCGATGTCCTTACCTGATGATATTCAGGGAATATTGAGCAAGGGCTAGATCTCAGACTTAATGCAATGCGCCATCGCTGGACATTCCTGGTCGGCATAGCAGGAACTTTGTTCCTGACTCTTGCTGCCGCCGGTTATGCCACTTTTGCCAGTGCGGCGCAGCAACAAGTCATGCACAACCACCGGGTGTGGCTGATTCACACTTATGATGTGCTTCTTTGCCTGGAAGAGATTGACGTGGCGCTGGAGGAATTGCTATCCAGCGAACGCGGTTATTTGATAAAGAAAAAACCTGAATTCAAGCGAGACTTTGATGGTTCGCTGAAAACACTGGAGGCTGAGACGACAAAGCTGGCCTCACTGGTGACCGACAATCCCACCCAGCAGCAGCGTGCTCATTTTCTCAAGCGAACACTGGAAAGGCGCATTAATTACTTGAAAGATGTGATTGCGGTCGGCGAAAAAGATGGTTTGGACGCCGCCGGCAGATTAGTGAAGCACAGAGGTCAGGAGACAGTAGAGGATCAGGCTGACGACATCCTGCACGAAATGATCGCCTCGGAAAAGGGTCTGCTCAAATTCCGATCGGAAAAACTCGAAAGAGAAACGGCACACAATTCGGAGCTGTTCGCCACTCTTCTGGCTCTGGCAGCTTCGGCGCTCGTTATGTGCAGTTTCATCCTCATCTATTTTTTCAAAGAGAAAAACAATGTAGCGCGCCGCCTGGCCACACAACTTGCCATTACGCAGGTGCTCAATGAACCAAGAGATATTGAGGAGGCCTTTTCACGCCTTTTGAAAGTGCTCGGAAAAATGAACAACTTTCGTTTTGCCGACGCGTGGCTCATCGCTGCCGGCAAAAACGGCAGCGAGTTCAAATTGGTGACTACCTGGAGTGACGAAACGGTGTCGCTCGAAAATTTCAAGACAGCCACCGAGAATGCAAAACTGAACGCCGACGAGGAATTGCCGGGTCAGGTATGCTCGACAAAGACATCTCATTTCTTCGATCTGGATACTCTTGCCTCCGAAAAATTCACTCGTAAAAGTGCGGCCATGGCCGATGGTCTGCGCCAGGCGATTGGAATTCCAATCTATGGACAAACGGGCTTGCTGGGAGTGATCGAATTTTTCTCGGAAAAGCTGAATTTGAATGACACCGAGCAGCTCTCTAATCTTTCTTCCTTTGGGCAAGATATAGGTTTGTTCGTAGAAACATTGCGTGCAAAAGAAGAGCTGGTCGAGCGCGCCGAGCTGGCAAGTTTTGTGGCGGAAACAGCTTATGTATTGAGCCAGCAGACAAGTTTGGACGAGATGTTGAAGCAATGCACGAGTTTGATGAGCCGTCATTTGAACGCCGGTCTGGCTCGAATATGGGTGAAGAGCAATGAAACCGATTTGAAGCTGCAAGCCAGTTCCGGAACGGTCAGCACCACCGGTAATGCCCAAGCCGTCGTGAAAATAGGTATCGGAGAAATAGGAACCGTTGCAGAAAAACAACGTCCACTGCTCTCCAATCACCTGGAAGAAACAGTCCGAGATTTCGATCGAACGATGATAGAAAGCGCAGGTTTGAATTCTGTTGCCGCATATCCACTGGTTTTCGGCAAGGAGCTACTGGGCGTGCTTGCTATGTATGGAAAGGAGGAAATATCTCGACAGACGCAAGAAACTCTCTCGGGCGTTTCCAATGGTATTGCCCTCGGTATTAAGAGGAACCAGTCCGAATCATTGCTTGAAGAGCGGGAGCTGCTCTTCCGCACTCTCACCGAACAGATAAAAGAAGTTTTCATCGTCGCCAAACCGAACGATACGTTTGTCTACGTAAGTCCCGCCTACGAAGAGACATGGGGGCGACCGATTTCGGAACTGTACGAAAGCGCGCGCAACATCTTCAAAGGAGTGCATCCCGAAGACGTAGAGCTGGTCCGCACTTTTGTCGAGCAAACCACCATTCAAAAGAAAACTCAGCAGGTCGAGCACAGAGTAGTCAGACCGGATGGAACGATTCGATGGATATGGGCGCGGTCTTTTCCTACCTTGAATGAAGACGGTGAGCTGGAAACAATTTACAGCATCGGTCATGATATTACGGAACGCAAGGAAGCAGAAAAAAGAGTCAGTGAGTTTTATTCCACCGTCTCTCATGAACTGAGAACTCCTCTTACGTCTATCCATGCCAGCCTCAGGCTAATAGAAGGTGGACTGGCCGGTCAGGTGTCGGAAAAAGTTTCGCGGCTGGTGACCATCGCGCGCACCGAGTCAGATCGCCTGATAAGACTGATTAACGATATTCTGGACATTCGAAAGCTCGAGGCCGGCAGGCTTGAACTGAAACTTAGAGAAAAGCCCGTCGAAGAGCTGGTTTTAGGCGCCTTTGCGGCCACCCAGGGGATGGCTCGCGAAGCGTCAGTAACACTGAAACAGGAAATTGAATATCACGGTTCTATAAAATGTGATGCGGACAGGGTCGTTCAAATACTGGCCAACTTTCTTTCCAATGCCATAAAGTATTCACCCAAAGACGCAGAGGTTCGCTTGCATGTAGAAAGCGCCGCCGACATGGTGCGCTTTTCAGTTACCGACTCCGGTCAGGGAATTCCGGAGGGCGAAATGCATAAGCTCTGGGGAAAATTCCAGCAGCTCGACTCCAGCGACACACGGCAAAAGGGAGGCACCGGACTCGGTCTTGCCATCAGCAAAGGTCTGGCCGAGCAACATGGCGGTCGGGTCGGTGTTGTATCGAGCGTCGGAAAAGGCACAACCTTTTGGGTCGAATTACCAGGTTCGCTGAACAACGCTCGCATCACCAGACAGGATTTGCAGAGTTTCGCGCTTGCCCGCGTGCTGATGATTGAAGACGACGAGCAACTTTCGAAACTGGTGAGAAGCGTTCTCAAAAAAGAAGGTTTCGATGTTGAGGTCGCAAATACACTGGAGAAAGCAGATCAATTGCTGGCAGAATTTACTCCCAGAGCAATCATACTGGATGTGCACTTGCCCGACGGCAATGGTCTCGAATGGCTGACGAAAAAGCAGCAATCGAAAGATTCTTTCTCCGTTCCGACCGTGGTTCTAAGCGGCGTCGAACAAAATGCAGAGCTGTTCGGTACGGCAATTATTTTTGATTGGCTGGCCAAGCCGGCGGAAGATAAGAAGCTTGAAAGAGCGGTTCGCTACGCGGTTCGCAACAAGGGCGGTGCCAAGGCAAAGGTTTTGATTGTCGAAGACGATAAAGCAACGCGAGAATTGCTCGTCGATCATGTCTCGCGCTTCCCTGTGGAATTGATTGAAGCAACAGAAGGCGCGCGCGCCCTAAAATTAGCCCGCAGCGAGAATCCGGACTTGATCATCCTCGACATCGGTATTCCGGCTCCGGATGGTTTCGAAATTATCGAGAATCTGCGCAAGAGCGAACAGAAAGCGACGCCGCTTATCGTATACACGAGCCGCGATTTGTCCAAAGCGGAAATGAACGACCTCACGCTCGGCTTGACCAAACACTTGATCAAATCAAAAACGTCGGAGCAAGAATTGATTGATTCCGTGAAGCAACTTCTGGATGGCCTGGTGACTGCGGCTGACAGTCCAGCCCCGGAAGCGGCGGAGAAATAGGGGAGCGGCTATTTCGCTTCCACAGTCTCGCGCAAGATTTTGTAGAAGCGGCGCATGCCCGTCGAATAAACACTCACAGGTATGCGCTCGTCAATGCCGTGCATGCTCGCCAATAATTCAGGCTTTACTTCAAACGGCTCGAATCCGTAGCAAGTGATGCCCAACTTGCGGAACCAGTGAGAGTCAGTGAACCAGGGCACGACCACAGGACGCACCGGAGTGCCGGGCGATTCTTCGGCCGCCACTTTTTTGATGGCGCTGAGCATGTCTGTCTGAATGTCGGAGGCACCGGCGACGTTCCATTCGAGAACAGAAATTTTGATCGTCGGGTCGGCGATAATCTTTTGCACGTGCTCGATAAATTCGTCCTTCTCCACGCCGGGCAAAAGGCGGCAATCTATCTCGGCACTTGCTTCACCTGGTATGACGTTGGTTTTGTATCCTGCTTTGAGCACTGTCAGTGATGCCGTATTCACCAGCATCGACGAAAGCATGAGATCGTTTTCAATGCTGGAAATATAATTTTCATCTTTCATGTCCTCAACCACCTGGGTGTAATAACCCTTGAGCGGCTCAGGTTTCGTCTCGCTTATTTTTTTGAGAGCAGGCACTACCTGCGGTGAACGCACATGCATGGGATAAACAGCCACCAATTTTTCCAGCGCACGTGCCAGTCGATTGGTTGCCGAATCTTTGATAGGCATGGAAGCATGACCGGCTCTGCCAGTAGCTGTAAGCTTCAACCACAAAACGTTTTTCTCAGAAAAATTCACGCCCCAAAATTTGGGTTTGCCATCACTGCCGGTGATGATATGTGATCCTTCGTTGATAAGAAACTCCGCATCCTTCAGCAATTCGGGATGTTTCTCAGTGATCCATCTTGCCCCGAAATCACCGCCGACTTCTTCGTCCGGTGTTCCCAGAAAAATGATGTCGCGATCGAGCTTCACGCCCTGCCGTTTGAGCATCAGCATCGCTTCCAACTCGATGATGCCAAAACCCTTCATGTCCAAGGCACCGCGTCCCCAGATATCGTTGTCGATAACTTCTCCGGCGAAAGGAGGATGCTTCCAATCAGCCGCAACGGCGGGCACCACGTCAATATGATTGAGCAGCACGACCGCTTTCTTTTTGCCGGTTCCTTTCAATCTTGCGTACACGCAGGATCGATTTGGAGCGGTTTCATACAACTGCGCTTCAATGCCGTTTTGTTTTAAAACAGATGCGAGGTACTCAGCACCGAGCTTTTCGTTGCCCGGCGGCACAGTGGTGTCGATCTTCAAATACTGGCAGAGCATTTTTGTCGCCTCTTGAGCGGCGCTTTCAAAATCTACTGCTGTTTCCTTTTGCGTGCCCAACCGCTGGACGTGGACTGCGGCGTTGGCGCCCAGTACGAAGACAAACATTGCCAGAGTCAGTGTAGAAATAATCGAACCGCGCACTCTCATGTCAACCTCGAAATCAATGGAATTGGCAAACATGTAGGTTACACCCTTGTTAACAAGTCCGTGAAAAGTGGCGGGATTCTCGAAAATTTGCCAGAATCTTCAAGTCTTATGGAGAAGGAGTTCCCACATGCAATTCGGTCAAAAACTAATCGCGCTGTGCGTCGTTAGTGCTGCCGCGGTAACCGCAGTCTCTGCGGAAGATACGACCAGTACTGACGTAAAAACAACCAAAAAGGGTGGTGGCATAATCAAGACTCTTGAAAAAGACGTCGCCGCCGTCGGCAAGGGCATTGGCAAAGGAACCAAGGCTGTTGTCAAAGGCACGGAAACGCTGGGCAAAGATGCCATCAAAGGCACCGAAGCCGTAGGCAAGGGCGCTGTCAAAGGCACCGAAGCCGGCGTTAATGCATCGGTCAAAGGCACTGAAGCAGTAGGCAAAGGGGCGATCAAAACGACTACCGGCATAAGCAAAGCGGCAGTCAAAGGCACCGAAGCCCTGGGCACGGCGGCAGTCAAAGATACCGCTGCTCTTGGCAAAGGGACAATCAAAACCACTGAAAGCGTCGGCAAAGCCGCCGTCAAGGACACCGCTGCAGTCGGCAAAGGTGTCGTCAAAGGCGCTGAAGACGTTGGCAGAGCAGCCACCGGAAAAGACAAGAAATAAGTCTGCCGTTTCTTAAAAGGCATCCAACAATGAAAAATCGCCGCTTGCCAATCAGCGCCATAGCCGGGCTGTTGACGGCGGCGATTTTTGTTGGCTCATGTCCTGCAAATTGCGCTTCGACAAAAGCGGCAAAAGCAGCAAAAGCAGATCTGTCCGTTTTTGAAGCGCTGGCCAAAAAACCGGTCAACGGACTCTTTGCCTATCGAATGAAATCCAATGGATTGACTGTTCTCATTCAAGAACAGCACCTGGCGCCGGTTGTTGCCGTGATGATGGTCTACGGCATCGGCTCACGCAATGAGGCGGTTGGATATACAGGTGCCACACATTTTCTCGAGCACCTGATGTTTAAAGGAACGAAGAAATATGATCCGATGAAAGGCAACGGCATCGACGACACCTTGAAGCCGGTAGGCGGCATCAACAATGCCAGCACCTCTCAGGATCGCACCAATTACTATGAAGTGGCTCCAGCCAAAAACGTCGGTCTATTGCTTGATCTGGAATCCGATCGCATGCGCAACCTGTTGCTGCGCGAAGACGATCGCGCAAGCGAAATGACAGTGGTGAGAAACGAGCTGGAAAGAGGCGAAGACGACCCGGACGAAATTCTGATGAATGGAGTATTCGCCACAGCATTTCGCGAACATCCATACCACCATCCGACAATCGGCTGGCGCTGCGACGTAGAAAACGTCCCGACCGAAAGATTGCGGCAGTTCTACCGCGACTTTTACTGGCCGGAAAATGCGGCACTGATAGTTATCGGTGACATAAATAAAGAATCGGTTCTTGCCGACATCGCGGCAAAATTCGGACCTATTAAGAAAAGCCAGAAAAAACTGCCGCCGGTCTATACACAAGAGCCGCCGCAAGAAGGAGAAAGAAGGTTTTCCGTAGTGAGAGGACAGGATGTGCCGCGGCTTCTCATGGGTTTTCACACAGTCAAAGCAACGGACAAAGACACGTATCCACTCGAAGTTTTGCAATCAATACTTGGCGACAAAGGAAAAACTTCCAGCCGATTGTATCGAGCGCTGGTGGATAACGGTCTGGCAGTCGACGCATATGCTTTCAACAATGTCATGCGCGATCCTGGACTGTTTTTCCTGGGCGCGACACCAGTCAAAGAAGTGAGTTTGAAAAAACTCGAGCGCGCATTGAGAGCTGTGATTGAAGAGATTGCGAAAAACGGCCCCGGTGCAGATGAAATAAATCGAGCCAAACTTGAAATCACAAAACGATATCGCCTTGATGCTGTTGATTCATTGGGCAGAGCCGATCAAATCGGTGACGCGATCGGAGTCGCCGACTGGAAATGGTGGACCACTTACTGCGACAAAATCAGCAGCGTCACCCCTCAGCAAGTGCAGGCGGCGGCCAGGAAATATCTGGCTCAAACCAATATGACTGTCGGTTATTACAAGCCAAAATCAAAACCGGGCGAAGAAACAGAAGCAGAAGCCGCAAACGAGAAAGATGAACAAAAACAGGAAACAATTGCCACTGCATCCGGTGCTGAAAAGAAACAGGAAGAAATTTCGGAGTCAGTAAAAACCGCAAGCGGATCGCCAAAAGAAGCTCTAAAACTTGTCGCCAGAAAGAGGGGCACAGGCAAAATTGGCGGTCGCACGGAAACACTGAAATTCAACAATGGATTGACGGTAGTGGTTTTGCCCATGCCGGAAACAGGCACCGTCACGATTGCCGGCAAGGTAAAAGCCGGTCGTTATTTTGAAACTTCCGATCGTTCTAAAGTCGCACCGTTAGTTGCCGAACTGCTGACAAAGGGCTCGGGCCGCTATTCCAAATTCAAAGTTTCTGAGCTGCTCGAATCTATGGGCACCGATCTCGATTTCAGTTGCGACAGTTTTTTCCAGGGCTTCAATGTCGACGTGGTGGCATCGGACGCCAAGCAAGTGCTTTCAATCATTGCCGATGTTATGCAGCGTCCGCTGTTTTTAACGGACGAGTTTCAAAAATCAAGAAAAATCATGGAATCGGACGTCGAAGAGCGCATGGCCAGCACATCTTCCGTTGCCTGGATGACGATTAGAAATGCGATTTATAAGCCGGACAGCGTTTATTTCGCCAACAAATTCGAAGACCAGCTCGAGCATTTAAAAAAGGTGACCCGTGAAGATCTTGTCG
>JADYYD010000101.1 GCA_020853845.1 Candidatus Melainabacteria bacterium
AAGCGCCTTTGGTGATACTGAACACGAGCGCTACGAGAATCGCGACGAATGCGAGAATCGCGCCATATTCTGTAATACCTTGACCTGATTCGTCCCGAACGAAACGCTTCAACATGCATACCTCCTTATGTAGTCCCTTGCTTAAGAGAGAAAGATACACCAACCAGAACTTTTGCCAAGCCTGCCAGCGTAAAGACCTATTCTAAGGGTGGACTACGTTTTTGTCGAAAATTTAGTAACACATCTGTCTAAAATATTGGCCTAAATCCACACCGTATGTTATCTGACTTCGCTCACCTCCTGAAAACTGCCAACACTCGTGGCTTTTCGGTATTTATGCCCAGGTTTTCTCCTGCGCCACATAACCATCTTACCTTGGCAGCCTCACAACCGGAAGAGGTTTTGGAATAAGTTGTCAAATTAATTTCTCGACCCGGCGCCGGTGGGATTCTCCGGGGTAGTCCCGCGGGAACGCCAGCCCCTTTGACGGCAAATTTCTTTCCTATAGATAGGAAAATGAGAATAATATATAGATTCTCGATCGATTGGTCTTAACAAACTGATTTTTCTCGTTACATATCGGGCGACTAAATGGCGAAAACAGAAAAGTTCAAAAGCAAAGGGGCGGATAACACTAAAGCCGCAGCGAAACCGAACCTCGCTTCCATTCAACCAGTACTTTTGAAAGCGGATGAGTATATTCGGAAGTCATTCAAAAATGGTGGCTGGGCATACAAAGCCGCTGATGCAGCCTGTATCGAGCCGACGGCCTTTTGTGCGATCGCGCGGCGCAAAGATGCCTCCATGCGCAAGCAAGTAATAGATTTTCTTGTCACCAATCAGAATGCCGACGGTGGCTGGTCTACTTCGCCCGGGCTGGGCAAGTCCGATTGGACGAGCGGGCTGGCTCTTCTGGCGTTGCGCATCTTGCTCAAAGAAGAACACAGCGAAGGGGCGCACGCCGCTTCAGTCGATAAAGCCGTTGCCTATTTATTCGAAGCGCGCACTGAGTTCTATGGTGCACTGGCGAAAATCTTGTTGCAGATTTCCAAAGGCGACGAGGGGCTAAATTATCCGCGTGGTTGGCCGTGGTCTCCAGGATGTTTTCACTGGGTCGAACCGACCGCCTACGCTCTTCTTGCGCTCAAGATTCCGTCCCCTGCGCAAAAAGCCGATAGCCAGCGGGTTGTTAGCAGGGCCGATAATTTTCTTCTTGAGCACGCGTGCAAGGACGGCGGCTGGAATCATGGAAATGATTTGTGCCTCAATGTTTATCTGCCGCCATTCGCGGTGACTACGGCTGAAGCGTTGATTGCTTTGCAGGATCAAAAAAATGCCAATGCGGTGCAGCATGCTTTCCACAATCTCAAAAACACAATCGGTTACAACGGCTCGGCAATGTCTGCCGCCTGGACTGCAATTGCCGAGCTGTCATACGGTAGAGATGCGACCGAATCGATCCACAATTTGATCGCTCGCCAGCATGAGGATGGCTCCTTCGGGCCGAACCTCATGGTTACTGCATTGTCTGTGTTGGCAATTCAGGCTCATCAAGGTGACAACGCGTTGAAAATTTCCTGAGCTGAGGTGATTTTGTGACGGCGGCGAGCATAATGTGAATGGAATGTTTTCGCATTGCCAGAGTTTCCCGAAGTTTTTAGAAGTCGAAAGTGGATCACAAGGAAAAACGTTGCCCGAAGACAGGACGAATAATCGGTCGGGCAAGCGAGACGTCCGGCGATCGTAATTGCAATTCGCCCGCTGACGCTCCCCGCTCCCCCGGCATAGCAAGACGTACTTTCATCGCCGGTTCGGTGGCGACTGTGGCAACGTTTTCCATGACCGGATGCGGCGGCAAGACACTGACCGGCAAGCCGCTGCCGAAGCCGACTGCCGAGCAGGCGGCGCGCAAAAGAAAAACGCCCTCGTCTGTAGCGCTTGTGCCGTGCGCATCGTATGAAGACGATCCGATGCCTGAATTGAAAAAGTATGCAAAGGAACTGAAGCTGCCGGATCTGACAGGCAAGACGGTTTTACTGAAACCAAATATGGTGGAATTTCATCCCGGCAGTCCTGTGACGACTAATCCGCATGCACTGAAGGCTGCCTTCGACCTGGCCGATTATCTTGGCGCCAAGGACATTATCATCGGTGAAGGTCCTGGGCACATGCGCGATACGGAGTTTCTGCTCGAGGCTACCGGTCTGGGCGCCATGGTGAAAAAACTCGGTGCGCGTTTTGTCGATCTGAATTTGGATGATCTGGAAGCGCTTGAATTGAAAGATGGCTTTTCCGGTTTGAAACAGTTTTTCCTGCCGCGCACGCTCATGAATGCGGATGTGGTTGTCAGCGTTCCCAAAATGAAAACGCACCATTGGGTCGGAATGACGGCTTCGATGAAGAATTTTTTCGGTGCGGTGCCCGGTCGTAAATACGGATGGCCCAAAAATCTTTTGCACATGCGCGGCATTCCTCAGTGCATCCTCGATCTGCAAGACCTCATCAAACCTCGCTTCGCGCTGGTCGACGGTGTCGTCGCCATGGAAGGCGACGGCCCGATAAACGGCACGGCGAAGGAAATGGGTTTTTACGTCATCGGCGACGATCTTGCCGCAGTCGATGCCACTTGCGCGCGCACCATGGGGTTCGATCCTTATGAACTCGACTATATAAAGATCGCCGGCGAAGTCGTAGGCAATGTCAATGCCGATGCTATCACCGTGCTCGGCCTGGACATCGAAAAAGTGAAGCAGAAGTTCGAGCGCCCGGTAACTTTTAAAAACAAGAAGCTCATGGAGCAATCAGCCAATCAGGCAAGCTGAGCGCGCACCATTCATGGTGACAGTCGAGATTTATCAAACCGGCTGAAGA
>JADYYD010000102.1 GCA_020853845.1 Candidatus Melainabacteria bacterium
CAATTCCGGCCCTGCCATAGTTCCGTTAGAAAACCGCCGTATCTTTGAAACACGCTCAAGCAAAACGGCAGATGCGGCAAGCGCGGAGCCTTACTAACTCAAAGCGATTCTACGAGCCTGAGGACTTACTTCATGCCAAACTCAAAATCAATCACTTGCTCTTTAATGGCAACAAGCTTTGCATTATCGCTTATCCTCGTGTCCGCGACCGCGGCACAGGCGCAGAATTTCGGACTGAGCGGCATCAGCATAGGACCGCGCGGTGTAACCGGCACAGGCAGAGCGAGTGTCCCGGGTCTTGGCTCCGTGCGCGTCGGCACCAACGGCAGAGGTATTACCAGCGGCGTCAATATAGGCAACAGCAGCACAGGAAGAATAAATATAGGCACCAACAGCAGAGGCCTGAATGGCTCTTTAGGCTTACCGGGCGGAAGCAACGTGCGCCTGGGGGCAAACGGTATCAGCGGCGGCACCCTCAGGGTGCCAGGCGCCGGCAACGTTCGCATTGGAGCAAATGGTATCTCCGGCGCAGGCATAAGAATTCCGGGAATCTCCGGCGCAGCAATAGGTGGCGGAACTTTTGGTGGTAATGGTGGCTTCGGAAGCGGCGCCCAGGGCGACCAATTCGCTTCCTCCGGCGCGGCCGGCATGTACAGCACGATTGACGGCGGCAGCCAGCAAGGAAACACCGGCACCCAGTCGATGCAGGAACTGGATGCCATGGCCCCTATGCTGCAAGGCGCCACCAACGGCACGATCGGTCCGCAAGGATACGATGCTACTTACATAACCGGCGTCAACACGGCGGGCACGGTCAGGGTCAACAACCTGGCAAACTTAGAAGCGCTGCTGAATATTATCGCCAATGGCATGGAAATCCTGGGCATCGCCTGGGGCGGGCCGACCATGATTCTTGGATTTATGCACATGGCCGCGGGCTCGCAAGATGCCATGAAAAAAGTGCTCTTCGGCATGGCTGGTGTAACCGGCGGGCTGGCAACTCCCGGCTGCATCAACTGGCTGGTCGCATCGTCAAGAGATGCGAATCTCTTTAGCTGAGTGCGAGCGTCCGGCTGTGCTATCTTTAGCTGGTCTGCGGCACCAAATCTGTGTTCTTCCCTCTCGAATAGAAGCTCGCGCGCTCAACTTCCCGATGAAGCTAAATTTGCGACTTTCTCACAAAGGATTGATCCTGGTATCGATTCCGCTTCTCTTCGAGCTATTCTTCGTCGGCTATCTTTCAATGCTGCTCGTACAGGCCGATGAAGATATTCGCAGAGAAACGCATTCGCGCGAAATAGTTTCAAAAACAAATTCCGTTATCTTCAATCTGCTGCAACTTTTCATGGGGGTGGGCGGGCCGATCGTAACGAGAACACCGGCTTTCATGGAAAAAGCCACTGATGCGGCAGCTTATCTTCCCAAAGAGTTTGACGAGCTGATTATCTTGCTTCGCTCCGATCCCGACAGGCAACAAGCCGCGATGAATATTCGCCTTAAATGGGACGCGGGATATCATCTTTTGAACGACGCCCGCATCAAGTTCAAACAGCGTGATTTGCGTGCTGCCGCGCTGCTTCCAGAGATCAGGAAAACAGCGACCGAACTGATGAAAGACCTCAATCAGATAGTCGCCTACGAAAAGAAGAGGGAAGAACAGAGCCCGGAAAAACAGGCTCAGCGCCGAGAGCAGTTTTTCACTGCAATGGTCGCAATGGTCGTTCTCAACGTGATCGTTACTATTGCTATGGCTATCTGGTTTGCCAGAGGAATTGCGGCAAGATTGAACACAGTCATGAGCAATACGGATAAATTTGCCCTCGGACAGAAGCTTGCCGAGCCAGTCGCCGGCGCGGATGAAATCGCCGCACTCGATCAAGTTTTCCACCTGATGACAGAAACTATTGAAGCCGCTTCGCGCAGAGAAAGAGCACTCACGGAAAACGCCCGCGACGTCATTTGTTCGCTCGACAATGCATGCCGCTTCAGCAGCATCAATCCTGCTGCTGAAAGTCTGTGGGGTTACACCGCAGATGAGTTGCTCGGACGGCGAGCGGTAGAAATTATCCATTCGCAAGACGTGGACACATTTACCGCCAGTATCGAAGACAAAATGCAGGGCCGCTCCGAGGATGCCTTCGAATGCCGAATTCGCAAGAAAGACGGCGACACGCTAGACATTTTATTTTCTGCCGAGTGGTCGAAAGACGAGAAAACGCTTTATTGCGTCTGCCACGACATAACCGAGCGCAAGCTGGCGGAGACAATGACCAGACTGGCTGAACAGCGCGTGCGCTCGATTGTAGAAAGCATGCCCACAGGGTTGATCATATTCGACAAAGATAAAATCGAGCGCCTGAATCCGTCTGTCGAGAGAATGTTCGACCTGTCCGGACAAGAGGAATCGGTAGTGGGCAAGCCATTGTCGGTGCTCTTTCCGGAAGCGAAAAATTTCATCGATGAGGAATTGCTGGCCGACTCGCGAGACAAGACGTTTCAAACCCAGGCGCAAAAGTCTGATGGTTCTTCCTTTCCTGTGCAGATTCAATGCCGCGAATACGAAACGATCGAAGGAAAACGGATGATGGCGCTTGTTGTCGATTTGACCGAACAAGAGAAGATCGAACGGCTTAAACAGGAATTCTTGATGATCATAAGTCATGAATTGAGGACGCCTCTCACATCGATGACGATGCTGCTGAGCATGCTTAGAGACGGCAATTATGGCGAACTTTCTGAAAAAGGAAAGGGCAAAGTCGCTATGGCGGAAAGCAATATCACAAGACTGATCAAGTTGATAAATGAGCTTCTCGACGTAGAAACGCTGGAGTCAGGCAATATATCCCTGCAAATCGGGTCAACGGAGTTGGAGACGATTGTCGAGCGAGCCACAGAAGCCGTGCGCGGCGCGGCGCAGGCCAGGCGCATCAAGCTCGAAACCTCGAGCGAAGCCATCGACTTCAATGCCGACGAAGACCGTCTCATTCAAGTGACAATCAACTTTTTATCCAACGCCATCAAATTTTCACCTGAAGGCGGGACAGTGACAGTTTCGGCCGTGCAAAAGGACAATCGTATCGTCCTCAAAGTCATCGACGCAGGGCGCGGCATTCCGCCCAGCGAGCAGTCGGTGATATTCGACAAATTTCGCCAGGTAGAACAAGCAGACCGTAAAGAGAAAGGCGGCATCGGCTTGGGACTGGCGATCTGCAAAACAATCATCGAGAAACATCACGGGCAGATTGGTGTTGAAAGTACTGTAGGCGAGGGAAGCACATTCTGGTTTTCAATACCGAACAATCTGGAAATCTCACAGGCATAGTCTGCAAAAGTAACTGAGCCCCGTTTTCACTCCCGGGTCCACGATGAGCTATCATTGTGGACGGTTGCGGGTGCCGACAGGACATTTGGGCAATGGCGAAAATTCTGGTTGCCGACGACGATCCGGATTTGGTGGGGATGGTGGAAGACTGTCTTACGGCAGAGCTTCACACTGTTGATACTGTCTTTTCCGGCAAAGAAGCGCAGGACCACCTGAAAATTTACAGGTACGATCTGGTCATACTTGACTGGCAATTCCCTGATGCGAACGGACCGGACATTTTACAAAACTATCGAAATCACGGCGGTGCAACGCCAATCTTGATGCTGACAGGAAGAAACACAACCGCAGATAAAGAGCACGGCTTGGATTCAGGTGCCGACGATTATCTGACCAAGCCGTTTGATTCAAGAGAGCTGAAGGCGCGGGTAAGGGCCCTGCTTAGACGTTCTGTTGGTGCAGCATCCAACTTGATCAAGGTAAGAAATCTCGTACTTGATCCCGCCTCCCATAGCGTAACAAAAGATGGGAAACCCCTTGATCTGCTGCCGCGCGAGTATGCGCTCTTGGAATTTTTGATGCGTCATCCTAATCAAGCTTTCAGCAATGAGGCTCTCCTGGAGCGAGTCTGGTCAACCTCATCCGATTCATCGCACGATGCAGTCAGAACGTGCGTGCAACGATTGAGAAAGAAAATCGATGTGGAAGGAGAGAAATCGATCATCTCTACGAAACATCGAGTCGGCTACATTTTAGAGCCTTAAGCAGCTCCTTAGCATGTTATAGCGCGGTCCAGCTAGATTTCGATAGCCGGACTACGAACTCAATTTCAACGCTCGCTAGCGTGATGCTAGCGGTAGTTGCTTCTTAATTGATCTATGGTCTTATGAGGATGGGCTGTGATCGTCGTTAGATCTACCTGCCAATCATCGTTCTTGTCTTTCGCTGAGAAGAATTTCATGTACTTCTCCCCCCAGTTTCTATATATGCCTGTGCCTAAGTAATCTTCGGGAGCGAATGTTTGATCCATATTGGACTTGCCTTCGTTCAATTTTGCATTGATATCGTCGAGCGTTATGCCTTTTTTGTCTTCCATGAATGGAACATATTTGTTCGATTCGTGCGCCGCTCGGACATCCTGGTAGTTGGCGCAGAGCATGGCAATCATGCGCTCTTCGACTTTGGAGCCGGCATGATCGCGAGCAATGATCAATTCATCCTTCGTCAAATCGCCTGATCCATCGAGGTCGAGTTTATCGAAACTATTTTTTGCATGACCCAGAGATAGCATTGGCAGTGTGCCGTTTTTCTCCAGATGGGCAACGACCATCGAGTCATAATCATTGAAAGCACAAGAGTTTGATCCTAGATCCTCTCTGGCAATATTCACATCACGCATCAGAGTTTCAGCCCCAGACTCGGCGTTCAGCGATAATTGGGAAGCATCACTAACGGTCCGACTCGCCATTTCCAAACTGTTTTCACTGCACATAGTTTCATCCTCGCCTGAGGCTAGTATCTTGTTGATTCGCGGGCTGCAGGGGGAGTTGCCTGCCTTGTTGCGAGATACTAGCGGCAATTTCTAACAGAGTTTCGTCATTGCGAAACGTACTAAGCTCAACATTTTCGGGAGATGAACACTGCTGATTAGCTACGGTTCGAAAAGCACAAAGCGAATTGAATTAATGCGCCCGTTTATACCCAGTCTAGTCCGCGGTACAAATTCATTGCTCACTGTTTTTCACCATATATGGTACTACTCTTTCCTTGACGATCTAATTGCTGCTGAGAGTAAGTTTTCCATTTTTTCGATGCTTTTGAGCGCCGGGACCTGCCGGCGCCCTTACTAAAGCCCTGCATCCAGAAGGTAGCTCTAGCTGCGTTCTTGACTAGTTGTTAGAAATATTGATATACTTATCTAACAAATGAAGGAAACAGCCATGACTACAGCGAGTGCGGTTAGAGAAGCTATTTTAGCTACGCCGGAAGGAAAACCCTTCCCGGCGAAAGATTTGCTGCAGTTTGGCACACGTGCCGCTGTCGACCAGGTCCTATACAGAATGGCAAAAGACAACGAAATTTTCCGTATCGCACGCGGTATTTATGCTCGTCCGAAATGGAACAAGTATGTGAATGCGCCAGTTATGCCTGAGCCCATCGAAGTGGCGGAACTGGTAGCCAAAACCAGAGGCGCAAAAATCGGTCCAACCGGAGCAGAAGCAGTTCACAAACTTGGACTATCAACGCAAATGCCTACTCAGCCAGTTTACGCAACGACTGGCCGCACGTGCGAGGTCAAGGTCGGCAAAAATACAATTCGCTTTCGGCATGTTGCTCCTCGTAAGATGCAATTTGCAGGTACTCCTGTCGGCGTAGCAATTGCAGCCTTGCGCTATCTGGGCAAGAAACAGGTGACACTACATGTAATTGCTAAGCTGGAGCAGGTGCTGACAAAGGAAGATTTTCAAACTCTCAGGCACGCGACAACAGCTCTTCCTGGCTGGGCAATGGACAAGTTCTATGAATACGAGGCTCGCCGTGGCAGACGAATTCCTTAATCTGTCCAGAGAGGATCAGCGAGAAGTCATAGTCGCCGCCGCTCCGGATCTGAAACTTCTTCCGGCCGTCGTCGAAAAAGATGTGTGGGTGTGTTTTGCTCTAAAAATCATTTTCGATATTCCTGATAGCAGACCGACGGTCTTTAAGGGCGGAACGTCTTTGTCTAAAGTGTTCAATCTAATCGAGCGATTTTCAGAAGACATCGACATTTCGGTAGACTTCCTAAAAGACTATGGAGACTCAATCTCAAAGACCCAGGCGAATAAATACAGGGACGACATTGAAGCCAACCTTCAGGCTTACAAGACCGACTTCCTTTTTCCAAAGCTTTCTGAACGTTCGAAAGTTCACGACGTGACAGTTGAACCAGGAGATTCTGATTGGGAAATTCACCTGACATATAAATCCGTTCTAGCGAGCGCAGAGGAATACATCAAAAGCCGAGTAAAAATTGAGCTGAGCGGACGCAATGAGACAGAGCCAAGTGAACAGCACACAGTACGACCCTATTTAGCAGAAAAAGCGACAGGTCTTGTTTTTCCCGAAGCAACCATTGATGTGCTTTTGGCAGAGCGCACCTTCTGGGAAAAAGTGACACTCATTCACGCTGGACTCCACAGCGGCAACATCGAAAACACTCCGGCGCGGATGTCGCGACATTGGTCTGACTTGTCGGCACTGATAAAGACTAAGACTGGTGAGCGTGCGATAAACGATCACGATCTATGCTTCAGAGTCGTCAATCACAAAGATGCCTTTTGGCGCGACGGTAAAGCCAAATATGATGATTGCAGAAACAAGAAATTTCGACTCGTGCCAAAGGGTGATACTCTGACAAAGTTGAAAGGTGACTATGAAGCAATGCTCGAAGCAGGAATGTTTTTCAGTGAGAAACCAGCAACATTCGAAGAAATTATGAATGATATCGCCGCAATTGAGTCTCGACTCAATTCAAAATAGAAAAACTCAGACAACTTCATTTAATACCGTATATGGTGACACAGACTCAGTCAACAAATTGTACCGCGGCAGCAAAGTACTTCGCGCAGCTCCAGTAGCGAAGTACGTATGAATTCACGAGCATTGCGGTGAATTAAAAAGCAGAAGAGAATTTCGTAATTCCACCATGCTCCCCTGTGGAATCCCCATTTAATTCAAGGACCACTATATATATTCTGGCGTTACTGACTCCAGGATTTTTATGGAATCTCATCTAGATAACCCCATTGGTCAAGAGAATACCTCTCAACCTGCATGGCTCGCAGGTGCAGTAGCCGACGCGTACAAACTTCCCGGCGTTAAGGAACTGGGTGACGCGGCGGATTCAGTCGGGAATTTCGCCAAGGACCACTGGAAAGAGATAACAGGCGTCGGTGTGGCTGTTGTGGCCGGCACAGCCTTTGTCGTCGGTAGACGCTATGGACTGCTGTCGAACCTTCTCAAAGGCGGAGAAGTCGCTGGGCTCAAGAGTGGTGTTTCTGCAGCCGATGATGTTGTGGCTCGGCTGAAGGGTGTCAAAGACTTCGTTTACGACATGGACAGGACTCTGGTTGATCATGACGGTGCTCTGAAGGTGATGCAGAGAACAATGACTGACGGATTGACAAAGTCCAGCGGTTTGCCCAGAGAGTTCATTAGTGATGCACTGGAACAGACGACCAAACGCCTTGATAGCCCCTATTTCTTCAAAAGGCTGGACGAAATAAAACCGCTTCAAGCGCGCTTTCCTGGTGTCAATTTGAATCAGCGCTTTGCTGATGTGGCGGCGAGCTCAAAACAGGCTTACGATGATGCATTGAAAGCAAAACCTGAAATTGTTGAGTTGCTTGACCTGCAAAGGAGCCAGGGAAAAGGTATTCACGTATTTACGGCAGGCACGCCAACGAGAGCGCTGGAAAAATTACAGGGAGCTGGATTGCTCAATAAGGTCGATACAATTTTCACTTCTGGTGTAAACGCATTCGAGGATTCCGGCGCGGCTCGCTTGATGATTAAGACAGATTCGCCGGTTAAGCTGGTCGCAATGCCCGAGAGTGCAAAGGCGACCGGCAGTGGCTATGAATACATTGCCGAACATTTGAAAACCCGTGCCTCCAAAATGGTGATGACCGGTGACCATCCGGTCGAAGATGTTGCCAACGCCAAAGCGCATGGTTACATCACTGCGATGGCAAATTGGTATCGCCAGTCAAAACAAGTTACCGCTCCTGACCTGGATCTGGCAACTCCAGCGCAGTTTACGACGCTCTTAAAAACGAGAGTCTTTAACTCTTAGCCCTATACTATTTCGAACTAGTTTTCAGAGGGGAGCTCAATCCAGTTTTAGATCTTTGCGCACTTTGCGAGGGTTTTGCCAGCCCATTTCGTCAATGGCAGTATCGAAATCGACGCGGCTGCGGCAGCAGTAATTCAAGACGATAATCGCCTGTTCCAGCTTCATCAAAGTTGCATCGATTAGCGGTCGAACGATGTCGGCAGCTTCAAACGTATTGCGATCGAATTTGCCGGCTGAAATTAGGATGTCGACAATATCGCCGCCATGTTTGCGCAACACAGTTTGCCCGGTTTGAATATCGGTATCGGTGATGATACCAGCCTTTTTCAGCAGGTCGAAAGCATTGCGGATTTTGGCGATTTCCTCCGGCGACTTTTGCCCCTTTTTCACGGGAGCTGCTGCCGCTTTGTCGCCTGCAGGCGGCGCTCCATCCTTTGCCGGAGCCGATGTGGAAGCTTGCGGTTTTGTTGGCGGTGGTGGCGCCGCTGGTGCATTTTTTGCCTTGTCTCGCATTTTTTCCAGAACGTCACCGGTGAGATAACTGTCTATTCGGGAGCCTTCGCTGTGAAATCTTTCCAGTGCCGCAGGCGCGATTTCCGGGTCCAGCTTTCCATCTTCGACCATTCCCTGAATCTTCAAAGCGGCTTCCAGCGTGTTCTGCTTGATCAAATGCGCATTGAGAAGGAGGGTGCCTAGATCTAGTGTTTGAGTCTTGGAAATCAGACTCAAATCAATGCGTCTGAAAACGCCGCTGTCGCCGACCAAAGGAGTCATCGAGGTCGCTGCGGGTGCGGGCGCGGGTGCGGGCGCCGGTGCCGGCGCTGGTGGCGCTGCGGTCGGATAGGCGCCGGAAGCCACTGCCGGGTTCATGCCAGGAGCCATCCCGGGTGCCATTCCCGGCATTCCCCCCTGCATCCACGCATTGGGATCTCCAGGCATACCGGGCATTCCCGGCATCATGCCCGGCATGGGCGGATACATTTGTTGCGGCATCGGATATCCCGGCATCGGCGGAGGATAGCCAGGCATGGGCGGCGGCGGGTAGCCGGGCATCGCATAACCGGGTGGCGGATAATTTCCGTAGGGGTTCTGATAGGCAGGCATCGTTCCCTGAGTGAAGTCCGAGCCGCCCGGAATGGGAGGCGGCGGATAACCTTGCTGCCCGGGATTCGAGACATCGAGCTTCTGGCTCTCTTTCGCTTTCAAAGAATCAGGAATTTTCGAGCTGCCCTCTGAATCGACGGCTGCCATGGCGGCCATGTCATATAAAAGTTGCAGGTCGGCGGAGCCAAACGGCTTGCTCCAGTGCATCTTTGACTCTTCGCCCGAGCTTTGCTCGTAGAGCGACCAAACCGGAAGCTCAGCACCGTCTTCCCATTGGCAGGTGAGAGTGAACATTTGCCCCGGCTTCTTGGTTCGCCACGGAATTTCAACCAGGCATCCGCGCCGGGTTTTGGACTCCGAAAAGGCAAGATCGATCATGTGAAACGGCGGCAACTGGCTCTGGATATCCAGTCTGAGGCGGTTGCCGGTTTTGGGAGGTGGTTGAGATTGCATATAACTCTTTTGACGGTAGCCTTTTTCTATATGCCCGCTAGGTTTTGATTATGACATTAGCTGCAATTTCGAAGTCCCATTCTGTTTTGTTATCTGAATGTGAGTGGGAAACATCTCTTTTATGTCGCTCATGTGTGTTATTACAAGAATGCGCGCGAAGTCGCCTTGTATGGACCGGATCGCCTTTACCAGGCGGTCGCGGCTGACCTCGTCCTGCGAACCGAAGCCCTCGTCGATTATCAGCGTCTCCAGCTTGGCGCCGGAGCGGCGCGCCAAGAGCCGGGACAGCGCCACTCTGACGGCGAAATTCACCTTAAAAGCTTCGCCGCCGCTATAAAGTTCGTAACTTCTGGTGCCCACTTCATCGGCGATCATCAGGTCGAGGGTTTCAACCATCGAGCCGGCCTTGGTCTTCTGCTGCGTCACGAGCGCGATGTGCATCCTATTATCGGACAGCCTTGAAAGAATGCGGTTGGCGTCACTTTCGATTTCCGGCACGGCATTTTCAATAATTACCGCCTGAATACCTTTGCGCCCGAAAGATTCCGCAAGGAATTGATAGTCCTCGATGTCGGCATCAAGGTCTTTCAGCTCGCGGCGGCGGTCGCACATCTGAGCGATTTCAGAATCCAGCGTTTCCAAACGCGACTGAGAAATGGCGCAGCGATTGCTGACTTGTTCCTTCTCCTGCCGCAGCGCATCCAGCTCCGGCCTGATCGTTTCGAGTTCGTTGGAGCGCTCGGGCAACTGTTCTACTTGCTGTTGCAGGGTCTTTAAGGATACTTTCGCCTCTTCAAGCTGGGCTTCCTTGCTTGCTTTCTGGCTTAAGCACTCGTCCAGATTTTTCTGCAACAGCGGTTTTTCTTCGAGCGCGCGCTTCAGCTCCCGTACTTGATCGAGAGCTGGAGCCAATTCTTCCATCTCCGCTCGCATGCGCAAGTGTTCTTCGCGATTGTAGCCGAGATTATCGAGCTGTTCTTTTACCGCTTTGAGTGCCTCCCTCGCTTCAATGCCGTACGTTTCGCCCTGCAACTCTGCGCTGAGCTTGGATAACTCTTCCTGCTTTTTCGGCAGCTCTGCGTTCAGCTCCTGCAAGTCGGCAAGGTCGCGTTTCATCTGGTTGTAGCGCGTTTCTATATGCCGCTGGGCGCGCACCTGACCCTTCAAGCTCGAATAAGAAACCGGGTCGAAATCGAGCTTGTGAATCTCTGCTTTGACGGCAATCAAAGATTCTCTTTCGACCTGCGCATAGTCATTGTCGTTCAATTGTCTTTTCAAAAGTTCAAGCTCTGCTTTTGCAGACTGAAAACTCTGCTCGGCACGCTCCACTGCTGTTTTGCGCTCATTTAATTGCCCGATACGCTTGTCCAGCTCCTTTCGCCCCTCGAGATGTTTTTTCAATTCGAGATATTTCTTGCGCAAGTCGCCCCTCTCGGCTTCCAGCTTTCCTTTACGGCTGCGCGTCTCGGCAATCTCGCTGTCGAGGTCTTCGTTCTGTTTCAAGTACCGAGTTATCACCGCTTTTCTGTCGACGATAGGCGCGCAACACAATGGACAGACCGAGCTGTGTTGATGCTCTTCCAGCTCCTTTACCTTCTCGAGATTTTCCTTTTGCCGTCCCTGGAGCGCAGAAACATGCGCGTCCAGCGCCTCAATTTCCGACTTGATTTCCAAGCCGCGCTGCTCGACTATCTCGAACTCAGCTTCCAGGGCGTCCATATTTTTGGACTCTTTCTCGATGGCGTGGTGCTGCTCATCGAGACTTTCTTTGCTTGTAAGAATGGCGGCAAGCTCTTGCTCTTGCAATTCTTTCTGCGAAACTTTCGCTTCCAGCCGAATTTTCTCTTCGGTCATTTGCGAATTCAGCTCCGCCGCCCGCTCATTGAGCCTGGTGTGCGCTTCTTGATTTTTCGACTGCTCTGCTTCTTTGAGTGACAGTTGCCGAAATTCTTCAAATTGCTTTTGAACTTTGTCCCAATCTTGAGTTTCGCTGCTCAGTTTTTTATGTCGTGTTTCCAGGTCCTTAAGCCGACCTTCCACGTGTTCAACTTGCAGTTCCAACCGGCTGCGCATTTGCGCCAACGTCGATTGCTGATCGATTCTCTTCGAATTCAACTCCTGCTGAACTAGTGCTTTGCGCTCCATTTCATCGATGCTCGCTTTCAGCTTTTCGTATGTCGCAGCTTTCTCTTCAATGACAGGAGATTGACCAATCAGCTTTGCAATCGCATCTATCTTGGCGGCAAGCGCAATCCGCTGTTCGTCGAGACTGGCAATCGCCGACGTCAGCTCTTCTATCTGAGCATCGGTCGATTCCATTTTTTGTCTGTTGAGCGTAAGTGACTGAATTTGATCGCTGAGCTGTTTCACCAACTCTTCCTGCGTGTTCAACTTTTCGCTAAGCTGCAACAGTTCCGCCTTCGCCGAAAGTAAGTCGGCATCAGCTTGTTCGCGTTGTGCTTCTGCCTCCGGCAAGCGCGAAAGTGACAGCTCCATCGCTTCGCGTTTTACCTTCAATGTCCGAGCATGATCGCGCGCCTGGTCTTTCAATTTTTCAAAATACGAAAGTCCAAGAATTTCACCAAGCACTTGCTTTCGATCCGATGCAGCGCGGGTCGTGAATTCATCAGCCTTTCCCTGTCGCAGATAAGCGCTGTTGATGAAGGTGTCATAGTCCATGCGCAGCAATTCGTTGATGTGCTTTTGCGTATCTTTCATGCTGTTGCCGGTCAGACTTCGCCAGATGTCGTTCTCGCCGGGTGCTGCCGCATCGCCGTGGGCGTCGCCGTGCCCGTTGCCGTGCTTGTGGACTTGTTCGCCACCGCCCGCAATTGCTTCTGCAAAAACTCTGTTCTCCTCGCGATTGAGAACTTGAAATTCGAGAGTTCCTTTCGACGTCGTTTTTCCGCCGGATTTGCCGCCGCCTTTCACGCGCTGTCGCCGCACGCGATAAGTGCGATTTTCGTGAAGGAAAGCGAGGTCAACCCAGGTCTCTTTCTCGCCGATGCGCATCAGCTCATCGGACGATGCGCGCGCTGATTCCCACAAAGCCCACGTGACGGCATCGAGTATCGCCGATTTGCCCGCGCCATTTTGTCCCGAAAGGCATGCCACAGGCACCGAGGCGAGATCGAGCGTCGCGTCGGCGTAGCTCATGAAATTATGCAGAGTGATGGAAATGATGATCATCGCTTCTGACTATGGTGCCTGCACAAAGGGGGAGTGTTCGGATGGTTTGGCGGCAAACCGTTCCGGACGCAAAAAGCTCAACTTCTGATTCTATCCGATTAAAACTCATGATGGTCTTAAGCTTCTTAGATAACTGGCATAATCAAGAAGGTGAAATTGTTGAGTTTTAAGGCTCTGTGGAGGATAGCGTGCCGGGCGCCGGACGAAAAACTATTGAAAACGCTCTCCTTTTGAGTTTTGCACTTTCCGGCGGCGCTGCAATCCTGTCCCAAAGTGTCTGGCAGCGCGAATTGTCGCGGCTGGTCGGCTCCACAACTCCGGCTGCCGCCGTTGTATATGCAGGTGTTATGGCCGGGCTGGGCGCGGGCGCGCTGCTTGGCAATGCGATTTTGTCGAAGGGCGCAGGACTCTTTACCGGCATCAACCCGCTCAGATTTTTCGCTCTGTTGGAAGCCCTCACCTGCGCATTCGCTTTTGCTTACGCGATTATTTTCAACGGCGGATGGCTGCATCAAATTCCCGGCTTGGGTGACGAAACAGCCAGGCTGGCTTTGGCATTTGTTCTGGTGGCGATGCCGTCGCTGTTGATGGGCGGAACCTGGCCGGCGGCGGTGGCTGCTGCCGAAAGAATCTCAATCGATGCGACCAAGTCTTCTTCGCTGCTCTATGCCGTTAATCTGATCGGCGCTTTGTTTGGCGCTGCATTCGGTGCCTTCTATTTTATCCCGTCATTCGGACTGGCGGCGACTCTCGGCATTGCGGGCGGTTTTAATCTCGTTGCCGGAATATGTGCTGTCGCACTTTCGCTTGCCGCCGTGAAACTTATTTCTCCGCGCAACGAGATCGAGGTTGCCGCGTCAAGCGCTTCGGATGCGGTGATGCCTCAATTCGACTGTCTGCTCGTGTTTCTCTCTGCGGCGGTGACATTGGCATTGGAAGTTGTTTTCACGCGCTTATTCACGCTTGTTCTCGGCTCTTCTGTCTACAGCGTGGCTGTGGTGCTGGTCGGAATTCTTTTCGGCATGGCGACCTCTGCGCAATTTGCGTCCGCTCTTACCATGAGTCGGGTGAAACCGTCCGTTAAAGCGTTTGCCGCAAACGCAAATGCATTCACTGCGGTAGCTGCTTCGATTGCCGCATTGCTGGTTTTCGGCGAGGCGTGCTTGCTCAATCGCCTGCCGATGCTGATTTTGCACTTCTCAGAGCAAGCTGCCGGATTCAACTTTCAAGATCTCCCGACCTTCAGGGCATATCTTTTCCCTCGTGTGATGATCTGTCTGTGCATGGTGATTTTGCCCATAGCATTTGTAAGCTCGATATTTCCTTTTGTTTTGCAAAGCAGTCTCAGAAATGTCAACGCTAAATCCGGGCGTGCAAGCTGGTTGTACAGCGCCAGTACCCTTGGCGCGGTGTTTGGTTCGCTGGCGGCCGGCCTGTTTTTCGTTCCTACTTTGAGCGAGCGCTATGAAAGCGGATTGATGGCAAGTTTGGTGGTGATTGCCGGAACATGCTTGTTCATCGCCGCACTGGCTGCGTCTCACCAGGTTACTATTGCCACCAAAAAGGAAAGAGCATCGGGAGTTATTTTCTTGAGTTCGGCTGCAATTGTGGGATTGCTCGCGACCTTGTATCCGCCTCAGGCTGACACTTTCCTTTTATCGCAGGGCTTGGGCATGATTTCGCTGGATAGCAAAGCGGCTGTTGATAAACTTCGAGAATCTATCGAAGCGGAACGCAAAAATACTTCAATGATTTTTTATCGCGAAGGGTTGAACACTACCGTGGCGGTTCAGGACTTTCCAGAAAACAATGTGGTTGTTTTGAAAAACGACGGAAAAGTGGAGGCGGCGATTCCTCGAAATCTGGCTGTCAGTGCTCCAACCAGCGACTATCCGACGCAAGTACTTTTGGGTTGCCTGCCGTACACTTTGAGTGCTAAAAACTCTCTTGATGCATTAGTGATTGGATGCGGGAGTGGTGTTACATATGGTGCGCTTGCTGAGCAGAAAAATATCGCAGCTTTGACCGTGGCAGAGATCGAAAAGGCTGTTTTCGAAGCGAGCAGGTTCTTTCTTCCGCAACAGAAAGCGGCGGAGCGAGCTGATATTCGCAAGCTCATCTGCGATGCCCGCAGCCATCTGGCATTTTCCGGAAATCGATACGATTTGATCGTTTCCCAACCAGCCGAGCCGTGGGTAAATGGTGCTGGCGATCTTTATACGCAGGAGTTTTTTGCTCTGGTCCACTCGCGATTAAAGGAAGGCGGTCTGTTTTGTCAGTGGCTTCAATTGTATGCGATTGATGAAGAGAACCTGCTTGTACTGCTGAATACGATACACAGCGCGTTTCCATCGACTTATGTCTTTCATCCTCATGGCGCCGGCGAAGTGCTGATTGTTTCGTTCAAAACTGAAAATGCCAATCAGGCAAGTGCCAAACTCGATGCAGCAAAATTGCTGGATGTGATTGCCGAGCCTGCGGTTAAGGCAAAACTCAAATACTGTCATTTGGTTTCCGCCGCCGACCTCCTGTCCATGCTTGTTCTGTCGCCTCAGTCATTGGACGAACTGCTCTGGAAAAAGCTGGGCACCAACAGAATTCTTTTCAATACAGACAATAATCTGAGGAGTGAATACTCGCTGCCATATCAACTGTTGAACAAGGATGATCGTATAGAGAAAAATATGGAGGTTCTGCGAACGGTTCGAACGTCGCTCGCGGATTGTCTGAAGAACGTGTCCGACGATGTCAAAACAAAAGCGGAATTTCTTGACCGGGTTGCCATATCCATGGCGGGGTATTCGCAAAAACATCCGGGTGAGGGGCTCGACGAAGCAGCTCTGGCCGCCGCGTATGAAGCCTGGACGATGTCTGAGTCGCCCGCCACTGCTGCCGTCTGCGACCTTGTCGCACATATGACAGGCAGATTTTCCACAGCAAAGGATGAGCCGAGAGCGCTTAGTAAGGAAGGGTGGCGCGGCAGTGATTTGGCGAAGCCGCCCGGCAGTGATGGGACAAAGCCGCTTGTTAAGCCTTCCGTGCTGTCAAGATGAACGATCTGAAAGTAAGGAGTACAATAGGCGCAAGGCTTAAGGACTGAATGCGAGCCAATGAGCTATCGACTGCTGCTAATTGAAGACAGCCCGACGCAACTTCTTACGATAAGAAGGAATCTCGAGGCGGAAGGCTATACGATTTTGGAGGCGCGAAACGGAGCTGAAGGGCTTGTGCGCGCTTATAATGAGCTGCCGGACCTGATTATTTCGGATGTGGTGATGACGGGCATCAACGGCTATCAGCTCTGCCGCCTGGTCAAGAACGATTCGGAACTTTCCGGTACTCCGGTAATTCTTTTGACGAAGCTTGACGGCTCCATCGACAGATTTTGGGGCTTGAAATCGGGCGCCGACAGATACATTCCCAAAGAGCCAGGCTTTCACAACTTGATTATGGCCATTCGCGAGATTCTCGGCGAGTCCAAAGTGCAGCCGCGACTGCGCATTTTGCCTGACTCTTCGCGAGCACCAGCGCCGGAAGAGATAAACGGCAGGCTCAATCAGTTGCTGGAGCGGCTTTTGTTTGAAGCGACAATTATCGATGAAGTGCGCAGGATCGGCGAAGATTTGCTTGATCTGGATCTGATCACAGAAAAACTTTTTGCACTCTTGTCCTCGATTTTGAACTATCAAAGCTGCGCGGTGGTGGTTAATCAGGGAGCCTTCTCGAGCCTGCAACTTGACCTTAACGATGATACTCAAGAGAGTGCGGTCAAAGCATACGTGTCCAAGTTGTCGCTGCAGTTGGGTTTGCCGCCGCTGCGCGAAGAAGGTATCAAGGCAGGTGGTTTGATTGAAAACGCGCTCACACAGCCAATTGATATGACCGGATTGCGGCTTGGCTTGCTGATTGTAATTCCGTATCCTAACCAGGCATACAAACCGGGCGACCAAAAAGTGGTGAGACTGATCGCAGAACAATTGTCGATCGTGCTCAGACTTTTCCGATCGCACCAGCAGCGAGAAAGCTCTGTTATAAACGGTTAGGGCTTGCCCCTGTGATGGCGTCTGCCGAGCATGCGGCGTCGTCTTGCCAAAGGAGTTTCTTCGGCAGCAGATGATGCTCCCGCCTTGTCATCACCGGCGGTGTCGTCTTCATCTTCGTCGTCTTTTGCTTTATTCTCTTCGCTGTCTTTCGCTTCGGCGCTATTATCATCTTGGGCAGCCGCTTCGTGCGCTTCTTCGCTTCCGGTTTCTTGCGTTTGGTCTTGATCAGATTGAGCGTCGCAGGAAGAATCGTCGTCGTTGTCTTTCTGCACCTGTTCTTTCTGATCTTCTTTCTCTTCTTTTTCTTCTTCTTGATCTTCTTGCGCTTCGGCTTCTTGAACGTCCGCAGGTTCTTCAACTTGTGAATTGTCGCTTAAAGAAGATCGCTCGTCTTTCTCGGCGTTCGTATCCTGTGGCTCATAAACAGCGGCTGCAAGCTCGTCCAGTGCTTCCTTCGGCTCGTCTAATTGCGGCTCATCAGAAGATTGTTCTGCCGGTGAATGTTCTTCGGATGTCTGGTCATTTGAATCTTGATGGTCTGAGGACGGTTCATCGACTTGTTCTGAATCGTCTGAAATCGGCTGGTCGATTGGAGTCTCGTCCGCCGTCGTCAGACCATTTTCTGAATTCTGCGATTCGTCCGTTTCATCAGCATCATCCAAACCAATCACGATGCGTGGATTAGATCGGCGCTCTTCCGGTCCTTTTTGATAGGAGCCCTCTTCCGTTTCCAGCGAGTCGCTGGCTTCTACAAAGGAGTCAGCGCTGTCAGTCGAGCTGGTGGCGACCTTTTCCGCTGTTTCCTGCGCGGGATGAACGTAGCCTCCGCTGATCGATCTGCGATCGATATCCGCTGTTGCGCTGCGCGAATCTTCCAGTGATTCATCTTCCGGCACTTCGACGACAGCTTCTTCGCCGGTCGCCTGTCCGGAAATCTTGTTGCCTTGCTGGTCTAGTTGCAATTCGAATGGATTTTTGAGGCGCTGCCATCCACCGGAAATGCGGCGTGCTTGCGCATCTTCATCTTGTGCTTGAGACTGCTGCTGTGACTTGTCCTGGCGTTTTTGCGAGGACGGAACGATGAATTCATCATCTTCTACATCCCAGAGCGGGCGTCCGCTTTCTCCCAGCTCGTTCAAATCTTCCCTGTATTCTTCACCAAGGAAAGACTTCAACTCGTCGTCGCCGTCATCCTTTTGCTGCGGTTCGATTGCTTCAAGATCGATATGCTTGCTGATGTCTACAATCGGCTCGCTTTCCTGGCTGGCCGTGAGCGGTTTCATCTGACCCTGTTGCTCGTCTTCCGGCGAACTCCAATCGAGTTGATAGTTGCTTGGCACCGCATTCGATATCACAAGCTGGCGGTCGCCTGATTCGCCGTCATCGCCCTTTTGCTCATCTTGCTGAGCCGATTCTTCATCTAGCTGGAAGGTGTTGTGCAATGGTGGTCTGAAAGCGGGCATCTTGTCCCGAGTTGTAGCTTGCTCTTTTTTCGTTTGTCCCTGGGCTCGCTGTTCAGCGTCAGCAAATTCTTGTCCTGCATCGCCTGACTGCAAACTGGTTGGAATGTCCGCATCAAGCAGTGTTCTTTCCGACGCGGCAAAAGCTGGAATACGCTCATGTGTCGAGTCTGTCTTGTCGCGGTTCGACGCACCCGGCTCTGCCGCCGCCAAGCCGGCGTCCACCATAT
Source organism: Candidatus Melainabacteria bacterium (assembly GCA_020853845.1). Classification (GTDB taxonomy): domain Bacteria; phylum Cyanobacteriota; class Vampirovibrionia; order Obscuribacterales; family Obscuribacteraceae; genus QKMZ01. Next base: position 18,636 of record JADYYD010000102.1, read on the forward strand.
GTGTCCGTTCCGAGTCTATAAGAGTAATGCTACCGGCATCCTCTTCTTCATCTTCGTCGTCATCGTCATCGTTGTTTTCGTCTTGGGAATCGACGAATCCCTGAAACTCGACTCCGCTCGATTCCATCAATCCGAGCTCGTCGCTGGATTCGGTTCCGGATTCGGTGCGGGTAAAAATATCAGCTTTGCCATACTGGCTGCCGTTGTCGTCGTCGGGCGTCAGCAATTCCGGACCGTTGTCGATATAACCTTGATGCGCCGAAGGCTCGATCGGCCTCTGGCGAGCGTCGGGTATATCATCGAGTTTAAGCAAGTCGTCTTTATAGGCTGCACCTTCGTAGGTGTCCGAAGCGACATCCTCTGCCGGACGATTGAGGGCAGGATCCATGATTGAATGAACATCCTGCAGGTCAACGTTTTTCTTCTTGCGACCTTCTTTTGATTCTTTTGCCGCCTTGGCTTCGATTGACGGCGGCGGTGCCGCCGCGGCTGGCGCGGCAGCAGAACCGGAGGACGATGCCGTACCTGATGTACCACCACCCACGGTGCCCGGTGGAACCGTGTCAAATCCGCTCTTCGCCGCGCTGAGCAACCCGCCCATTGTCGAAGGCGGTGCAGTAACATCACCCTCCTGCGTGCCTGACAAAAGTTTTTGCAGCATGCCGGACTTTTCGCCGTTGCCGCTCGAACGCGCTGATACCACATCCGGTGAACCCGGCGGGAGCATCTGCGCGAGCAAATTCGAGTGGCTGGTGACTTGCTCGTCGACCTTCGGTTGCAAGGGCGGCTGCTTGTACACCGGTGTTTCAACGGGGCGGTTCAATTCAGCCTGCGCTTCCGCTTCCACCTCTTCCAAATGATCGAGATCGGACTGCGTGACATAACCGCGCTCGACGACTGTTTCCGAAACCGCAACGCCGCTCGATTCAAGCTCTTCCATCGCCGCCTGATACTGAACAACGGTGATGAGCCCCTTGCGCAACAGTTTTTGCGCAAAGAGCACGGCTTCCAGTTGATACTCTTCAATAAATCCCTGTTTTACAAGAAAGCTGCCGAATTGCATTTCCGGCATCGCCTTGTGCATGTCGCAGGCGATTTCCAGCTCGGATGCCTCCAGAAGCCCGGCTACGTTCAGTAACTCGCCGATTTTGAGGTGCAGCCGCTGCCCCAGCTCGCCGGGCTTTTTCTCCTCCGGAGTCTGCGGCATCGGGACGCCACGCAGCCCCATCGTCCTTAAATCGTAGTCGGTCCTGGTAACCGGATCGGAAAGAATATCGTAGGCGATGCAGATGAATTTGAGGTCGTAGAGCAGCTTGTTGCGCCTGTCTATGTCCGTCGTTTCCGCCAGTTCGCGGTGAATCTGCCTGGTCAGCTTATAAAAGCGCGTGCGGACGCCTTCCATGGGCGACATCTGGGAGACGCCTAGTAAAGTGTAAATGTCAGCAAGAGGTGACTCTTTGTCTGTCATTCGCTCTGTATCCGCACCCTCACTTAATCTTATCGGGTTGCCTGTGGGCCTGGTCTTGAAAGACACCGGCCCCGCCGGACCCGTAGTTATCTCGCCGGTTTGTTCGCCGGGCGAGGGGTCAATCCGTATAGGGCCGACAAACTCATTATGCCTTTCGACAGTTGTATTAAACACTTAATGTATTTTCTTATGCAGTTGAGTATTTGCTTGGCATCCGTAACCAGTACCCTACAACGCTGAGGGTGGCGAATTTATAGGGAATTTGCCAATACAATTAACGGTCGGCCGAACGGTCGAAGTTATCAGTCTTTTGGAAACCATCGTGAGCAAAGACAGTCTTATGGAAGCCCTGGAACTGCACAGGGATGTACTTTCCGCACTTGATGCCGATAAAGTGGAGAAGGTGCGAATTTTTCTCAAATCCCTGATTACCTTCAACGAGCATACTAATTTGGTCGCAAAAGCCGAGGCCGGCACGCTTGTAGAGCGCCACGTCCTCGATTCTTTGACCCTGGTGCCCATCATCAAGCGTTTTCTGCCCCCAGAAGTGCCAGTCAGTCTTGTCGATGTAGGCGCTGGTGGCGGTTTTCCAGGCGTAATTCTTGCTATTGCCCTGGATGAATTGAAGGTGTCGTTAGTGGAAGCGACCGCCAAAAAGTGCCGATTTCTTGAAATGGCGGACGATTTGCTCAAATTGAAAAATCCCATCACCGTCGTCAATGGGCGGGCTGAAGAATTGGGCGTGCTGGAGGACTACCGGGGCGGTTTTGACATGGCGACCGCGCGGGCAGTGGGCTCGACGGCGCTTGTCAGCGAGCTTCTTGTGCCGTTGCTGAAGGTGGGCGGCTTCGCCCTGCTGCAAAAGACGAAAAGTCAGCTCGACCAGGAGATGAGCATCGCTGAAAAACGGCTTAAGGAGATGGGGGCGGGCGTCGAAGAGATGGTCAATATCGAACCCGGCAATGACGAAACCGAGCGCGTGGTGCTGGTTTTGAAAAAACTTTCCGAGACGCCGGCCGGTTATCCGCGCCCATGGTCGCGAATCAAGCGTGATTGAGCCGAAATTTTGAATTGAAACTTTAGCCGCCGGCCGGCATAGCCCAGTTGGTGGGCTCGGTTCCGCCGGTAGCGGTCCACTCTTGCTGCGGTTCGTCGTCGTCCGAAGGCGGTACCATCCAGCCTTCCGCCGATGCCTGCAATCTTGCTTGCGCCAGGTCTGTGTCGACGGACAGCTCCATGAGCCGTCTTTTGCTGCCGAACATATATTGAGCCCGATTGATCAATGCCGTCACATCCAGGCATTCATGGGCAAAAATGATGTTGTCCGGATGCCGGTACCAGTCATCGCCGGTCGGGACAATAATGTCGGCAACCAGGTCGCCAACCTGTAAGTAAGCAGGCGGGCGGCTGGCGCGCGGCGGCCAATTAAGAGTATAGATTTTGGTGTCGAAGCCGAGGCACTCCACTCTGCCCAGATGGGGCGAGGTGTGCTCTTCAATGGTAAATCCGGCTTCCTCGTAGGCACGCAGCTCTTCATGCCAGAACTCGCGGATGACTTCTTGCAATGTGTCCATATGCGGCTCCAGGCGCCACATCTCGGTGGTCGGCATATAAGAATGCGAGGGCACGAACTCCCAGTTCTCTTCGCCGTATATGACATCGAACTGGTGCGTATATGCGTAAGAGGTCATTAAGACGCTCAACCAGATAGCGTTGTCGCGATAAACCTTGGCGTAGCTCTTTTTGAACCACTCTTGCCATTCTTCGAAAGAATCGTACTGGCTGGAGCGTTTATTGAGTCCGTCGCGCCACTCTTTTTCGTCCGGCGTCGTGTCCTCGGCGTGAAAAAACTCCGCCCAGTAGGCCGTCACAATCGCTTGCTCAAGGAGCAAAGGCTCGGTGCGCCCGACCTGCTGCTGCCACAAAGTCTGAACGGCTTTGAGAGTTTCTTCGCAGCGAGAATAGGGGTTCGAGTCTTTTAGATCAGGACGATGCCTGACCCAATCAATACCTGCTCGAATTAAGAATGCTGGATGCATAGACAGTAAGACTATATCAACTGTTCAAGCACTTGGTATCTGGGTGGAGGGGGCTGTGCCCGCACAGGCTCGGTTCGACTGTGCTTTGTAGGGACATTGTTTGCGAATCTTAAGTTTCGCCGTCCCGGTCGTCATGGCAACCGGATATCACGGTCAATTCCGGATTGTGCGACCATTCCATGAGAGAGCCGTCGTAGACGGGCAAGATTGCGCCGGTCGCCAATTCAAAGAGCAGTGCGAAGGTCGCCGCCCTGACCCCCACTTCGCAATAGGTCGCTTTTATATCAATGGCGCCTTCGGATTCTAAGAGGCTAAGGAATTGTTCGTTGCCTATGAAGCGACCGTCGCTGGCAAAATATCTGTCGAACCAGATATTTACCGACCTGGGGATGTGACCCATGCGCGGTTGGTAGTCATACAATCGTCCCTCGAATTCCATAGGCGAACGAGTGTCTACCAAGAGCGGCTCGCATCCACGGTCGCCGTCCAGAAGTTTCTTCACGCCGTCAATATCGATGCGCCGCTCATGCTGAAGCGCAACTTCGAACTTTGCTCTTTTCGGCTCAACGATTTTGGTTGAAACTTCACCCCTGGAATTTAACCAGGCATTGTATCCACCATCGAGGATGTAAACCTTCTCGATACCGAAGTAAAGCAGCATCCAGGCCAGTCGTCCTTCTCGTCCTTTGGATGCAATTCCGGATGAGTAAAGAATGACTGTGCCACTGTTAGTAATACCAAGGTCACCCAGTGATTTCTCAATGTTCTCAATTGAATCGACGTCGAGATTTCCCCAGTAGCCCGGCTCGAATAAAGTAGATTTGGCTGTCGGAGGGGCTTTCGCGCACCATTGAAACCATTGATTGGAAATTGCGCTCTGGATATGACATTGAGAAAATTCGAGTTCTTCGCGGGTGTCGATTAGGACAGCGTCTGTTTCTCTGGCAAGCAACTCTTTCAATGCACCGGCATCAATAAGATGTATGGATTGTTTCACGCTTTTGTCGCCGCTGTTTTTCTAGGCTGTCTGTTGGTCTTCTCAATCAAACTTTGAAATGCGGCAATTTTGTCTGCATACTGCGGATTCTTCTCCAGCTCGTCCAGACTTGCATCCAAACGCTGGCTCCAGTTCGCGTCACCACCCTGCCCTGGTTCGTTGAATCTTTGTTTGGTTCCGAGCAGATCGGTAATCATCAACAGTGCCAGCCAGCATGGGCTTTCCATCAGCGTTTTAAGAAAAGTCTCGTGCAGTTCCGGTGTGAACTGCAAGGGCGGATTGTCTTCATCGAGAGAAAGAAATCGCATCAAGCGCTGCACTTCCTTCCAACCCTCATTGCCGTCCGGACCGTGCCACCATTCGACCAATCTATCGTAAAAGGCTTTGAGCGGTTCGTGATCGTGAGTGCCGTAGGTGCCCAGGCTGAGCGGCTCCATCTCGTCACTTGGTTTGAAGGAGCGGTCTTCCTCGTTTCGCTCGAATATTGGGATTGCAAAACCGGCCATGCCCAGAGAGCGAAGCAATGGACGTACATATTTAGGCACGACGCCCAAATCTTCGGCAACGATCCAGGCGTTGCCGGATGCCTCCATGATCATTTCCAGGAAGACTTTGCCTTCCTTTTCGTTCAGTTTTGCATCTTCCGGCTTCTCGTCCGAACGCGGCAAGAACTGCGGAAGCTCCCCTCCGGTCTTCTTCTTCGCCTCTTCTTCAGTTAGTTCGGTAAACTCCCAGTTGTGCTCGGGAATCCAGGGGAAAGAATAGATGCGGAAAAATCCGAGCACGTGATCGATGCGAAAATCGTGAAATATCGAAGTGCATTTGCCTACACGCTGGCGCCACCACTGGTAGTTTTCAGCCTTGTGCTTCTTCCACGCGTATGACGGTACACCCCAGTTCTGACCCCATTTTTGCGTAAACGGATCGCCCTGGAAATACGCTTCGGGCGGAGCGCCGCCTGACCATTGAAGATCGAACAGATCTCTTTGCGCCCAAACATCAGCGCTGTATCGACTGACACCAAATGGAATATCACCCATCAAACGCACATTGTGCTCATCGGCGTATTTTCTCACAGCCGTCCATTGCTCGAATGCTTGCCATTGGACAAATTCGTAGTAGCTGATCAGCCGCTCGAAATCAGCTTTCTTGGGGCTCTTGGCAATGCAGGCGATGGCGTTCTTTGGGTCTCTGAAATCTTCTTCCCATCCGGTCCACACACTGCTGCCGTCATGGTGATCGACAAGCGTGCGAAACAGCGCATACGGTATCAACCAGCGTTCGTTGTTTTTGCGAAATTCGGCAAAGCGTTTTACGTCGGCGGCATTTTTCTCTTCGTGAAAAACATCGAATGCGATGCGCAAAAGCGCATGTTTCAACGCTTTCACTTCATCGTATTTTACCGACCCTTCGTCCAATCTTTGTCGAACCTGTTCGGTTATGACCGAATGAAAGTTTTCCTTGCTCAACCACTGAATCGCATTCGGTGTCACGGACATTAATGCAGGATCGAGCGCGACCGAGCTGATTGCGGAATAAGGACTGTGATCTCCTCCGGTTTCGTTGATCGGCAGTGTCTGCAAAACTCCGATTTCATGCCGGCAGCAGAAGTCGATAGCTTGTTTTACGGCTGTCGTGTCACCGATGCCGAGGTCATCAGAGTGACGGAGTGCAAACACCGGTACCAGAATTCCTGCCAGCTTTTTCGTCGGATCTATTTTCATTGCCGATGTTCCATCTCAATCAGTCGCAGTCAAACTCAAACACCAAGCCGCTCGAAGACGACATCGATGTTTTTCAAATATTCACCGGGATCGAAACACGCGGCAATTTCTTCTTTGCGCAAGTGTTTGGTCACTGACGGGTCATTGGACAGGTAATCCTTGAAGTTGCCGTTGTCTGAATTCCACGCCTTCATCGCATTGGTTTGCACCAGTTTGTAAGCGTCTTCTCTGCTCAATCCTTTGTCGATCAATTTGAGCATCACTGCTTGCGAGAAAATCACGCCGCCGAAAACATCGAGGTTGCGCTGCATGTTTTTCTCGTAGACGACAAGACCGCTCATAATCTTGGTGAAACGCGCCAGCATATAGTCGAGCAAAATTGTCGAGTCTGGAATAATCACGCGCTCGACGGATGAATGGCTGATGTCGCGCTCGTGCCAGAGCGGTATATTTTCCAGCGCGGCCATGGCGTTGCCGCGCAAAATGCGGGCAAGACCGGTGATGTTCTCCGAGCCGACCGGGTTGCGTTTGTGCGGCATCGCAGACGAGCCCTTTTGTCCTTGCGAGAAAGGCTCTTCCACTTCAAGCACATCTGTGCGCTGCAAGTGTCTGATTTCGGTGGCGAATTTTTCCAGCGACGAGCCGATTAGCGCCAGCGTGAAAAGATAGTGGGCATGCCTGTCGCGCTGAATAATCTGGGTTGAGATTTTGGCGGGAGTCAGTCCCAAAACTTCGCAAGTCAGTCTTTCAACTTCGGGGGAAATATTGGAAAAAGTGCCGACCGGTCCGCTGACCATGCCGACGGAAATCCCTTCAATGGCGTCGTCCAGACGTTTTTGATGCCGCCTTACTTCCTCGAGCCAGACGCCGAGTTTAAAGCCGAACGTGAGCGGCTCGGCATGAATGCCGTGCGAACGCCCGATTTGCACGGTGCCTTTGTGTTTGCGCACTTGACCAAGAATCGCGTCGTGCAATGCATTGAGCTCTTTCTTGATCATCTCGCCGGCGCGCTTCATATTGATGGCAAGCGCCGTATCGATGACATCGGAGCTGGTCAAGCCAAGATGGATAAAGCGAGAATTCTCGCCGACGTTTTCGTTGACGTTGGTCAAGAAGGCGATGACGTCGTGTTTTACTTCTTCTTCAATCTCTTTGATTCTCTCGACATCGAATTTCGCTTTCGTTTTGATGTCTGCCAGCGCTGCGGCTGGAATGGCTCCCAACTTCACTTGCGCCTCGCAAACTGCGATTTCGACTTCGAGCCAGGTTTGAAATCTCGCCTGGTCCGTCCAGAGCGCGCCCATTTCTTTGCGAGTGTAACGGTCAATCAATGCAAAAACCTCGGCTTTCGCCTTTGCAGGCCTGGATAGGAAACGACCGCTATTTTACGACGTCGCGCTGGGCGCCGTACTGGACAAATGAATTCGGTTAACAACTAGGTACTTAACATTCATCCTTAAACCGCGGTTGTCAGCATGGGCGCCCTTGCCGCGCTCTCGGCTTCCCGCTCGAAACTCACCCGGGCGCTGGGCGTTAATGCTTTGCCGACGCGCTAAAATAGCGGGCGTTTTGCATGGTTTTTCGGAGATTAAATCGCATGTCTTCTCAAGGTAATGGACGGGTGCTTCTGCCGGTCGACGTAACTCATCCGACTAAGGACCTTGCCGAGAGACTCGAGCAAATCCTGCCGTTGAAGGGCGTTAAGACTCATTTGCTGTCGGTGAGGGAAGAGTTGCCGTCATATGAGAGCTTGTTGTCCACGGTGGCGGACTTCCCCGAAGACCTGCCGCACGCCTTCCAGACTAAAGCCAAGAAAGTCCTCGACGGGGTTGCAGAATCTTTGCAGAAGCGCGGCGCCGAGGTGTCGCAGGAATTGGTCTCCGGACCGACGGTGGCAATGATCGAAAAGGTAGCCAGAGACGAGAACTTTGCCTTTACCGCGCTGGCTCCCGGCAGGCACTCACGTGTCGAGCTTTTCTTTCTGGGCTCGACAACGCTGAGAGTTGCCAAACATTGCCCCGGCATGGTGCTGGTGCTGCGCGACTCGCAGGATACAAACGCGCTCGATACCGTTGTTTTCGGGCTGGACGGATCTGAGAACGCGAAGACGGCAATGATTGAAGCGATTGAGAGATTTAAACTGGCTGAGCGAGCCGTCAAAATTGTTTTGTGCAGCGTATCGTTCGTGCCGACCGCTCTAACCTTTGTGTCTCCGGTCGAATTCATTACCGCCATCGAATCCAATGCCAATCTGGCTGCCGAAACAATTCTTGCCGACTCGGAAAAAGCCGCTGTCGATTACGGCATCAAACAAGAAAACATCGAATTGATGAAGAGACACGGCGATCCGTCCAACGAACTTTTGCAAGCGTGCAAAGCGCGAAGAGCCGGTTTGCTGGTCATTGGCGCACAAGGACACAGCGCCGTCGAGCATTTCTTCCTGGGCAGTGTTTCGCAGCGTGCCGTCATGCACGCACCGTGTCCGGTGGCTGTGGTGAGAGTCTGAGGCTGGAAAAATGAAGACTGTTGCACTTTTGTGTTCATTGTCCGTGGCTGTACTGTGCTCGTTGGCGCCGATTCGTTCTGCGCTCGCACAGGACGGCATGGCCGCAGAGCAAGCCAAGGAAAGAGAAGAGCTCGAAGATATGCGTCAGGAGGTCGGCGATATTAAAGCCACCATAAATGATGCCATGCGGCAGATGACCGAATTGAAAAATCAGATGAAGGATCAGACCTACTTCGAAGTGCATCTTTTTGCCAAAGAGAGCATCGTAAAAGTGGCTTCCGATGCGCAAATCAGTGTGCTCACTTACAACGGCAAGCTGCCCGGACCGGAACTGCGGTTTCAGCAAGGCGACAAAGTTCGCCTGATTTTGCACAATCAATTGAAGTTTCCGACCAGCCTTCATTTTCACGGCATGATTTTGCCCGGCTCCGTCGATGGTTTGCCGCGTCCCGACTCGGGCATCGTCAAAGCGAACGCCACTTATGCATATCAATTCATCGCCAACCAGCCGGGCACTTTCTGGTATCACCCGCAGATAATTCACGGAGATCAAAAGGCGAAAGGGCTTTTCGGATCGCTGGTAATTGAACCCAAGGGCGCCAGAACTCAGCGTGCCGACACGCCTGATAAGGATGTGGTGCTCGTCATCGGTGATATGCACACCGAATTTCGCAGCCGGGAAGGAAGACAAACTGCGCCGTCTCCATCAGACGCGAAGCCCGAAGCTAAGCCAGGGGCGAAACCCGATGCAGCCAGCCAGCTTTTGTCCAATGCGAACATGCGCCTTTTCGGCGCGGTAGCGACCGAAAGCAAGAAGTCTGACGCGCTGACTTTTTATTTGATGAACGGAAAGAGTGCACCACTTGCGCCACCAATCGATGTTCGCAAAGGGCAGCGCGTGCGTTTGCGCATTATCAACAGCGGACATACAGCAGTGCCGTTGCATCTGAGCGGGCACCGGATGGAAGTAATGGCGCGCGACGGCAGCGACATGCTGGAGCCGCGCGTCTACAGGGACACCGTCACTGTGAATGCAGGGGAAAGAGTCGACGTCGAATTTACCGCCGACAATCCCGGGCTGTGGGCGCTGGCGTCGGAAGTTTTCGAGCAAGCATCGCGCGAGGGCAGAACGCCCGGCGGCATTGCCTGCATTCTGCGCTACACGGACATTGTCGAGCCCGCATTGCAAAATCCGAATCCTTAGCCTAAATGTACTAAAGGTCTCTCAGTTGTTGCAGTCTGAGGTTGACCTTTTCTCTGGGCAGTCCGGTGTGCTGGCAAAATGCGCTCCAGCCCACTTCGATGACCTCTTCCCAGTGCCGGAAAAATATATCCGTGTTGAGATACCCCTCGCCCAGCTCAAAAGAGTAGTCGGCAAGTATTGCCTTAGCCATGTCGTGCTGAATCATGTGCTGCAGGTCGAACCACTGATCTTCGACAGCCAGTTCAAAAAGTATTCCAAGGAATTCCTTCTGAGAGTAGCGACTTTCGGCTAGTTGTTTGAGCTTGTCGTCCATCGGTGTCTCTGATGTTTTCGCCGCGACTGCGAATTAGGACTGAAAACTGCGCCTGCCGGTGCCTGGACATATCATTAAATTAGCATAAGAGTGCAAAATCGCAGCCTTTTCCTCTCAAAATTTCATCTACCTGACGAACGGAAAAGCTGATATATCCTTGGTTTATAATGTTCTGACCGAATGTGGGCCTGTGTGGGTTAGTTTGGATGACTATCGCACTGCCCGGTATCTCAGTGGATGTCGGATTGCTGGAGCTCTGGGGGCTTAAGATGGCAAATTTGTCTCAGTCGAATGCTGAATGGTTGGAGAACGACTCCCGATACCTGGCGCCGACTTATCACCGCTGTTTCGAGATTGTGGCTGAGCGCGCGCAGGGCGCATATTTGTATGACGTCGAGGGCAATGAGTATCTCGACTTCACTATGGGCATCGCCGTCAACAATGTAGGGCATTGCCACCCGGCCGTTGTGAAAGCGGCAAAAGATCAGGTCGACAAACTGATTCATTGTTCGGCTGTCACTCGTCACACGATGAATATCAAATTGGCGCAAAAAATTGCGCAAATTGCACCGGCCGGGCTTGATTGTGTTTTTCTCAATAACAGCGGCGGGGAAGCAGTCGACGCGGCGATCAAGATGGCTCGCTTCGTAACCGGCCGTCCCAATGTGATTGCATTTACCGGCGCCTTTCACGGGCGCACTCTTTTGGCGACGGCGCTGACGACCGCCAAATCGCACTATCGTCAGGGGTACGAGCCGCTTCCTTCCGGCATTTTCCATGCGCCTTACCCGTACTGTCTGCGCTGTCCGGTTTCGCAAGTGCCGGGAAAATGCAACCTCGAATGTTTCGATGTCTTAGAATCGATGTTCAATCACCAGGTGAAGCCGGATTCTGTAGGCGCGATTTTAATTGAGCCGATGATGGGAGAGGGCGGTTATGTAGTGCCCGCGACCGGTTATAAAACTGAAAATGGATATATGCAAAGGCTGAGGAAACTTTGCGATCAGCATGGAATTATGCTGATTTTCGATGAGGTTCAATCAGGATTTGGGCGAACCGGCAAGTGGTTTGCCTCCGAGCACTTTGGTGTAATCCCCGACATTATGATTGTCGCGAAGGGTATTGCCAGCGGCTTTCCGATGGCCGGGGTGGTTTCCCGAAAAGAGCTGATGGACAAGTGGACGATGGGTCGGCACGGTAGCACATACGGTGGCAACCCGGTTGCTTGCGCCGCCGCGCTTGCATCAATCGATGTAATCGAGAAAGAAAATCTTCTGGAGAACACCACCAAGATGGGCGAGTATTTTGTCGCCAGGTTAAACGAATTGAGGAAGAAGTATTCATTTATCAATGAAGTACGTGGGCTTGGCTTGATGATCGGCATGGAGGTTTCGGACCCGTCGGGCGCGCCGGATGGGCAATTTATCGAGCGTCTCGTTGATGAATGTTTCAAGCGAAAGCTTCTTTTGCTCGATTGCGGTATAAAGAATCACATAATCCGTTTTATCCCACCATTGAACGTCACCAAGAGCGAAATAGATAAAGCGCTCGCAATCATTGAAGAAGCGCTGCCGGCGGCTGTCGCTGCTAGAGGCGGTGCTGGTGACAAGAAAACAGATAAGGACAAAGATGCTTCGGTTGCTGAGCTTGTCTCTTGATGAATCAAAACTCGCTGCGCTCATGAAGGCATCATATTTGGTGCTGCTTCTTGCCTTTTGTTTTGCCGTCGGCACTCAGGCAAGAGCCGCTTCAGAAGACGAAGCGCTCTCTGCCGGGAATCAGATGAATTTGATTCCGCTGACTAATGTTTTGCCTCCCCAATTCGTGCGGATTGCGCCATATGGTTCGCCGAAAATCACATCCGATTATTGCAATGAAGTTTTAGCCGCCACCAAAAATCGTGTTTTGCGTTTCAAAAACATGCCGGTCAAGGTATACATAACACCGCATCCTGAGCCTGGTTTCACAGAAGCGTGCATAAGAGGATTCGACGAGTGGGAAAACCGCACCAATGGAATGATCGCTTTTCTGCGAGTCGATTCACCAGAGCAGGCGCGCGTGAGAGTCGTTTGGAAGAGGCTTGGCGATAAGGGGTCTTCAAAAGATTGCATGCTTGGTGCACAAACCATCACGCGATGGCAGGCGAAGACTCCGATGCCGATGGGCGTTGTGCCCGTCTCGGGAATTCCGGTGCCGATTTTCATTCCTCGAATCGGTGCTCAATACTCGGTCGAGCCGCAAATTATCGAAGTGAATCTAGACTTGGTATTTTCGCGCGACCCGGATATTCGTCTTTTGATATTGAAGAACATCGTCACGCATGAACTCGGGCATGCGCTTGGCTTGCTCGGTCACAGCCCTGTGCGGGCTGATTTGATGTATCCGGAAACTGATGAAACTTCGCGTCTTTCACAGCGCGACATCAACACCATCAACAAGCTCTATCAAATGAAAGTGGATATTCCGCTCTAGTTCTATTCTTGAGGCTGTTGGCGCTCGTAAGGGTTTCTCGAAACATCGAACGCGCGGCGTGTTCTCACATCCAAAAGATGATTGTTTCTCTCCATGCCATAAACTGTTCTGCGCCTTTCAGCCATCTGCGGTGCCAGGGGGCGACCGCGCTTGTCGCGTGCGTCCGGCTCGCCGAGCACTCGAATATAGTCGTTAAAGATGTTCGATTGCTCGGAGAGGAACATGGCATATGACCTGTGCAGGTGCATCGTTTCCGAACACGATTCGACCTCCCGCATTTGATTGAAAGCTTCGGCGTAGCGGTCGGCCATGTCGAGCAAGAATTTCTGGTCATCCTGGGATAGACCGGAGCCGGGCTGGCGCGATGCCAGAGACTCGAAATATTGCCGCTCTTGAGGCGTGTTCTCGTATTTCCTGCGAATTTCGTCATACTGAGAAAACCACTTTTCCAGGTCGTTGACCGCCGGCAGGGGCGCTTCTTCTTTCTGGTTGCCTTCCTTATCGACGTGCGGTCTTTCGTTTTGACCATAGGGATCGGGGCGGCGATCGGACTCCGGTGCATCGGTCTGCGCCGTGTCGGACGTGTCGTACCCGCCTTGTCCTGAGGCAGAAGGTTGAAAGAAAGCGAACACCGCAATGGCTGCGATCAAATGCGCTGAAAGCGCGAAGGCTCGATGGAGCGTGGAATTGGATTTGAAAGGGCGCATGACGGTTAGACCTTGAGCTCCAAACACATCCTATATATTCCCTGACGGACTAGAGATTTAGTACCTGTAGGGCGGAATGTTGAACTGCTGGCGCAATTGGTCGTCGAGCGCTTTGTTGGTCATGTCGAGCTGTTCGAGATTTTGCTTGCGAGCCATGAGGAGGCTGGCGACGGGCTTGCCGGTCTCTTCGTCCATGGCGAAAAGATTGCTCTGGACTTTCAAATAGTCTGAAAAGAGGCGGCGAGCATCGGAAAAATACTGGTAATAGCCGCGGTGAAGGCGCTCTGTCTCGGGGTAAAGCGGCAATTGCTTCATCTGCTCGGAAGCGGCCTGATACTTGTTGACCAGCTTGGTGAGCAGGCTTTGAGTGGCTGCTTTCTCGTCACCGGCGAGCATGGCGCCCAGACCGCTCATGCCCTTGGACATCAGCCCATCAGCCCTTTGCTTCTCAGCCGGGGACATCTGAGCCTGGCGGCGGACCTGATCGTAGCGCTGAAACCAGTCCATGATGTATGGACCGCCCCGTGCGATATTGCCTTGCGGCGCGCCCATGGGACTGGGCGGAACCGGGCTGACCTGGAAATTGGAAACCTGCTGGTTCTGGCTGAGCGCCGAATTCTGGGAGCATGCCAACGAAAGCGCCACGACAGCCACGCTTAAAGCAGGGCGAATTGCGCAAGAAAATTTGACGCTTGGAATTTTGACGAAAGGCAACATTGAAACCCCAGCCGCTGAACTGTTCATATTCTAGCGGCATCGGACAAAACATGCCTGAAAGCCTAATTATGCCAAAGTAATAGCAATTCGGGTATGAAAGTCTCAGAAGAGGCGCGAGTGCCCGAACTGACTGATAACTTACATTGCAGGATAACCGAAAGAATGACCATACTGGTAGCCGTCAAGAAGAATGGAAGGGTGTTTCTGGGATCGGACCGGATTACGACTTTCGGCAACGAGTACGTGACCGACCTGGTTCGCGGCTCGAAAATCATCAAGCTGAAGCATGCATATCTGGCTACCAGCGGATATTCGCTGCTCGACAATATCATCGAGCACCTTTATCGCAGCAATCACAAAATGATGGAAAACACTTTCGCTGACCGCAGTCACGTGTTTTCGTTCTTTCTGGAACTGTATAACGAGCTGAAGAAGTCTTACACTCTTGTCGAGCCGGGCAAGGACACCTTCGCGTCCATGTACAACGTTTTCCTCGTCGTTACGCCGAAGAACATTTATGGTGTCTCGACTAATTTGAGCGTCAGTGAATATCCTCGCTTCGCCGCTCGTGGCGCAGGTTCTGACTATTCGGTCGGTTGTCTTTACGGACTCTATGACGTCCTCGAGGACGGCATGGAATTGACGCGCATGGCATTGGAAGCCGCCTGCCACTTCAATGTCTATTGCAAGGAACCGCTGGATATCCTGGAAGTGAAGGAGTCCGATTTCGGCAAGTCGTTCAAAGACACGCACAAGGTGCCTGCCAGCCATCTGACGACCTTCAATACTCTCATGGGGCTGCAGGAGCTGAAGCTTGTCTCCGCTAAAGGAACAGCGTCAGCCGCGAAAAACGGCGCCGCAACTAAAAGTTCAACCGGCAGTAAGAGCGCTGCGAAAAAGCCTGCTGCTAAGTCCACGGTCGTGAAAGCATCCGCTGCAAAATCTGCCCCCCGCGCCAAAAAGCCCATAACTACCGGTGGTGGCAAGGCAAAGAAAGGTCGCCGGAAATAGGCCGCTTGTTGTGACAAACCTGCGAATTCGACATGGATGATCATATAGCTGCTGTAATTACCGTAATCGGCATGACGTGCGACGTTATGGGCGGTTTGTATCTGGCTTATGATCTGTTGGGCGGCGAAAACGGACCACTCGCCAGGCTCACTAAAATAGTCAATTACAGCGTTTTGCTGGTTCTGCTTTTTCTCACAACCATGGGCCTGAAGTTCTCGCTCATAGTGGGCATTGCATTTGGAACAGCTTTGGGACTTCATTTTGATCGAGCAGGCAAAGGCATTCCCGACACCAACAAGTTTCTTTTGGCGACCGCAATTTTGCGGGGGTGTGCAATTACCGGCGCGGTTTCGCTGAAAGAGAATTACGTACTGGGTCTGACTATGGGCATCCTCGTTTTTATGATGTCGCTGATTCTGCCTAAAATGAAGATTTCGCCTTCTATGCTCTATCAGTCGGGAAAGAAGCCTCAGGTTACTTTGAAACAGGTGGTGATTGCGCTCGCGTTAATGGCTATTGCAACCGGCTCCGGACTGCTCGGTGCTAGTATCGCCCATGGTGATGCAAAGACAATCAACTTCGTAATCAGATTTGGTTTGACTTTCGGTTTTGCAATTTTCGTAGTGTCGACTGTCAGTCCTCTCATCGAATGGTACTCAGACAATTTGCCGCCGCAGACGTTCGGAACTGCAGGCGTGGTGCTGTTTATCATCGGTTTCGTGATTCAAGCGATTCCGTCTGTTGCCACCATATTCGATGTGGCGAAATGAACTGGTTAAAGAAGCGACTGAAGATCATCAGCGAAGTTGGGATATGAAATACGAGGCGAATTTGTCTCCTCAAGTTTCAATTCATTTTCGCAAACAAGATTTGCCACCATGCCTGTCATTGCCAGGCGATGGTCATCTGCTGTTGCCCAGTGCGAGCCGCCCTTGAGCTGTTTACTTCCGCGTATTGTAAATCCGTCTTCGCGCAAATCAAGTTCGGCACCAATGGCGCGCATGTTATCCGCGATCAGTTGCAGGCGATCGCTTTCTTTGTGACGCAATTCCTCGGCGCCTGAAACTGAAAGCTCGCCTTTGCAGAAAGCTCCAGCCAGAGCCAATATCGGTATCTCGTCTATGCCGCGGGCGATCTCCTGCGCAGTTACCGTTGCAGATGAAAGTTCGCCGTTGTATCTGACGCGAATATCAGCTACGGGCTCACCAGAATGCGAATTTACACCTATTACTTTTATGTCCGCGTTCATTCTCGATAGAACATCAAGAATGAGTGTCCGACCCGAATTTATGCCGACATTTTTCAAAGTGATTGAGGAGCCTGGGATAATCGCTGCTGCCACCATGAAAAAAGCTGCCGACGAAATGTCTGCCGGTACCACCATATCCTTGGACGGAATTTCTATGTCTAATTTAGAAACGCTGGTTGTCAGCTCGTCTTCCGCGTCAAATGGAACTCCCAGATAGTGGAACATGCGCCGCGTATGGTCGCGCGCTGCATGCGGGAGTTTCACCGTAGTCTTTGCGCCGGCCTGCAGACCTGCCAGCAAAAGCGCGGTTTCAACCTGTGCTGATGCAACATCCAGATCAAATCGTTTTCCAGTCAACTCGCCGCCTTTGATGCGAAAGGGCGCCAGACCTTCGGTTTGCAGCCAGGAGATTGACGCGCCCATCTCAGCGACACGCGTAAGGACGCGTTTCATCGGGCGTTTCCTCAATGATGCGTCTCCGTCGAACTCATAGATATGCGGGCGCCCGGCGACAAATCCGGAAAGCAAGCGGATTGTCGTGCCGCTGTTTCCGGCATCGAGAATTTTGGAAGGCTTGCCGATGCCCCCCAAGCCCTTCGAAGTGACAATCGCCGTGGGCGTTTCGACATCGGCGGGCAAATCTATGTCCACGCCCATGGAGCGCAAACAACCGACCGTACTCAAGCAGTCATGAGCCGGAGAGAGCCCTTCGATTCTGGTGGTCCCGGAGGTCAGACACGCGAAGATAAGCGCTCTGTGCGTTATCGATTTGTCGCCAGGGACGGCGATCGTGCCTTGTAATGCTTTATGCAAACCAAATCACTCTTATTCGACAGTATTTAAGTTGCTTATTGTAAGATCTTTCCGCGTGAGGTTCTCAACCTTTGCTTTGAAGGTTCACAACTTCCCACAAACGGTTCACAACAAAGTGGAGACTGACCGTTTCTATGTTGCGATTTTTTACATCCGGAGAATCCCACGGACCTGCGCTGACGGCAATCATCGACGGTATGCCTGCAGGCTTGATGA
This sequence comes from Candidatus Melainabacteria bacterium, assembly GCA_020853845.1. GTDB lineage: Bacteria > Cyanobacteriota > Vampirovibrionia > Obscuribacterales > Obscuribacteraceae > QKMZ01. The sequence goes on from JADYYD010000102.1 coordinate 36,072, forward strand.
TTGATGTCGAGGCGATTAATTCCGAACTGGCAAAACGCCAGCAGGGGTATGGCAGGGGCAATCGCCAGAAGATTGAGACGGACACGGTTTCTTTTCTCGGCGGCGTGAGGCATGGTGTCACCACTGGTGCGCCGATCACCCTGACTGTTGCCAATCGCGACTTTGCCAACTGGAAACATGTGATGTCGGCGGAACCGACGGACATGACGACTGCAGAAGCGCAGGAACAGGCGCAAAAGAAAGCGATTGAAAGATTTCGCCCCGGACATGCCGATCTTGCCGGAACTTTGAAATACGACCAGTCCGATATCCGCGATGTACTGGAGAGGGCAAGCGCCCGTGAGACTGCGGCTCGCGTGGCAGTCGGCGCCTTGTGCCAGCAATTGCTCAGCGCCGTGGGCGCGCGCTCCGTCAATCACGTGGTGCAGGTCGGTTCGGTGAAATGCGCCGCCTTGCCGGTAGATATATCTTTAAGCGACATTGAGAAACTGGCTTCTGAAAGTGAACTTTCTGCTACCGATAAATCTGTCGAAGACGCGATGAAGGACGCGATCAAGGCTGCCTGGCAGGAAGGAGACAGCCTGGGCGGCGTTGTGGAGGTTCTGGTCGACGGTTTACCTGTGGGTTTAGGCAGCTACACCCAGTGGGATAGAAAAATAGATGGTCGTATCGCGCAGGCTGTAATGAGTATTCAAGCGTTCAAGGCAGTAGAGATCGGGGATGGCGTCGTATCGGCGTCTCTGCCTGGCTCGCAGGTGCACGATCCGCTTTATCAGTCTGATAATGGTGATATTTTGCCTTTCAAGCGCAAAACCAATCACGCCGGGGGCATCGAAGGCGGTATGACCAACGGCTCCAGGCTTGTCGTGAAAGGTTATATGAAACCTTTGCCGACCATGCGCAAAGGCTTGGACTCTTTATCATTTCCGGAATTCGAGCCGGCGCGCGCGCATTACGAGCGGTCTGACGTATGTGCGATAGCGGCTGCCTCTGTGGTGATGAAAGCTATGGTCAATTACGTTTTGGCCGATGCACTGCTAGAGAAGTTTGCATGTGACTCGATCAGGGCACTTAAAGAGAGCCTTGAGTCGTATACTTTGCGGGTGCAAAATTTTGCATCCAGAGACGAAGGAGACCGGGCGGCAAAAACCGCCAATTTGAACGTTGAAGAGGGACCGGAATTGATAGGGGAGTTCTAATCATGACAGTGTCACGACACAAAACGCGTCACCGTGGTCCCGTTATCACAATGCTGTGGAATACGGCTCTAGAGGTGCGCACCAGAGTTGCAGTCGGCGCCGGAGCGCGCACCAAATTGTCCGGAATTCTTGCGCAAATCAACGCCGGCAAACGAGTGCTGGTGCTGTGCCAACCGACGACCGCCGTGCAGTGGCTGCGCGAAGTTTTGTCGGCGATTCCTTCTGAAGATTATCAAGTCACCACGCTGGAAGTGCCGGATGGTGAGACTTGTAAGACAACCGAGTGGTTGTTGCGGGTTTGGGAGCACTTGCAAGAACGCCGCTTTGACCGCCGCGACACGATTGTCGCGTTGGGCGGCGGCTCCGTCACCGACCTGGCCGGATTTGCCGCATCGACCTATTTGCGCGGCTTGAACCTCGTCATCGTGCCCACTTCGCTGCTTGCGCAAGTGGATGCGGCAATCGGCGGAAAGACCGGCATCAACTTGCCGGCAGGCAAGAATCTCGCCGGAACATTCTTCTTCCCGAAAGCGGTGCTTGCCGATCCGGAGTTGCTGGCGACTCTGCCGAAGAAGCAGTTCACATCAGGCTTGGCAGAAATCATCAAGTACGCGCTGATTGAAGAAACGGTGGCAAAACACACCGATTACGAACTTGGTCAAAAGCGTTTGTTCGATGTTCTTCAGCAATTTGTCGACAGTGATTTTGATTACGAAGATCCTGTGTGCGCCGGTTTGATCACCAGTTCGATCAAGATGAAACTGTTTGTGGTTGGACGCGATCCGCATGAGGGCGGTTTGCGGCGCGTGCTCAATCTCGGCCACACGCTCGGACATGCGCTGGAAAAAGTTGCGGATTATCGTCTGACGCACGGCGAGGCTGTTTCAATCGGAATGGCTGCTGTAACCAGATTGAGTGTCGCGCTGAAAAAACTGCCCAAGGCTGATGGCGAGAAGATCGTCAACTTGCTCGAAGGCGCCGGATTGCCGGTCGAACTGCCTCCGAATCTGGACAAAGCGAAACTCATTGACTCCATGTCACATGACAAAAAACGCGAAGGTGAAGCGCTCAAGCTCGTAATTCCGACCACGCGCATCGGCGTAGTCGACTACGAATACTCGCTGCCTATGAGCGAACTCAGCAAGTTGATCTAAAGATCGCGGTTGGTTTGTCTTCAGGGATCACGTGAACTAACTCATGTCAGAAAAGTCAGCAAAGAAACCGCAACCATTGCAAGTTGCCTTTCAGGGCGCGCCGGGCGCGTTCAGTCACCGTGCCGGACAAATATTCACCGAGCAGAACGGCTTGGGTGATGATGCTAAGTACGTCCCCTGCCGCTCTTTCGATGAAGTATTCGAGTCGGTTCTCGATTATCGATGCGCACTGGGTGTGATACCACTGGAAAATACGTCCATTGGTTCCATCGTCGCCAATTTCGACTTGCTGTACAAATATCCGGTGATGATGGTGGGCGAGATTTACATCCCGATTCACCACCAGTTGATCGGGTTTGAAGGGACACCGCTCAAATCGCTGACCGCTGTTTTCTCCCATCCGGCTGCGCTCGATCAGTGCAAGGTGTTTCTCAAAAGTCTGCCGGCGGCAAAACCCCAGACCTATTGGGACACGAGCGGAGCGGCGCTGCATGTGAGCGCTTCTTCCAACCGCAAATTCGCCGCTATTGCCAGCGAGTTCGCGGCTAAAGAAGCAAATCTCGCCATACTGAAACGCGACATAGAAGACCATGAAGGAAACAGCACCAGATTCGGTATTATCGTTCCGAGTCTGGAGCATAAGAATACAGAAACCAAGCGAAAGCCGGACCCGCGAGTAGCACCGCTGGTGGAGGCAACCGGCAAGAAGTATCCGCTCAAGCTTTCTTGCGTTGCCGAGCTTCCTCACACGCCAGGAACACTCGCTAACCTGCTCAACGGGCTGATCGAGACGCATACTAATTTGACGAAAATCGAATCACGACCGGTGCCGGACGCGCAGTGGCACTATCGTTTTTTCCTCGATATGGTTATCGATAGTGCTGAAAGAGACAAGCAAGTGGTCGAAGCGATTCAGAAGCGCACCGAAACGGTCAAGCTCTTAGGACGCTACCAAATCTGGGAACCGGGCATGTCTTAAGTGCCTGCAGGGCGTTCCGCGCGAGCTTGTTAAAGCCAAACACCGCGGATGAGCTGGTAAAACATCCGCAGTGTTTGAATTTCAGTTGCCGTGGTCAAAAGTGAATTAGTCTTTGTCCAGCCCCATTTCTTTCTGGAGATCGGCGGCGGCTTGCTCCGACACTGAGGGACCAAACAAAGCGATCAAGGTTGCGTTGCCGGAGGCACCAACTTTCTCGCGGATGCAATCGATGGTTTCCGGTGTGAAGAATTTGTGTCCAACGATTAGCTTGGAGACGGCTTCTTCGTATGTCTTGGCTCCGGTGTCTTCCATCAATTGTTGCTTGAGAATTTTGGTGAGTGCAATCTGAGCGGCTTCATCGTTTTTGCCTTTCAACAAGCGAGCTGCTACTTGATAGGGACCTTCACCGGCTTTCTGCACTGCTTCTGAAAGCATGGCTGTTTCCGGATCTTCGGCTTTGTCATCGGTTACTGTGTCTTTGTCGGTTTGCTTAATAGCTTCGCCAACTATTGTTCCGGCTTCAGCAGCGGCGTCTGAACCTTTGTCGCCTTCAGTGCTTTCTTTTTCTTTCGCTGATTTCAATGCTACTTTGGCGGCTTCCGCTATTGCCTTGCCGGCGCCTGAAATCGCGTTGCCCAGCGATTTCATAGCTTCTTCTCCGCCGACGGCTGCGGCAATCGATTCCTGGGTGATCCAATTTTGACGTTTGCCAATCCAGGGATTCCAGCTTTTTACAAATGTATTGTTGTCGTCTTTGTGATTATTCGGATCATCGAATGTCGTTTTCAGATCTTCTACAGCTTTCAGTTCTTCTTCGGTGAAGAGTTGCTTGAAAGAATCGTTTCTCTCGCAGTGCAAGAGGAAGCGATCGACTTCGGCTTCTGTGATTTTGCCGTCGACAGAATCGGCAGAATTCGCTTCATCAAGGACGCCGAAGAGTCTCTTATTCTTTGCAAAAGTTTCTGCGATTTGCTTGTTGAAGTCGCGGGTCTTTTGAAATTCTCCTTCTTCTTTGGCGTTTTCAGCATTGTCTTTGAGTACTTCAGAAAGTTCATCGAACTCGAGGATATCTTCGCCGCCGTAATCGTTCTTGTTCAAAACTTCTGCGGCGTTGCCGAGCAATGCGACATCCAGGTCATCGACTTTGTTTTCTTTGTTGCCATAAGCCGTTTCCATATCAAGCTTGTCGAACAAACGGCCGGCTTGATAGCGAACTTCTCTCACATCGAATTCGTCGGTGTCATCAGGATTTTTGAATGCATCTTTCTTATCGTTCAAGAAGGCTAGTGAAAGTCCGGGCAGGATATCTTGCTTGCCCTGCCTGCCGCTCAACGCCATCACAATTTCTTTTTCCCAGGTGTCGCGCTCTGAAGCGGAGCCCAGCGTTTTGGCGCTTTCTCTTTCCTTCATCAACAATGCGTAGGCTTCCTGGATGCCCTGCGTGCTGAAGACTTCGCGAATTTTATCCGCGTCCTGTCTTGCGTCTTCACAGGCGCCATCAGTGTTTACCGTAGGTTGTTCAACACTGGAGTCCTTAACTTTATCAACCATAGCATCGTCCTCTGTGGATCGGGAAGAAGTACACGGGGGGGAAGTGAAGCCGGGGGGGGTGTTGGCTTGCGGATATTCTGCAACCGGTACATCACACTCACATAACAGCCGGAATTTGGGCGTCTGTTTGGCGCTCGCGTCGATATCAAGCGCGAATTCGGGTTCCGTTGTAGGATGGAATTTGCGTTGGTTCAGCGTGATTTAGCGATGCTGAATACTGGTGGGGAAGAGCTATCATTACAGGTGCCTTCCGAGACTGTGGAGTCTCGGGCAACTGCGGCATTGCCTCAATCTGAGGAGCGAGTCATCAGTTACAGGTCGGCAAACAGCCTGTCGTGGCTGTTCGCTCTTATGACGCTTGGGTTTTTCGTCTGGGCGGTGATTTCTGGCTATTGGTCCGTGCTGCGTATCAAATTTCTTTTGATGCTGGAAATGCAAGCGCTCAAACTTTGGTCTGAGATTCTTCTGAGCTGTGCAATTCCAATTCTGGCATCCTCGCTCGGTTCGATTACTTTGCTCATTGCCAGGACAGGAGAGGCTCCATCGATTACATATTCAAAAGAAGAAATCAAGTTCGACGAGCAGTGGGGAGATTCGCTGCTAGGCAGAAAGTCGCGCGAATGGTCGGACATACACTCACTCGAATGCACGGGGCAGCTCAGCCCGCGCAGCATTTGCGAGTGGAGATATTTTGACGGCTGCTCACTGATTATTGATTTCAAGTCGGGTGGCAGCGCGCTTCTTGAGCTGGATCGTCTGCAGCGCCACGAAGTCGAAGATCTGTTTATGGCGGTGGAGAAATATTCCGATCAGTCTGTGCTTTCGCGCCGCGCCTTGTTGCTGGAGCGGGGACTGGCTGCTGTGGACAATGACATTTCACTTAGCTATACGTCTATCTGGACAGATGCTCTCGAATCTCAATTCGCCGCCACCAATTTTGTCCCGCTGAAAACAGCCAGCTCTCTGCAGTCCGGGCGCTATGAAGTCCGAATGCAACTGGCTTCCGGCGGACTCTCCGCTGTTTATCTCGCGAAGATGGTGCCTGATGCAAGAGTCGTTTTGAAAGAATCTGTTTTGCCGCCCGACACGGACGACAAGACGCGGGCGAAGGCAAAGGAGTTGTTCGAGCGCGAAGGAAGGCTGCTGGCGCGTTTGAATCATCCGCAGATTGCGAAGGTTTTGGATTTCTTTGTGGAGAATGGGCGCGATTATATTGCGCTCGAATACATACCTGGTGTTTCGCTGCGCCAGTTCATCAAGTCTGAGGCTCAGAGGGATGAACAGAAGATAGCGCGATGGGCGATGCAGATGGCCGACATTCTTGTCTATCTGCACGAACTCAATCCGCCCATCATTCACCGCGACCTTACGCCGGACAATTTGTTGGCGCGCGAGGATGGCAAAGTAGCACTGATTGATTTCGGCGTTTCCAATGAATTCATCAGCCAGGCGACTGGAACACTCGTCGGCAAACAGTCTTACATCTCGCCCGAACAGTTCCGTGGAAAGGCGGAGCCGAAGAGTGACATCTACTCTTTCGGGGCGACTCTTCACTTCTTGCTTACGGGCGAAGATCCGGTGCCGCTTTCTCAGTCTCACCCGCAGCAAATGAATGCCGAGGTGTCGGATTCGATGAATGAATTGGTGGCTGGCTGCACTGATATGGATGTGGAAAAACGTCCGAGCGCGCGTGAAATTTTGGAGATTTGTGGAGGTCTTCAATGACACGGAAAAAGTGCGGCTACGGACTCAGAGTGGAACAGTTGCAGCGCGAGCACGAGGAGCAGCGCAATTTGACGCTCCCTTCCAGCGACCCTGCCATCGGCAGATATGTATTGCATTACAATCCTGAGCGCGCCACATTTACTGGTGGTATTGCTGCCAGTGCGCAGAAATATTTCAGCGGATTTGTCTGGACGGTCGTATTTTGCCTTGCTATTCTCAGCTTTGGTTTTTGTGCCGGATTGGGCAACCTTGCTATCGGCTTGATCTTCTGCCTTGGACTGGGAGCGCTGGTCATGCTCGAGCTGAGCCGCCCAACCAATTTGGAGTTCACGTCTTCCGGATTTCGCGTGCACTGGTTGCACAATCTTTTTTTCTATTCCGGTCCCTGGATTGCTTGGAAGTTTGTCACTTCAGTCGAATACAAAGAAGCGAGTGTTCCGGGCATTGAGAATGCCGAATGCTTCGAGATAACTTTCGATCAAAGCGCTTACCAGATGAGGTTTTTCGAGCTGATGTGCGTGCCTATTACTGCCAAATGCGAGAAGAAAACGTTCACGCTCAGATTTCTGGAGTGCGGTTTTTTTCAGGAGGACGACCGCCTGAATTTTATCCGCGCTCTGAAAACAAACGTCCCAGGCGAAAGAATAAATGCCAAGCTTCTCGCGCACGAACACTTTGGTGAAGTGCCGACCTACACGGCAATTTGGCTCGATAGTCTGCATGGTGGTCTGAACACCGGGGCCGAAAACAGCACTTTGCCCGATGGGGTGAAACTCGCGGACGGGAAGTATCAGGTCCTGAAGCGTCTTGGTTCGGGCGGGCAGGCTGTAGTTTATGATGCGCTGGATTTGACTGAGGAGCCCGGAATGCCGTGTGTTTTGAAAGAGTTTGTCCTGCCGGTTCGTGGCGGGCGCGAAATAAAACGGCGGGCGGTGCAAAACATTCAGCGTGAGGCGAATTTGCTTTTATCTTTCGACCACGAAAATATCGTCCGATACAAAGATCTATTTATCGAAGGTTCGCGCGCATACCTGGTGATGGAGAGAATTTTTGGAGAAACCCTGCGCCTGCTGGTCGAGAAGGACGGCACACTCCCTGCCGAACGGGTTTTGGAACTTGCACAGCAGATGTGCGACTTGCTCGAATTTCTGCATGGCAGCGATCCGCCTGTGATTCATCGAGACTTCACACCGGAGAATTTGATGTTGTCTGATGAGGGGAAATTGAAACTCATCGATTTCAATGTTGCGCATAGACTAGAATCTACGTCTACAAGAACCGTTGTCGGCAAGCACGCCTACGTTCCGCCCGAGCAATTTAGAGGCAAGCCGACTGAGCAGAGCGATATATACGCACTCGGAGCGACGATGTATTTCCTTCTCACCGGCGATGATCCGGAGCCGATAACCAGAAGTGATTTGACCGGCAATGTCGCCTGTCCAATGGCGCTCGCGCAAATAATCGCCAGAGCCACCGAGCCCGATGCTTCAAAGCGTTATTCGTCCGCCAGAGAATTGAAGCTTGCTCTGCAAGCTTACGCAGAGTCCTCACTATTGCGAGCTTAGGTATGGATTTCGAACCAAGAGATGATAACAACCTGAAAGGCTTGCACCCCGTGAAATTGGGCATTGCCTTCAGTCATCCCCGAAGTTTGGAAAATACTTTTGGAGCACCTGACGCCTTCGGCTGCGTTCAAATCTACAAGGTAGACAGAGTTGGTGCCGCAAGGCAAGCTGGGCTAAAAGAGGGCGACATAGTTTTTGAAGTCGATGGTGTCCGCATTGCGAAACTCATGGATTCTAGTAAAGATCCTACTGCCGCTTTTTCAAAGCTTCTCGCGGAACGCAAGCCGGGCAAGGTTTCGCACTGGCGTGTTTATCGCGAGAAGAAGGAGCATGATTTATACATCCAATACTGAGCATCACAAGTACGGTAAGTATTTGTTGTGCGAAGCAGTATCCAGATCTCGTTGTGCGCTCTTTCCGTCGCCCAGCCGCTCGAACAACTCAGCGCGGAAATAATGCGTTTCAGAAGGCGGTTGGTTCATCACCTCTGCATTACTAATCGCTTGATCGAGCACGGTCCGTGCTTCTTGCAGTCTATTATTGCGAATCAGCATCAGTCCGTGAGTTGAGAGAACTTGCCAATCATTTGGCAAAATGCTGACGGCAACTGTCGACGCTTCGATCGCCCGTTCCTTTTCACCCTTGAGCAAATGAATTCTTGCTTGATTGCTCAACCGGTACGCTTTCGCTTCTCTAATCGGAGATTCAGCCTTGTCTAGTTCATCCTGTGCAAGGTCCAAGTGTCCGAGTCTTCCAAGATAATAAGCCATGCTTATGTATAGAAACGGTGGTTGTAAATTCACGCCCTTGAAGAAACATTCCATTTCCTCAAGCACCTGTGTAAATTCTTCTTGTTTCCTTAGCTTCTCTTCTTCGCTGAGTTCACCGCTCGCCTCACTAAGCGAATCTCCGATCAGCTTTTGCTGCTCAAGTCGTTGTTTCACCAGGGATTTTGTCTTAACCAAGAGTGCCATAGGCAGCCGTTCTCCACGCGAGATCACTTCGTCAGCGTATGCTTTTGCCATGTTGTAATCTCCCAACTCGTGGAATGCAATGGCTGCATAAATGACTGGATATGAATCGTTCGGAAATTTCTTAATCGCTTGATGCGCAGATTCAAGAGCCTTTTCAAATTGGCGGTGATTGGTCAACTTCAAGAGTTGCCACTGATAGCCGAAGCGAAGCCAGTACCACAGAGCGCATATTGGCAAGGCAATTTGATACATGAGGTTTGAGGTGAGGTTATTGGAAATCAAAAATACAATCCATGCAACCAACATAATTGCCGGGAAGAAATGAGACTTTTTCCCGATGAGAATGCTCTTCCAAATTGGCAGCTCGACAAGTTGCGGCGCGACTTCATATTTACGTTGGTCATGCTCGTTCATGAATTTTGGCTCAAAGATATGGCAAATATCCAA
>JADYYD010000103.1 GCA_020853845.1 Candidatus Melainabacteria bacterium
GGGGCTAGTGGGCAAAAAAGCCACTGCCAATGGTTTACGTCGAATATTTACCTTAATCCAATAAGAATTGCCATACTAAGAAGCCGCGGGATTTTGAACGAGAGTACTGATGGAACGTACATCTACGCAACCAACATAAAACCTCTAGTAAAGAAGCCTGTCACCTGCAAGTTGATTCTAACTACCTCTGGAGAGGTTGCGAATCTATCAGTGCTGAAGAGTTCTGGCGAACGTTCAATTGATGAAACCGCAATGTTAATCGTCCGGCAAGCCGCGCCGTTCAAACTACTTTCGCACAAGCAAGATCCATTTAGAGTTTCTTTTCGTGATAGCGAGGTAGTCGTGACACGCATGGGCGACACTGATTAGCACTGTAAGAGATTTTTGTTGTTTAGATCTGTTCTGTTGCCTAACAACTTCGTCAAGCCTTTCATACAAGCTTTCTTTTTCTGTACAGAAAATGTATTATTTTGTTGAAGACTGTTGAGAGTTACAACCGATGGGGCCAATTCCAGAGAGGGAATTTGTACGACTCATCAGAAGCCATGGGTGCAACATCGTCATGAACGGCAACCATGGCTCAATATATCGCGACGGCAACTTTTTGACGGGCTTTGCTGTCTCTCACAAACATGGTGGAAAACGCGAGGTGAAGCCGGTCTATGTTCGCCAGTTTCTCAAAGCAATCAGGGAGGGCTAGGTGTGAAGAAGGAGACGATCAGAAAAACTGCCATTACCTATTGGAGCAACGAAGACGACTCTTACGTGACAAGATCGCCTCTGTTTGACCGAGTTGCAGGCGTGGGCGAAACCAAAGATGAAGCCCGAAGTGTTTTTGAAGAAGTGCTTGATACAGCATTCGAAGAACTGGAAAAAGACAATGTCGTTGGCTACAAGAAAGGACGTCCGGCCAAAGGCTATGTCAACATCCACTGTCAAGTTCCGGAAGAAGTAAAAGACAAATTGAACCGGCTCGGCGAAAAACTTGGTATCAGTCAAGGCGAAGTAATTACCTATTTGATGGGATTCCTCGAATATAGAGGACAAACTCAGACAGCAAAAGAAGATTTCGCGGCGGCTGTTGCCGCGCTATTCTGGAGCACCATAAAAGAGCCTTCAGCATCATATTCAACGCACTCTCTCGACCTTTTTAAAAGACTAAATGCGGAGCTTGACGCCTACAAAAGCGAAAAGAAAAAGAGACCTACTTCGTCAAAACGCTCTCGCCGTACCTGAGCTGTTGCAGCTCATTCATCCTGGGGCTCCCATCCTGAAAATCGTCGCGATAACCATACATGCGATCGGCAACATGACGAGTCCCATAATTACCATCAACGTAATTTCCAACAAACTCGAACAAAAGAAACCCTGTATTGAATAGGGTTTCGGACCAAGGCAAAAGTAGAGCAGATTGCCATCTACGCATTCCATTTTCTTTGAAATCTGACGCGCGATGAACGCAAAGAAGAAAGCAATTGCTCCTCCGCGACACGCGAAATCGAGACCGTTATCAACCAAAAATTGCGCGCAAATCAGTAGTGCTGCGTTTCTGCGCAATATGTCCGCTTCCGAAACCAAGTGAGGTTGAAACTGCAGACGTGACATGAACGAAAAATTTTGGAAGTTGGTTGCATCAAGCCAGGCAAAACCAAACGCTGCAATCAAACCTAGACCAATTCCTATGGACACGGGTTTCACATATGGCTTGATTGAAGGTCTATTGCTCAAGCGACTTACCACTTTATAAAAAGCAGAAATGTTCCGGCCAAAATCCCCTGCAAAACTGCGGGCAGATAGCGGTTTTTCATCAATTCATTCTGCATAGCCGAGAAAGGACCCGTGGAACTGATTTCTCTAGTTCCATCTTACAAAATGACGCTTGCGCCAGAAATGGGGTTAACCCTCTTCAGCCACTTCGACTTCGTCGCCGTATGCTTCCTCTTCGGCGGCGTAATCGTCATCGCTGTCTGCTTCGACGTTGCGCTTGCCGTTGGAGCTCTTCTTCTTCGACGAGCCTTCTTCCGGCATGCCCCGATAAGTAATGACGATGTGTCTGCCTTGACCTTCGCCTTCCGACTCGGATGCGAGTTCTTCGAAATTTTCCTGCAAATACTTGTGCACGATGCGGCGTTCGTACGGGCTCATTGGCTGCAGCGCAATGCGCTCTTGCTCGCCGTTAAGAACTTCAACAGCCGCTTTCTTCGCGCTCTCCTCGAGATTGCGGCGACGGCGCGATCTGTAATCGAGCACATCGACAACAAACGGTCCCTGGTCGGCCATGCCTGATTTGCACATCTGTCTGACGATGAATTGGAGCGCTTCCAGAGTCGCTCCATTGCGTCCAATCAAAAGCCGCGCGTCATCCGGTCGGCATTCGATGCGAAAGCACGTGGTAGTTTCGTCGATGTCTTCTGCGGACACAGTGGCTTCAATGTCCAAAATCGCGAGAATTTTTTCCAAATATGATCTGGCGTTGTCATCTAATTGGTTCATAAGGTCACTTTTTCTTCTTCTTTACTTTGCGCTTCCCTGTTGACAAACTTATCGTTTCACCGGTGTCGCTTTCCACCGTTATTTTCTTGACTCCGTCTTCTGCGTTCTTCTTGTCTTTGTCTTTCGCAGCTTCTTTTCTGGAGCCGTTCTTCCCGCTCTCACTTACGTCTTTTTTTTTGCCCTTCGGCGTATCGTCGCCGGAAGGCGGCGGGGGAACATCTTCTTCGCCATCGAGCACGTCAATAAAAGCCGGCGCAGGCGATTTCATTACAAGCCATGTCTGCAACGTCTGAATGACGTTGGACACAATCATATAAACATACACTCCCGACGGTAAAGGGATGAAGAAAAACATTGCCGAAAGAGCAATTGGCATCGTCTTTGCAGTTTGCTGCTGGATGATCTGCTGCTCGTCCATCTCTTCTGCCGGGCCAGTTGGCGGTTTCATGGTCAGCTTGGAAGACAAGTACATGGACACGCCGAAGAAGATAATCATGACGACCAGGTCGAAATTCTCCGGCTTGAAGAGATCCATACCGGATGCAACTTTTCCAAGACCGTTGATAGGACCGAAGTTCTCGTGTTTTGCAACGCCGGGCACCATCGCCTGGACGTGATATTCGCCGGGTTTCAAGAAGGTGGCATGCCCGTTTTCATCAATGCTCGCCGGCGCTTCCTCTCCTTCTTTCTTTTGAAGGTTGGCGAATTTCCACTGCACTTTGAAATCGGCAGGCACTTGCCCTTCGACCGAGCGGGTATTGAAGTCAAGGCTCTCGCCTTCAACAACTACGGAGTCACCGGGGAAAACAACGAGCTTGGCAATCTTGCCGTCGGGACCAACATATGGACTGTTGTTGCCTGACACTTCGGCCTTTTTGACTTCGGCTGCTTTCGACTTCTCAACAACGTTTACTTTGACATCTATGCCTTTGTCGCCGAAGGGCGGACCGGAAAAGGTTGCAAACAGAGCGAAGAGGACCGGCAATTGAACCAGGGTCGGCAAGCAACCGCCCAGCGGGTTCATCTTGTTCTTGGAGTAAAACTCCATCATCTTCTTCTGGAATTTTTCCGGGTCGTTCTTATAACGGTCCTGGATGCGCTTCATCATCGGCTGCATCTGGGACATCTTTTGCATGGACTGAGTGGACTTTACGACCAGCGGCCACACGAGGATGCGCACCAGCACGGTCAGCAGGATGATCGCCCAACCATAGCTGTTGGTCAGCTTATGGAAGTACTCCAGAATGGGGATCATGTACTGATAGGTGATGTCCACTTAGTTACCTCTGTCCAAAACTTTTGCAGTTATCCTACCTTTGCTTCCGGCAATAACCGGATTTAGAAGGCTTTTCATAACGTTTTCCGCTCTCTCAAGAGCGCCCGGCTCCGGCGACGTCCGTGCCAGCATTTCCGGCACCTCATCTACGCCCCCATCGTGAAATGGATGACATTTGCAGATGCGCACGGCGCTCAAGCGCAGTCCAGTGCCCAGCCCGTGCATTTCGATGGCCTGCCTGGCGTATTGCGAGCAAGAGGGGTAAAAACGGCAGGCCGGCTGGCGGAAACGCCGAGTCCATTGCCAGGCGGATAGAAGTTTGAGCACAGCCTTTTTCACACTATTCACGCGGCTTTCCTCCAGGCTCTCCGCCCGATCTCATTGCGCCGAATTTGTGTTCCGCTTTGTTCAAACATTCATCGATGGCATTCAAAATCTCTGCCCAACTGGCTTCCAACGCAACTGCGTGAAGAACGAAAACAAGTACGTACCATTGCCCGAGCTTGTACTTCGGCTTTTGCTGGGAGGGCTCTTCTCGCAAAGAACGTGTCAGGAGCCTGTACGCTTCTCTGACACGTCGTTTTACTCGATTGCGCGAAACCGCGCTCTTCAGCACTTTCTTCGCTGCAACGAACCCGACAAACGGCAATCTCACCTGTTCGGAATTCGGTGCTCTTCTCTCGCTTCTGGCGCGTGGCACAACGTACAAAGTGACAAGACGTGTGCTTACGCTCTTCCGTCCTGTATAGGCTCTCTGGAAAACGCTTGTTTTTCGTAGCCTTTCATTCGGCGGAAGCAACGGGAGACCCTCTCCTAAACGGAGAGTCTGTAGCGTCCTTTCGCCCGACGTGCCTTGATTACTTTTTGTCCGTTCTTGGTGGACATTCTCTTAAGAAAGCCGCTTCCTCTTTTTACTTTGATAAAAGATCCGCGCAAAGTTCTCTTCATTGCGTAACTCCTGGAACCAATGAACTCTCCGTTTTGACACGCAAAACTTGAAAAAATTCTTGGCTTGCATACATAGCTAAAACGAATAGTTGTCTATGCTATCATCTCCTGCATATGTTTTTAGCCAGTCCTCCGCCGGGACTGAGTAAAAAAATTCACGAAATTAGCCGAAATAGTTAAGTTCAAGTTGAACTGGATTCCGGCTATATTTTTTAGCCTCCCTCTGTGCTCGCTCAGCGCCATTTGAAAAAATCGTTAAAAACGAGACGGAGAGCTAACTTTCAGTGAACCCACTGAAAGAAGACGCGGCAAATTACTGCTTCGGCGGTCGCGTCTGATTTTCAGTCCGGGATAAGGGAATCCTCATCTTTCTTTTTCGGATTTGGCCGAGTTTTGTAACAAAGCCTGCCTTACCAGCCAGTGCACGGAGTTTTTGCATGATGACCAAAGAGCGGGAAGATGTTCGCCTCATGAAGTCGACCGCTGAAATTTGGGCTGATGTGCTGGAATTAGTTCGTCCTAACGTTACCGAGCCGATGTTCAACACCTGGATTCGTCAGGGTGTTTTGAAATCGGTTGAAAATGACGAAGCGACGATTGCCTATGTAAATGAATTCGGCAGAAACTACGTCTGCACGCGTTTTCAAAAAGTTTTTGAAGAAGCTTTTGCAACTGCGACACACGCGGACATCCGAGTCAAAATAGTTGTCGATCCGAGTGTGGCATCCAGCAAATACGAACCATCGATTGCCAATATCACCGTGATCCCGCAGGGCGAAGCGCAAGAAGCGCTTAATTTATCTAATGCGCTTTTGTCTGCGTCAAGTGAAACCGGCTCGCCAAGCAGTCCTTCGGCAGGCGGAGTATCAACAAATTCAGCCAATTTTCCGCCGCGCAATCCGGCATATTCGACCCAGCCTATCAATCAATCCGCGGCTTCCAAGTCGAACCTCAATCCAAAATATACTTTCGAGACATTCGTAGTCGGTTCCAATAACCGTTTTTGCCATTCCGCAGCCCTTGCTGTCGCCCAAAGACCAGGCCAGGCCTACAATCCACTCTTCGTCTATGGTGGTGTGGGTCTTGGAAAAACACACCTCATGCAGGCGATCGGGCATGAAATTCTGCGCAATTCGCCCAACACCAACGTCAAGTACATCACCTGCGAACGGTTCACAAACGAGCTTATCAACTCGATCCGCGACGATCGCATGGCTGACTTTAAAAAGCGCTACCGGCAGATAGACGTTCTTTTGATGGACGACATTCAATTTATCGCCGGCAAAGAATCCACACAGGAAGAGTTTTTCCACACATTCAATGCCCTCAGAGACGCCAATCGCCAGATTGTGCTTTCTTCCGACCGCGCACCGAAGGCGATTTCAACATTGGAAGAACGCTTGAAGAGCCGCTTCGAATGGGGCTTGATAACGGACGTCCAGGCGCCGGACTTGGAAACACGCATGGCGATCCTACATAAGAAGTGCGAGCTGGATGGTCTTTCAGTTAAAGCGGAATTGATAGAGATCATCGCTTCCATGTTCACTAATAACATTCGTGAGCTGGAAGGCGCATTGATACGGGCTCACGCTTATACGAGTCTGACAGGAGCCGAGTTGAACTCTCGCGACTTGATCGCATTGCTCAAGCCGGAAGCAGCCACAGAGCCGAAAAAGCAAATCACTCTCGAACTAATACTAGATACAGTAGCGGAAGCCTACAGAGTCGAGCCTTCGGAATTGCGCTCTGCGAAACGATCTCAGGACCTGGCATTGCCAAGGCATATAGCAATGTACCTGGCACATGAGTTGATTCAAATGAGCTTCCCCCGCATAGGGACTGCATTTGGCAACCGCAAACACACATCCGCCATATATGCATACGACAAGATCAAGACAGCGATTGAATCCGAGAGCGATCTTTCTGACGCGATCCGCAAAATCCGTCACAAGTTGGGCGTTTAAGAGCCTGTAGAAAACTTGTAAGTTACTTGTCGAATTTCTGTCAGCGAGCTGTGTAATACGCTACACGAGGGGTTTTTGATCGATCGGGTTTTACACACCCCATCTACAGGTTTCTTACATGCGAAATGTTTTGCCCGTTTGCGTTTCCAGCGTTATCTACAGAAAAAGCCCGGCCCTACTACTTCTGGTTCTTTCAATTTTCAAAACCGGAAGGAACAGCCAATAGCAAAGGACTGTCAGGAAGCCGGATCCGATCAGATTGGCAAAACATATGCAAAACGATCCGAACACGGAAAAGCCCAAAAACACGGCATGCAGACGCGATATTTCAAGATCGCTCAGATCCGATATCGATCGGGATCAGCGCCCAGACTAGAATGGGGCGCCGTTTCTTTAACTTGCGCAATAGCCTGTCATGAAGTTACTCTTTATGCTTCCTAGTCACTGCGTGCGAGGTTGTATATATGCAGTTCGATGTCCAAAAGGACGTGCTCGTTAAGGCATTGAGAGATGTCACAAGTGCTGTAGCGACTCGCGTAGTACAACCGATTTTGAGCAATGTTCTTATCGAGACAAGAGAGAACAGCACGATCAGATTTCAGGGTACCGACCTCGACATTACGATCGAAACCAAAGTACCTGGAATGATCGAAGAGAAAGGGTCAGTCACGCTTCCCGGCAAAAAACTCCTGGAAGTGGTGAGCAAATTGCCCAACAAAACCGTGCGCTTCAAAGTCAATCCTGAGACTCTCGAGACAACCGTCACTTGCGAGCGCTCCAAATTCAATCTCACCGGTCTTGCGTCCGACGATTTTCCGAAAGTCGTGGACAGCGGCAATGTCGATGGCGTGTTGATGCCTTCGGAAATTTTGCGCCGTTCTATTCAACAAACAAGCTTTGCCGCAGCCAATTACGACGCATCGAGCGTGCTCGGTGGCGTCTATCTCGTCATCAACGAAGGCGTTTTCGAGTGCACCGCCACTGATGGCAGCCGCTTGGCTCACAGAAAAGAAGAATTGAGTGTCAGTGCTCGCTCTTCGCGTCGTGTCGAAGGCGATAAAGAGACCGAAGAAGACAAAAAATCAGCGACCGCAACACTCGACAAACCGATGTATTTGAAAGCAATCGTGCCGGCGCGCGCTTGCACCGAGCTGGTCAAATTGCTCGATGCGCAAGAGAGCGAGAAGGGCAAAGACAGCACGACCATGAAGGAAGTTCGCATCGCCATGGTGAGCGGGCAGATTGTGTTCGAAACAGAATCGCACTACCTGTCTTCCCGTTTGATCGGCGGCGAATACCC
>JADYYD010000104.1 GCA_020853845.1 Candidatus Melainabacteria bacterium
ATTAAATGTATCGATAGACAAAAAGGTGTAATCTTCTTTCTTCCATGCGGCGGGGCGGAAGCTCCAGCCGTCAAGTGGTCTCATCTTTTGCATCAGAGGTTGGACAGATGACACAAAGCGCTGTTGTAGACAATCCGCTCCTCGAGGGCTTGCCGAAGAATCGTGCGGTTGATCCATTTGCCATGGTTATCCTCGGCGCACACGGAGATTTGACCAAGCGCAAACTTCTGCCTGCTCTCTACGCGCTTTACATCGACGGGCTTCTGCCCAGGACTTTTGCTTTAGTGGGGATGTCGCGCACCGTGATGACCGACGAGCAATTCCGCAGCGCCATGAAAGAATCGATACAGAAGTACGCTCCTGACCTTAAATTCGAGGAAGAGAGCTGGAACCGTTTTGCATCCGGTCTTTATTACAAGCCATCCAACTTTACCGAAGACGGCTCATTTGACGAACTGGCAAAGTTTCTCGATGAGCTGAAGGAAAAGCACGGCACAGGCGGCAATCACGTTTTTTACCTGTCTACGCCGCCCAGTCTTTACGAGGCGATTATCACTCAACTCTCCAATTCCAAGCTGGTATCCAAGAAAAAGGTTACCGACAAACCCTGGCAACGAGTGATTGTTGAAAAACCGTTCGGACATGACCTGTCGTCATCTCTGGCATTGGATAACCACATTCACCAGGTGCTCAGTGAAAATCAGGTCTATCGCATCGACCATTATTTGGGCAAAGAAACCGTTCAAAACATCATGGTATTGCGCTTTGCAAACGGTATTTTCGAGCCGCTCTGGAATCGTCAGCATGTCGATCATGTGCAGATTACCATTGCAGAAACGCTGGGAGTGGAAGGGCGCGGGCCGTATTATGAAGAGTCAGGCTGCCTGCGTGACATGATTCAAAACCACATGCTGCAGCTTGTTTCGCTCGTGGCGATGGAACCTCCGATTTCACTGGAGCCGGAAGCATCGCGCGACGAGAAGGCGAAAGTCTTGAAAGCGCTTAGACCGATCTTGCCTGAAGATGTCGATCGCTGCGCCGTTCGCGGGCAGTATGCGGAAGGGTATATCAACGGTGCCAAAGTGCCGGGATATCGTCAGGAAGACCGGGTTGCACCTGATTCGGCAACCGAAACATACGCTGCGCTGAAATTGACGATCGACAACTGGCGCTGGGCAGGGGTTCCGTTTTACGTGCGCTCCGGCAAGCGTCTGGCCAAGTCGCTGACTGAAGTGGCGATTCATTTTAAACGCGCGCCGCACAGCTTGTTTGCCGGATTGGCAGGTTTGCAGGCCGGGCAAACGGCTGAAGACGATCAACTCAGTCCAAACGTACTTGTATTGAAGATTCAACCGGATGAAGGCATTTCCTTGAAATTCGCGACCAAGCAGCCGGGCGCAACTACGCAAATTCGCTGGCTGAATATGGATTTCAATTATGGCACCGCATTTGGTGTGCGCAGCCCCAGTGCGTATGAACGTTTGATCCACGACTGTCTGCTGGGTGATGCCTCGCTGTTTGCAAGAACAGATTCCGTCGAAACCTCCTGGCGTTTTATTCAGCCGCTTCTGGAAAATTGGGATCTGGCCAAGCATAAGAAAGGACCGCAGCCGCGCTTTCCCAATTACGCAGCAGGCAGTTGGGGACCGCAAGAGGCCGATGAATTGATCGCATCGACCGGACATTCCTGGAGGCGCCTATAAATGAGCTCCAGCACTGACAAACGCAAATCAACAACCGAGACGAATAATTTTCTTTCGGGCAAATTGTCTCAAGTCGACATACAGCGCATTGAGCGCGAACTCAAGGATTTGTGGCGGGCAATCGATCAAGCGCAACCCGATGCGAAAGGTTCCGACAATGCGCCGGTTCGAGTGACTGAAGGCAAGGACGCGGACAGCAATGAATCGGCGACCAAGCCGTCAAACGTCATGCGAGCCTGCACTGCAAACATTGTTCTTTTCAGCGAGGATGCCGATGCTGAAGTGCAAGCTTCGGCCATACTTGATGAAGTGGCGATTCGCCATCCTTCACGGGCGATATTGGCGATATCCCGCCGTGCCTCCGAACAGCGCCTGGAAGCCTGGGTTTCGGCTCGCTGCCACATGGCGGACAGCAAGACATTGAAACAGATTTGTTCCGAACAGATCACTGTGCGCTATGACGGTGAGGGCACAAAAGAGCTGGCCAGTGTGGTATCGCCTCTGGTGATAAACGATCTTCCGGTCATTTTGTGGTGGCGCGCCAACCGCCTTGATCGCGGATATTTGGAGCCGTTTTCGCGTTTCATCGATATGCTGATTGTTGATTCTGTCAGGGCGGCGGACTCTAAAAGTTTTATCAAAGAAATGTCCAGCATTACATCATCGGCATCGCGCCGACCGCTTTTCGATCTCAACTGGGGACGCCTCATTCCCTGGCGCCGTGCCATCGCCGACGCGTTCAGCGATGCGGCGCCGCCCATGTCGCTGCCTTCTCTGCCCGGAATTTCTAAAGTTACAATCGCCTTCGCGCATGCGCAGAATGGCAAAGAAGCCGCTATTCCGGCGCAGCCTCTGCTGTTGCTGTCCTGGCTGGCATCGAGGCTTGGTTGGCAAAAGAGCTCGGCTTCTTTTACTGCAGGTAAGTTTGCCGCACAATTTACTTCAGGCAAGAATACCGTCTCTGCTTTAATAGAACCGTTCGCCAGTGACAAGCTGAGCGAAGGTGCCGTCTGTTCGGTAATCATCGAGGCTGAGACGCCGATGAACGGCAAAGTGATTTCAGAGCGCATGATCGCCGAACAGCGACCGGGATCTCCCTGTATTTACGTGTTGTCGGATTCCGAATGTTACAAAGGTGAGCCGGGCGCCGGAATCGGCCCGGGAGCCGACAGTCTTGTCGAGCTTACGGAAGCGCGCTTGATCGATTTCGCGATGGAGTCCATGCCGGATGATGCTGTCTTCCGTCAGACACTCGAATGCACAGTCAAGCTTGTGGATGCAGCTAAGTAGAAACGGCTAAAGAGCAAGGAGATTCGATGGGATCGTCAGTTTTGGAAGCGAAGAATATATCGGTGTTCGAAGATTACGATGCGCTCGTCAAAGGCATGGTGGAACTCTTCGTCAACCTTGCCGACGAGTCAATAAAAGTTAGAGGAAAGTTCATCATTTCTCTTTCCGGCGGGAGCACCCCCAAGGGTTTTTACTCACGTCTTGCTGAAGCGGAAGTCGCTTCACGCGTTGATTGGAGCAAGGTGGTGGTTTTTTTCGGTGACGAGAGAACCGTTCCTTATACAAGTCCGGACAGCAATCAAAGAATGATTACTGAACTGCTGCTCTCCAAAGTTCCGCTCAGTCGCGAGAATGTTTTCGCCATCCAAGATCCTGATATGGACCCGAAAGATGCTGCGATTGGTTATGAAAGATCGATGCGCGAGTTTTTTAAGTTGAGCGGGGATGAACTGCCTCAATTCGATTTCATGCTGCTCGGACTGGGAGATGACGGGCACACGGCCTCTCTTTTCCCGGGCTCGCCGGCGCTCACTGAGGCGGTGAGATGGTTTGTGGATAACAAAGTCGAAAAGTTGAACACCGTAAGACTGACGACGACTTATCCT
This sequence comes from Candidatus Melainabacteria bacterium, assembly GCA_020853845.1. Classification (GTDB taxonomy): domain Bacteria; phylum Cyanobacteriota; class Vampirovibrionia; order Obscuribacterales; family Obscuribacteraceae; genus QKMZ01. Next base: position 3,599 of record JADYYD010000104.1, read on the forward strand.
GTGATCAATAATTCTCGCCATATTGTTTTTCTTGCCGAAGGCCAGTCGAAAGCTTCCGTGCTCAAGGATGTGCTGACCGGGCCGGAAGGCAAGTATCCAAGCCAGAATGTGAAGGCCGAGAACGGCAAGCTCTACTGGTATCTCGACAAAGAAATAGCCTCGCAACTCGAGGGCGTTTGAAGTTTAAAGTCGCTTCGAAATTCAAAACTTGTAATGGCAATTGCTGACAGAGGATGTGAATAATGGCTGACAAAGCGAAGATTGGTCTGATCGGACTGGGTGTCATGGGTGAGAATCTGGCATTGAATATTGCCAGAAACGGATTCAAGATCGCCGTCTATAATCGCAGCGTCGACAAGGTTGATGCTTTCGTCAAAGGCAGAGGCAAAGACCAGCCTGTGATTGGCTGCCGCGACGAGAAATCATTTGTCGATAGTCTCGAAAAGCCGAGAATGATTATTCTTCTGGTCAAAGCCGGTGAGGCGGTCGATCAAACTATCGCTAAGTTGCTGCCCGACCTCGAAAAAGGTGACATTATCATCGACGGCGGCAATTCTCATTTTACCGACACGCAAAGAAGAGAAAAGGAACTCAAAGAAAAGGGCATTTACCTTGTCGGCTCCGGTGTATCCGGTGGTGAAGAAGGGGCGCTCTGGGGACCGTCCTTGATGCCCGGTGGTGATAAGAGCGCATA
>JADYYD010000105.1 GCA_020853845.1 Candidatus Melainabacteria bacterium
GACCAGACCGCGCTCTTCAAGACGTTCATGCCCAACCAGATGATCGAAAAAGGCATGATCATCATGCAGACGATTATCCAGAGTTCGCGAAGCCTGGCATATTCTTTGAGCGCAGCAGCAACTGCTTCGTTGTATTCTTTGTCTTCAGATTCCGTCATGCTAAACCGTATTCAGATAATACAGTTTATAACAATGAGAAACGCTTCTAGCCGTGTTTTTGAGAAATCTTGTCGGGAGTTGGCGGGCGGTCCTCTTGAAACGGATAGTCACGAAAGAGAGTTTCCTGCAATCCCAAATATGGGTCATCGATGTCGGCATGAAGCACATCGCGATATATTTCTTTCGTCACATCATCAGGCTTGGCATTCGGACGGTTAGCCAAAATACGATGAATTTGCCCGCGCCTCTGGTGCTCGTTTACATCAGTATCTTCGTATATTTTTCGCCAATGCTTGAGTTGATGCGGCTTCGAAAAGTCAGGTCTTTCGATCATCTCTGGCGCAGTCGCTGCTGATGTAGCACCGGCCGCTTTCAAGTTGACTGGCGACCGCAAAATCGTTTTTGTGCTGATCTCGATAGACATTTTTGACATGTCTGCAAATGGTTTTACGACTTTGGCTTTACCGGAAGTTTTGATTGCCTTTGATTGCTCGTTATGATAGTCGGCAAGAAAAACCGCTGGTTCCGGAGTTTTTACAGCATAATGATGCACCCACCAGAGCTGATTCAATTGCGACAAATACTGGTGCGATTCATACAGTCCGGGCAAAACATCAATGATGGTACCATCTGCGGTGAGAACATATGTCGCCACGTTGCCGTGCAATGTCCTGGTTAGTTTGTGACCTTTACCGAAGTCGATGGTGACGGTAGGAACATCCCTCACACTTACCCAGACAGGCTCGAACCTGTCATTGATTACTCTGGCGATAACTTCATCCGAGAACAACACGGTTCTCGCCAAGCGTGCATTCGTTCAGCAAAAGCGATCGTCAAGTCGCCCCATCATCTGAAACAGAAGTACAGGCTTTCCAGACTGAGAGGAGGCTTCCATCGCGGTTTGTATTGCTTTATGCCAGCGCACTTTGCCGGGCTCGACCTTCAGACTGGGTGCTTGCTTCAATGCGGGTTTTTCAGAATTGTCCACCGTCTTTGCGGGATTTTTCGGCAGCGGAGCTTTAAGTGCACCACCGGTTTTCTGTTTAACATCAGCAGAAAGCGACATGCGCAGATCGCCGATGATACCTTTTACCGGCAACTCGATGCCTGACTTGCTCATGTCCGGAAGTTTAGAAACATTGGAGCGCAGTGCCGGGGCATTAGCGGGTTCGTTCGCAAGCGCGTGAATTCCGGACGGGATGCCCATCAATATTGCCAGTAAAGCAACTTTCTTCAATACCTGCCGTGCCATAATCGCCTCTTAGATGTTGCGGTCGGACATGAATGCAATTATGTGGAGAACGCCGGAAAAAACGGCCCGGGTAAACCCCAGAGTCAGGGGGCGATCTATCCTGATTTTGCTGTCTTATGTACAATAGGCGGTTCGTTACCGCAGTCAGGAGTATTGGTCCATGAGAAGAAAGCAGCTCGTAACCGGCGCAGTATTTGCAGCAGCCGTTTTGTTTCCGCTTGCAGCCTGGTCGCAGTACGGGATGCCTAATGCGAATTTCGTATCGGTAGGCACATCAACTCTTCCTGCCGGACAATATTTGATGAGCAATCTGGCTACAGGTCAGTCATTGTTTGTCGTGGTAAATCCACAGGGTCAAATGCTCGGGCAAGATCCGCGCGCCATTCAGGTTGCCCTCCAGCCCATGCAATCGGCGCCGGCACAGCCCGCTGTTACAGGCGCACCGGCGACGGGCGGCTCCGGCTTCGGCGGTCTTCTGAAACAGGGTCTCGATTCATTCATACAGAACAAGTTCACCCAGCCTCAAGGTCAGCAATAGAAATTCGCTTGAAATTCAAAAGGGACTCGATTCTCGAGTCCCTTTTTCTATTGATTGTCTCGAATAGCCTTTGACGCTCAGCTAGTCATCGTCGCGATCGCGGCTCTTTCTGTTCTTGTTTCTATCTTTGTCATCGTCATCATCATCGTCGTCATCATCGTCATCGTGATGATGTCTTTTGACCGATGGCGGTGCGGCAGCCGCGCTGCTATCCTCTTTTTGAAAAGCCGCACTGCTCTCTTGTTTCGGCTCTTCCACTTTTGCCGGCTCGTCTTTCTTATTTTTCGAATTTTCAGTAAATTCGATAACGGTAGTGGTTTCAATCTCAGGTCCTTTATTGCTTACCGACTCGGTCACTGTCGCAGAGGAAGTTTCAGCCGGTGAAGAATTGGACGGAGTGGTGACCGTTGACGATGAGGAAGTCGTCGTCGTTGTCGTGACCGAGCCACTGGCGGCAGGTACGGACAGAGCGGCGCTTGTGCTGCTGGTTGTCGACGGTGCAGCCGGACTGGTCGATACGGAAGGGGCGCCTGTTGCAGTAGTTGTCGTTGAGGTTGCGGTCGTTGAAGTTGCAGATGTATCGACTGTCGCTGCTGCTGGGCTTGTCGAACCGGCAGCAGGGCTGGAGCCGTTTGTAGCTATGTCGGTGGGCGTTCCGAACAGCTTGGTCTCTTCGACGAAAGCGGCAATCGGCTGAAACAAATCGGGCTTGATCGACTGAGTAACTGTTTTTGTCACCCCCATCTTGCCTGCCGTGATTGCCGCGTCTCTTTCACCTGTTTCCTTGGCCTTGCCGAAATTTACTCCCAGCAAATTGACCCACATTTTCTTTTCCACCACGTGGATTTTGAAGCCCTTTATATTGGAAGCCTGGACGGTGCCGTCAGCCCCCTCAATCAAATTGAGAGTGACGGACTTTTCCATGGCAATTTGATCGACTTTGTCGTCACCGGTTGTATTTTCGATGCGGTTTGGAACAGTGACGGTAACGATGAACGACCCTTCTTCCTTGTCCTTGTCCTTAACGACTACGATTGTCGCTTTATTGTCGGTAATCAATTTGGCGGCATCTTTGCCAAGTTTATTCGGATCGATCACCCGGCAATATTTGCACAACTCATTCGCTTCGGTTTGCAATTCAGGATCGCTGATGCTGAGTTTGCCGGCCGTGTTGATAGCGCGTTGCAAATAGACCTGGCTGTCTGCGTACTCGCCTTGCTGTCTGGTCGCTTGCGCCAGGCGCTTTAAGGTCAGCTCGAGATTGGCATCAGGAGTAGCTTCACCTTGCGCCTCCAAAAGTGCCAGCGCTTTTCCCCAGTTAGACTCCGCTCTTTTGTAATCACCGGCGTCAGTAGCCGCTTGAGCGGTAGCTTTGGCTTTGTCGAACTTAGGATTCTCGCCTTCAGCAAAAACAGCTGTATTAGCGATTAATCCCACGATACTCAGGCTGATTGCTGTAAGTTTGAAACGCATATTTCCTCGTCAGAATTAGGGTGAAAATTTTGCCAGTGGAACTTTGAAAAACTATTTTTCTTTCTTGTCTCTGCGTGCAAGATAACCGCTGAGTGCCAACGGATCGTCGGTAACGATTCCATCTACCCCCTGCGAAATGAGCTGCTCCCATTCATTTTCTTTATTGGGAGTCCAGACGTTTACTTTCAACTTCGAATTATGAGCCGAGTCAATTACGTCTTTGCGCATGCTGCCAAAATAAGGATGCCAGGCTGTTGCACCTACATTTTTTGCATATTGACCGACGTCGCAAAAGATCGGGTCACCCAGAAGTGCAATCGCATACTTAGGATTTTTGTCGTGGAGTCGTTTAAGCACTTCATGATCGAACGAGCTTATTATGATTGTTTCCGGATACTTATATTCAGCGAGCACTTTCAGCAAATCATCTTCGATACCGGGATAAGCCACCGGCGTGTTTTTGATTTCAATATTCAAAACCACTTTGCCTTCCAGCAATTTTAGAACGTCGCTGAGAAGCGGCACACGCTCGTTTTTAAATTGCTCGCCAAACCAACTGCCTGCATCAACTTTGCTTATTTCGGCGAAACTAGTGTCTTTGATCAAACCCGCACCATTGGTGGTGCGCTTCAAATCTTCATCGTGAATTACTACAATCTCGCCGGACCGGCAACGCTGAACATCAAGCTCGATTCCGTAGACGCCGTTGTCTTTGCACTTGCGAAAGGCAGCCATGGTGTTTTCCGGAGCCCACTTCGCTCCGCCGCGATGCGCAAAAATCTTCGGATTTTCAGCCAGCACTGCCGGCACAGGCAAAATGCCAATCTGGCCGATTGCCAAGCCAAAAACTAGAAGGGCTGCCCGGGCAAATTGAGTGCGTGACATGAAACACCTCTAGTGTCATTTACCGTTCAAAAAGGTAGCACGTCGAACGCTAAAAAAGACGCTTGTCAAGCCGATGTGCTTGAGGTTGTTGTTTGAGGTCTGAGAGGAGGGGGACAACACTCCGGTTGGCAGAAGTCCGGCGACGGTCCACGCTCGCCCTGACAGGGACGCTCAGCGGCATCCTGAAGTCGCTCCTCGATAAGCTCGCGGATCATAGAAACAAAAGCCGGGTGAGTGCCCACCGTTGCCGCCCGATCGAAATTGAGTCCGGCCTTGCCGGCTGCTGACGCCGCTTCCGTGTCCAGGTCGTAAATGATTTCCATGTGATCGGATACAAACCCGATCGGTAAAACAATGACGTCTTTCACCTTTCTGTGAGCGACATCCCTCAAATGGTCCTGGATGTCAGGCTCCAGCCACGGCTGGGTAGGCGGTCCGCTTCTGCTCTGGAAAGCGAGACTCCAATCGGAGACGCTTGCAGCCCGTGCCACCAGTCGTGCTGTATCCAGTAGCTGCGCTCTATAGTCGCATGACTCGGCCATCGATGTCGGAATGCTGTGTGCTGTAAACGCGACATGAACAGCATGACGCCGGGGCTCCGGCAGCCGGTTCAAAGACTTCTTCAAATGCTCCGCATTCGCCTCGATGAATTTCGGGTGGTTGTAGAAAAGGCGCAACTTATCAATTTCCGGGGCGCCTTCGCCAACCTCAGCCCGCGCCCTTTCGATGTCATCCAAATATTGGCGGCATCCTGAGTAGCTGCCGTAAGCCGAAGTTACAAAAGCAATAGCTCGCTTAACTCCCTGGTCCTTCATTTTGCTGAGAGTGTCGGCCAGCATTGGGTGCCAGTTGCGATTTCCCCAGTAAACAGGCAAGTCGATATTGTGCTTGCGCATCTCTTCTTTGAGCGCCGAGATCAATCGTCGATTCTGCCCGTTGATAGGGCTCACGCCGCCAAACAGCTCATAATGATGAACCACCTCTTTCATGCGCTTTTCGGGAATATTTTTTCCGCGCAACACATTTTGCAAAAAAGGCATTACATCATCCATACCTTCCGGTCCGCCGAAGGAGATGACCAGCACCGCATCGTATTGCATGTTTCCGTTTCCCTTATGTAACCTTGTGCAATCGCAGCAGTTTGCGATTTTCAGTTCGCATCGTATGTCTCAATCGAGCCGTCCGGGTTTTTAATCACTCTCACATCGCCGTAATTAGCTCGTTTGCGAGTGGTGTGCCGAACTGTCTTTTTGGCAGAAACTCCGCTTTTGGTGGAGGATTTTTTTGCAAGCGATTTAGATTGAGAAGCGCTTGCGCCTGCTTTTGACTTAGAGCTGTTTGAAGAAATCGATTTTGTTATCGCTCGTCTGCCCGAAGGAGCCGAGTCGAAGGTCTCGATCGTACCATCAGGATTGCGCTTAACAGTAACTCCATCGGAATATTTATGAAGACTTTTGCCGCTGCTGCTGGCGGAATGAGAGGAGGAGCGTTGTCTTCCAGACCTCGCCGGAACACTGTCTGCGGCATCAAATGTCTCGATTGAACCGTCTGCGTTTTTTCTAACGACAACGCCATCGTTGTAACGCTGAGTGGATTTTTTGGAAGAGGAGCGGCGTCGCGATTGCGTCGGCACGCTATCCGAACTGTCGAATGTTTCGATCGAACCATCAGGGTTTTTTCTTACCGTCACGTCACCATAATTTTGTGCGTCACATGGGATCAAAATCAAAGACACAGAAAGCGCCAGTCCAATTGCAGCAACCGAAAGCACAGGCGAAAAACGCATATTGGAGGACCTCTTGATAGTGATTTAGGGTCGCCAGGGTCCATTATAGACCTCTAATATATTTCCGCACAGTCGCGGTATCGGATGCAGTGCAGACGGTGACGGCAACTCACGATGCAACGAAAGCCTGAGTTCAACGTGCTTTCCGAATCCCAACCGGTTGAAATATAGTTAAGGTTGACGAATTGAAGGTCGAAAACCATGCGCAGTTGGCAGTTTGCGGTTACAAGCAATCTCTTGACAACTTTTGCCGATGCGTGCAAAGATGCAATTACGGCTGTTTTCAGCCATGGCGGCTTCGTTATGAAGTCTTGGCGGCAAATGAAATGTAGCGGCAGGGTGGCCTGCCGGTCGGGGGTTACAACACAATGGGTTGTGCCGAGCGCTAAGTGCGTTGCGCCTTTGCACGGCTCGTGATCGCTGAACACACAAACAGCTTCTGTCCATCTGCTATTCAGCGGGTGGCCACGCTTATGCTTCCACTGCGCATTCCGAGTGTGCGTTTTCAGTGGACTAGGGGGACGTATGAATGAATCGCAAACGCGGCTTCTAATTCAGCGCGAGTTAGACGGCAATCTTTCACAGGATGAGGAAGTCCGCCTGCGAAGAGTGCTTATGGTGAATGACTCAGCGGTGAGCTTCCGGGCCAATCTCAGTCAGGTCGTGGCAGCCGCACGAGATCTGGAGTTGCCGGACTTCGTCAGACCCGGTGACAGCAGCCGCTTAGCCGGAGACATCATAGAGAACCTTCCCGTCAGCAAAAGCAATTTTTGGGACCCACTGTTAGACATTTTCGGCAACCGCAAAACCAGCAGCAC
>JADYYD010000106.1 GCA_020853845.1 Candidatus Melainabacteria bacterium
CAGCAACCAATACAGCAACCGCCAATTCAACATGGAGCCCCGCAACACAGCGCGCCGCCGCCAGCCAGTTTCGCGCGCGGCGACGATGAAGCACCTCATTGTCCGGAGTGTTCGGCGCGCCTGGAGGGTGGTTCTCAATTTTGCGGTGAGTGCGGGCATAAACTCGGCGTGCGCATCCCGCAGTGTGCGGCTTGCCAGGCGCCGCTCGACCCGGCTGCACGTTTCTGCGGTGAATGCGGAACCAAAGTCACCGATGTTGCCGCGAACGGACAAAATCCGGCTCCACAGCAGAATGCTGCCGGAGGCGCACAGCCGCCGCCGGATGCTGAGAAAGCAATGGAAGACTACCTTTCCGGCTTTGGTCCTAATCAAAAGGACAAGCACTGGTCCAACAAACTCAAGAAGATTTTGGATTAGCGCTCGCTTGCAACTTCTCGAGATTGACTTGCACCTGGCGCTTTGTCTCTTCGCGGTCACCTGAATTGTCGATGACGACGGACGATAGGCGCGCTTTTTCTTGCTGGCTGAATTGCGCGGCGAGTCTTTGAGTTATTGCGTCATTGGTGAGATCGTCGCGTTTCGAGAGCCGCTTTCGCAGTACTTCTTCGCTTGCAATTACCGCCCAGATCTCATCATACTCGCCTTGAACTTTTGCTTCGAATAACAGTGGGGCAAGAATAGCGACGAGAGGTTCGCCTGAATGCGCAGCAACGCACCTGCGGCTTTCGAGAATGACCAGGGGATGGATAATTGCTTCTAGATCGCGCTTGGCGCCAGGGTCTTTGAAGACGAGCGCGCCCAATTTCTTGCGATCGATTTTGCCGCTGCCGTCATCAGTAAGCACCGCTTTTCCGAATCTTTCCACAACCGCGCGTTTTACCTTTTCACTGTTTTGCACTTCGTGAGTGATTGTATCCGTGTCGATGACGGGCACGCCTAACTCAATAAGAATCTCACCAACAGTGGATTTCCCTGCCCCTATGGTGCCGGTGATTCCGATTACGAATGGTTTGTCGGCAGGCACTTCGTTTAACTTCTCCACTTGTTTCGATTATTCAACTAAAGCAATTCGTTTAAAGCAATTCGTTGCGTGATGCTATGTCTTGCGCTCTCGAAAAGATAGACTCCAACAGGCTTTTGTCGAAGTTTTTCGAATCCGGATCGACTGCGGCTCTTACAACTGTGCCGCCGCCTTCACCGGGATGCGCTGCAAAAATCAGTCGTGTTTTGTTCGCTTCCACATCCGATCTGACCGCAAGAAGATGCCCAGCCGAAGCGTTAAATTGCTGAGTCGTCCAACCTGCTTCTTCGAGCGCTTTCATCAGCGCTTTCATGGTAGTGCCGGACGAAGCAGTAAATGCGCTTTGTGCTTTCGTTCGTTTCGGCGGCGCAGACTGTGGCGTTATCCAGAGTTTGTACGCGACGGCACGCCACGCCAGTGCAGGGGGTGGATCGCCGCTGGAAACCATAAGAGGAGCTTGCACCGCTGGAGGTGGCGGAATCGGTGGTCGTTCGAGAACCGCAGGAGGGTGGTGTGTTTTTGGCTGATTCGGTTGCAATGAATTTTCGGTCGGCAGGTCGGACTGCGGTGATTCCGGCACGTTTTCAAACGAGGGCGCGGCAGGCTGACTGACTGTTGGCGCCAGGGAAGGCCGTGCCGATTGTGCCGCCGGCAGAACGGTTGAAGTGGGATTGTATGGACGAAATGCCGGTGTTGCCGGCAAGAATTTCGGTGTTGCCGTTCTTGAAACAGGCGCCGGTGGCGCAGGACCGGGTTCATACACAGGCGGGGAAGTTTGAGCGCTTCCACTCTCTATTTTCTCGGGCTGATCCGCATGTTTCTTACTGAAAAACGGAAATGCCGCGGCAGGTGAACCGCCGAGCGAAAAGGAGGAAACTGCGAGCGAAAGGCAAACGAAAGAAGCCTTGGCGGCTCGAGAAGTATTTGAACGTCTTGTTAACTTCACTCTAATTTGCCCCGGGAATACTGGATTTCCTGCGTTGTCATTCTTGGAAGTGCTCTATTCTACTATTCGGCTGTCGCGCCCAAACCCAGAAACTCTCACTAAACCAAAATGAAAGAATTACCTTTTAATCACGGTCGATTGGCATTCGATTTCAACCACTTCGAGATGAATCCGTGTTTGCCCAATCAGCTCGAGCCGCGTATCCAGTATTTTAGACTCGATGAAAACGGGCTCAGTATCAGGCCGTTCATAGATTTTGATTCGATATGCGCGGAGACGACGGCGAACACTTATTGTTGGTTGCATGTGTCGGGCAGCCATAGTGACGAGTTTTGGAGGGAATTGGCAAAGTTTATGGACTTTTCGGATGAGCAGTTGAAGCTCATCAGGTCGCCGCACCATCGCTCTTTCTTTGACGAGTTTCACGATTCAGTGTTCTGGACTATGCACAGACCGTCCGTGGGAGAATTCGTTGAAGCGATTGAGGTGATCAATTTCTTCATGACGGACAAGCTGTTGGTAACCAGGCAGTTCAGTCACGATACAGCTTTTACTGTCACTTTGGACAGATTGATGGCGCGCGGCGAAGCGCTCGGCACCTACACTCTGGACCGCTTGTGCGCGCATCTTATCGAAGACATTATTCAAACTTATGTGGATGTGCTCAAGGTAGGCGGCACCAAGCTAGAGACCATTCAAAGCCGCATCATCAAGCATCCGGGCAGAGAAGAGCTGATGCTGATTAATAGAGCCCAGCAAATCATCTGGATTTTTCTCAATACAGTTTGGCCGATTGAAACAGTCATACTTGCGCTCTCTCGCTCACGTTCGAATGTGATTACGGAGAAGGGGCGCCTGGAGCTGAGCTATTGCTTCGATGAAGTAACTTCGGTCGTGCGCATGTTCGAGACGTACCGGTCGATGTCCTACAACCTTATGGATGTTTACGTGTCTGGTTTGGGATTGCGCACCAATGAAACGACCATGATCTTGACGGTGATCGCGACCTTGTTTCTGCCGCCCACTCTCATCGCAGGTATCTACGGAATGAATTTTCAAATTCCGGAAATTCACCTGACTTTCGGGTATTACTTCTGCCTGGCGCTCATGGTTGCTGTCTCTGGCGGGCTTTTGATCTGGTTGAAACACCGAGGCTTTCTCGAGTTCAAATAGGTGTTGTCCGGCGCGTTGGAAATCTAATCTTGAAAACAGGAACACGCCGGTTATATCGAGCGTCTACCTAAATTCTGCCAAGCCTGTTTGAAAACTGGAGTCCATCGAACGCTCATTATTAGCCGCATGCGAAAGTTTGCTGCAAGGAAACTCGCACTCTCAGGCGTTCCAAAGCGCCTACTGTTACGGTTTTACTTTTGTTCTGGGCACTTGGGTGCCATAATGACAACATAGCGCCTCGTTGTTTTCAGCCAAATCTGGTTATGCAAAAACGGACATCAATGACTTTATCCTTGTCTTCGGGCTTTTTTGCCGTTGCCCTGGGTTTCTTGCAAATTTTCCCCGCGCCGGCAAGCGCCTACACGCCTCTTGAAGAAGGCGTTCGCCAGTTTCACGCGCGCCGGTACAGCATGGCGCTCGGTCCTCTCGAGCGTGCCGTGAGCAAGGCGCCGCACAATGCTATGTGCCGCTACTACCTGGCTGGTTGTTACGTCCATCTTGCGCGCCATGAAGAGGCGATGAAGGAATACGATATGGCGTATCGTCTCGACCCGTTCGGTCCGGTGTCCGGATATTGCCGTCGTGCACTGATTGGTTATGGACGGTCCATACCTGACGAACCGGAGCTTGCAGCCGTCAACAAGCCTGTTTTTCAATCGCGAAAACAGCGCAAAGATATTGTTCAACACAATGCGCCAGAGCATCTCAACAAGGCGATCGACACCATCAGGCGTCAAGCCGATTACGAGAAGGGACGCCACAAATCAGCCTCGGAAACTTTTGCCGGTAATGCGGTAAAGACCGGCGAGGGTACGGCTCGAAAAGTTCTCGATGATGCTGATGCGGAGTGCAAAGCCATTTTGGAAGCTCCTCTGGTTGTCGCTGGTTCTTATAGAAACGACCCGTACACGGTCGAACACGCCAAGCGACTGGAGATGGAGCGGCGGCAGGCTCTTGTCGCTGAAATTCGCAAAAAGGCTGAGAATGATGCGGCGCGAATTCGTGGCGATGCGCAGGAACGGGCGCAGAAGTTCAAACAATACAGTCAGGACAGGCAGAATGCTCTGGATGAAGTTGCAGACAGCCTGGAAAGCCAGCTCTCCACCAGCCGTCTCAAAGATCGCGTGAAGATGCGCGCGGAAGGCACTGGTTTGTACATCCGCAATTTTGGCGTGGTGCCGAGTCCTTCGCCTGAAGTGCATAATTCCGTGGCGCGAATTCGCCCGCGCGAGCTGCCGCAGCCTTCTGATACGCCGCCTGCGGAGCCGGCCGACGAGAAAGTGAGCGATGCGTTGAAGGCGCCGGAAGCACAAAGAGCCGGTGA
>JADYYD010000107.1 GCA_020853845.1 Candidatus Melainabacteria bacterium
CAGGGCCGCGGTGGACCGGTCAGCGGAATTTATAATCTTTTCCCGCAGTCCAGTCACCACAGTCCTGTCGAAGACCTGGTCGCCGTCGGCATCTCGTCGGTGACCAGCAAGCCCGAGCGCTTTCAGACCATAAAGGGGCGCGGAGTCTGGCGGGACGGCCGCTGGCACGTGGTTATCTACAAGCCACTGGTTGAAAAAAAGGATGAAGCCTGTCCCGGTTTTGCTCCGAAAAGCACGATCAATGCTGCTGTAGCCGTCTGGAACGGCAGCAAGCAAGAGCGCAACGGTATGAAGTCCCTTTCCAACTGGGTGACTCTGAGGATACATTAGCTCGCCGAGCATAAATAAATCGTATAGCAACCGAGGCATAAACACTGATGAATCCAAAAGACATTGACGCACTGACCAGTCGCGCTTTGCTGTACAAACTGATTTCCACGGGCATTGACTATCCCACGCAAAAACTTCTGGATGCGCTTTCAACAGATGAATACTACGAAGGTTTCGATGATGTTCTTGCCCCTCTGGGAGGGCAGCTCAAAGAAATCACCAGTGCATTCAGGGAAAAACTCCTCGCGGAGTCCAGACAAACAGATCTTGAATCTTTCGAAATTGAGTACAACCGAATTTTCCAGATCTCACACGTGGATGCCTGCCCACTGACGGCCAGCCAGTACATGAAAGGAGAGAGCCGCCAGGCGATGGCGGTAGCTCAATTGAGAGGTCTTTACAAAAACTTCGGCGTCAACACGGTTCCGCTTCGCGAACCGGATCACCTGAGCAGTTTGTGTGAGTTCATGTCACTTCTTTGCGCCAAAGAATTGCACGCCCAGAAGTCGGGAGTTATGCAGCGAGTGGACGATTGTGTTACCGCTCAAACGATCGTGATTGAGGACTATCTGAGCTTTGTGCCGCTTCTTCAGAAGGCGATAGCCAATCATACGCGCAAGCACTTTTATCTCTGGATAAGCGCTATAACGGTTGAGTTCATAGCGCTCGAAAGAGACCAGTTTCTTTTGACGTCGGCGAAGGCGAATTAACTGAGGGACTAGCATGGAGCAATTCATTCACATTCTTACGGCGCCGGACAACATTCCGATTTCGGCGATGGTGATTATCATTTGCTGGGTCCTTTATGTAGCATTCAAGCAGTCTGTCGAAAACGATCGGCTTCTGGACGAAGGTCGTTTTGACGACATGGTAGAACGCATGAAGATGTAACCCGACTTCATAAGGAGGGTCCGTGAGACTATTGAAGACGAACCAGGTGAGCAGCAGCATCTGTTCATTCTTATCGTCTCTCCAATTCACGATTGTCTTGCTCCTTCTTTTGATTGTGCTGGCGATTTCGGGCGCCTGCATTCCTCAAATTGGGCAGGCAGAAAGTGCGCTTACGTCCGGTCCAAATTTCGAACAAACATTTCCATTATTGGCCAGGTTGGGATTGAACGATGTTTTCAATTCCTGGTCCTTTCTTATCTGCGTTGCAGGTCTTTTCGTCAATCTAATCGCATGCACGATTTCTCGGATGTCCGAGAAAATTCGCAGACGATTGAAGCCGGATGACCTTTTGGATTCGTCACAGGTGGCTGGACTGCGGCAGGTCGTGTCTTTTGACATACCATGCGGGACTGCAAGTGTCCTGGAGTACTTGCAAAGTAATATGGAGGCGCTTGGATACAAAGTGTCTGTTGGAGGAAAGTGCGCGGTCTTTCAGAAAGGGCGTGCAGCATGGCTGGCGGCGCCTTTAACGCATCTGGGTCTGGTCATTTTGCTTTTGGGAGTGATGATCTCGTTGCTTTTCTCATACTCGGGCAACTTAAACTTAAAAGAGGGCGATACGGAAAACATTTCAGGTGCCATCGAACAAAGGGGGCCTCTGGCACACGTAGCAGAGTTGTCCGTGAAATTACTATCCACGAAAAGTGATTCTCATGCGGGTGGAGAGCCTAAACAGTGGTTCAGCACTCTGTCAGTTTCGAAAAGCGGCAAGCAATCATTCTCTGGCAGCCTATGCGTAAACAGCCCGCTTACTTTTGATGGCATCGACTTCTGCCAGTCTGATTGGAAGATGGCTGCAGTCGCCTTAAGTCTCAATAATCGCAAGGTGAGTGTGCCGCTTGCAGATATGCCGCACGGAAGGATGGGCGTTCTCAATTTATCCGACGACCTGATTCTCATATGTGCTCTTGATGGCGGACCTCATTTAAAAGTGTATTTGAAAGAAAAAACAGTCTCTCGGCCGCGATTTCTGGCGGCTCTTGCGCAGGGCCAAATTGTTCCCAATTTCCCCGTCGTCATTCGTTACGAGAAAGGACTGCCGCAATCCGGAATCAAATTCAAGTGTGATCCTGGTCTCTGGGTGACATACACGGCATTTATTTTTTTCTTTTTGGGCTCTATTTTTGTCGCCGTTCCCAATCTTAAGATCTGGGCGGCAGTTGAGTCGCTGGGAGACGGGGCAAGCACGTGTCGGCTTGGTTTCAACGGAGTAAAATCAGCGCACATCATGCGCGAACACGTACGGCAAATTGAACGTGGTATGAAACGTCAGTTCAATACAGATGCTCTTGAAAGAGGAGTTGTAACGTCAAATGAGCGCTGAAACTACTTTTGTGAATGCTGCCGGATTTTCAAGTCTTCTTTCTTTGTGGATGTTTGCCGTCGGATCTGCTTTTCCTGCGAGATTGAGAGGTGTTGGTGCAGCCGCCGTACATTTGCTGCATTTTTGCTTTGTCTGCACCAGCATCTCTTTGCTGGTCAGGGCCTGGGAGTCAGCCCGCTTTCCGATTGCCAATTTGTATGAGAGCTTGCTGTTATTTTCCTGGGGGCTGCTTCTTGCATTTGTCGTGCTTTTCAAAAGAACCGGCCCGTTATATCTTGGATGCTTGACTGCACTCTGCGTCACCCTTGTTTTTCTGTACGCCAGTTGGCTGCCCCCGGGACTGCATGAAATAAAACCACTGATGCCGGCATTGGTAAGCTTTTGGAGAGTTATACATGTGCCACCGCTGATAGTATCATACGCATTCTTTATAACTAGTGGTCTGTTGGCAATCCTGAACTTATGGAGCGCCAGACGCAGAAGGACTGCTATATCCTGTCTTATGGCTCTGGCACTGTGTGTTGTGAGTATCTATCTCGGTACTCTGAAGCTGGCCTCGGCCCCGACAATCAATCTGCTTTTCTGGTGTGGGCTGACTGTATCTTGTTTTGCAATTCTTCTACTTTTCTGGATGGAGACCAAGAGCAAACCGGTCAGAACAGAGCTTTATGAAATGACTGAAGCCATCTGCCAGAAGTCCATAACCATCGCTTTTCCTCTTTTGACCTTTGGAATTGTTACTGGTGCGTTTTGGGCTAATCACGCCTGGGGTGCCTACTGGACCTGGGATCCAAAAGAGTCCATGTCTTTAGCCACATGGTTGAGCTATGCCGCTTATTTGCACCTTCGCGCTCGCGAAGATTGCCGTACTGATTCATTGTCTCTGTGTGCTTTTTTGGGATTGCTATTGACTATTTTGACTTACCTGGGATTTTCATTCTTGGGCATGGGCGGACTGCACACTTACGGGAACCTGGCATAAACAGATGATAATAAAAGGCGATTACTTGCAAGTTCTCATGCCGGAGAGCGATACAACAGCCGCGAACATTTCACTAATGTGGCTTAAGCAACGCGAGGAAAGACGATGATTCGAACCCAAGAACAATCCGCGAGATCACTCGGTTCGTCAAAAAACTCAGTGAGAAAAGTAAAGGAGAAAGGCTTTATCAAGCTCCTGTCTCGCAGTTCGGTAAGGCGTCCAAAACAGAAGGCCAGATTCAAATGAGAATCGAAGTTTGAGGCAGTTCAGTGTTGAGGCTCAGCAGGTTCACATTTCTGGTTGCCGTCAATGGTGGCAGTGAAAACTGGTTGCTCTACAACGCTCTTACCGATTTGGGCGTACTAATCGATTCATCCCTTGCCAGATCTTTGGCAGGATTTCTTACGCGCAGATCAGGGAAAAGGCCGTTTTGGAGATATGAGAAAAGTGCCGGCTCTGCAGATCGGCTGGAGAGGGTTGCCGATGCTCTGCCGGCCTCACTTGCCGCAGAGCTTCAGGTGCTGGCAATTATTGTCGACCCGTTCAAGGAAGAATTGTGTATCGACAGCATTGTTCAAAATTTTTTGCAACCATCATGCTTGAAATTGACGATTGCCTATTCCGCTCGCTGTCAAATGGCATGCGGCTATTGCTTCCAGTCCGGGCGAGATGTTTCCAGGCGTCATGACCAGGGAATGGTCGATAGAACCATCTCTTGGGCCGAGCAATACATAAAAGATCGCGGGTTGCAAGCGCTTCATCTGGGGTTGTTTGGCGGCGAGCCTCTAATGGATTTCCAGATTGGTCTTGCATATGCAAGTGGATTCAAAAGGCTTTCTGAACGTTTGTCGATACCTCTGGAAATTAGCCTGACCACGAATGGGCTGAATCTCTCCAATGAGATTCTCACACAGTTGCTAAATTACGGGCTGACGTATGTACGAGTCACTTTAGACGGACCTCCATCAATTCACGATTTGAGACGCCCTGCTAGTTCAGGCGGAGGGACATTCGATCGCATACTGGCAAATCTCAAGAAGGCAAAGGAATTGGAGGGCTTTGGAATTGGAGTTGCAGTCAATGTAGATGAAACAACTTCGCATTCCATTGGTGCATTGCTGGAGATACTACGGGAGGCTGAACTCAATGATGACGTTGAAATCATACTTGAGCCGGTAATGCCTAAATTTTCAAAATATGCCCGCGAGAACTTTGATTTTGCAGGAACATTGAGAAGTCTTGCAGATGCTTTTCATCAGGTTGTAGAAAAGCAATTTGCAAGCCCTCTGCTTCCCGGCATGTGCGGTAGCTGCAATGTAATTCAGAAAAACTGTTTTGTAGTCGATTGGAATGGTGATTTGTTTCGTTGCAGCTTTACGATGCTTGAAAATAGCATGTCTTGCGGCAGCATTAGCGGTGGGTCCAGCGTTGGAGCGCTCACGGCAGATGACAAACTCAACCATAATTTTGATCGTGCTTCTGATGTCTTAAATTGGTGCCAAAAGAAGCAGTGCCCGTATTTATCGATATGTGGTGGCGGATGTCGCTTTCAGTCCTGGCTTACGGATGGTGACTGGGCTGCGCCAAACTGCCCGGAAAAGCTCTTCGATGAAATAGCTGCAGATGCGTTTGCACATTCATTTGGTCTGAAGTCTCGCAGGCGTTAGGGATTCCGTCCGCCCAGCAAAAATTCCTTTCAACCCTCTTCAAAACAAGTACTAAAAAATCCGCGGACAGAGCACCTCCTGTCACTCTTCGGGAGCAGCAACTGTATCCAGCCATTTACCCAAGGTCGCACGCTCTTCGTCAGTCATGTTGGTTTTGTTCGCCAAAGGCATGGTTTTAGAATCAATTGCCATGACTTTAATGCGGTCGGCATAAGACTCAATCAATTCCGGAGTGTCAAACATGACTCCTTGCGGTGCAACCTGGAAGGTTTCGTCGCTGGGATTGGCCGAATGGCACCTGATGCAGCGGTGCTGGATGATCGATTGCGCCTGAATTGCGGTAACAGGACCTGAGGCGCTCTCATAGACGTTTGATGCGGGCGCTGGCGGTCGAGTCAGGACAATAAGGAAAAGCGCCGTTGCCAAGGCAGGTACAGTGGTCCAGAGGGCTTCTTTGGCCGGGGCAATCATGCAATGCCGGACGCAGGCGCCCAGAATCACAAGCCCAATGAGCACGACCCAATTGAGATGAGAGCCGTAAGTGATCGGATAGTGGTTGCTTATCATCATGAACAATACAGGCAGCGTCATGTAGCTGTTATGCATAGAACGCCTTTTCGCATTGGCGGCCAGCGAAAAGTCTGGTTGCCGACCTTCTTTGGTGGCATCGATCATTTGCTGCTGGGCCGGCAAAATACGCACCCAGACGTTCAATACCATAATCGTGGCCAGAGCCGCCCCGAAATGAACATAGGCGCCGCGCCCGCTAAAGACATGGCAGAGCCCGTAATCCAGCGCGGTAAGCAAAGCGAGTGACAGCCATGTGACAAAATTCCCACTGGCGGCAAACCTCGACTCAAAAATTAAATCATAAACGAACCAGCAAGCAGCCAAAGTCAAAAGACCTATAAGCGTTGCCTGCTCTGGTGTAATCGAGGCGACACTGGGATCAACGAGATAAACCCCCTTGGTCATGTAATAGGCAAGGCTCAGAAGCAAAAATCCCGTAATCCATGTGAATGTAGCCTCCCATTTGAACCAGTGCAACTTCTCAGGCATCTCGCCTGGTCCTATTTTTCGGCGCTCCACTTGATAGAATCC
>JADYYD010000108.1 GCA_020853845.1 Candidatus Melainabacteria bacterium
GAGTTTGCCGCGCTTTTCCTTTTCACCAAGGAGGCGAGACATCGCCTCGTAGGTAATTTTGGCTTTGCCGAGCCCAAATTGCTCGATGTCGTTTTTTGCCAATCCCAATGATGAAGCGATTTCATCAATCGGCGCCAGCGTGCCGCCATGGACTCCTTGGGCCATCTGCCTTTCCCTCGCGATTTTCGATGTGCCAAAGCCATAGAGTACTAAATCCTGAAAGTCTGAGGGACTATTAAAATCGCATTACGAAAGCGGCAATTGTCAAGACGAGGGGTGTAGAACTGACATATTGGGCTTTCAGATTCGCAAAACAAATTCCATTTAACCGCATCCCAAATGCAACTGTAGGGGGTCTGCCATGAGCTGGCTTACTCAACCGGAAGCACTTGTGCTTCTTTTCCTCTTGTCGACACTCGAGATTTTTCTCAGTGTGGACAATCATGCTTTAGTGTCCGTGATGACCGACCGCCTGGACGAAAACAAACGTCGAGTCGTTCATGTTCTATCGTTTGGCGGCACGCTTTTGCTGAGGACAATTTTGCTCGTTGGACTGTTCAAGCTGATGCAATCACGCATCTTCACTTTCACAGTCTGCGGCGAAACGCTTGAGACCAGACAGATCGTGCTGATTCTTGGGGGCGCATTTCTTATCATAAAGAGCGCCATGGAAATAGTCGCTCATGTGACACAGAAACAGGTCAATCCGCCGGAGCCGATATCGATGCGCTGTCTTGTGATGACGGCGCAGATAATCATCATCGATGTAATTCTGTCGATTGACTCGATGATGGCCGCATTAGCAGTGGCGAATGACTTCAAACTGATCATCACGGCGCTTGTAATCGCGCAATTGGTGATGATGATGTTCGGCCACAAGATTCAAGAATTGCTCGTAAACGCGCCTACTCTTGCAACGGTGGCTCTCGTCGTTCTCCATGCCGTGGGCTGGATATCAGTTATGGAAGGGACAGGTTTAAGGGTTTCTGAAACACATCTGTTCTTTGCCGCCGGTTTTGCATTTGTGATTGAGATAATCAATCTCAAACTGCTTAAGACGCAGAACTCGCCTCGGCTGAAAAACAATTCTCTTGCTCGACCCAATCTGAATAATAGATCCGGCAAAACCAGAAAATTCAAAACTCCCCAAGGGGAGCAGCTCCCGCTTACGCGGTAGCTGCTTGAAGCGCAGGAATGTCTTCTTCTTCAATGCCATTGCGAATGGAATCGATGAGAATGACTATTTCTTGAGCGTCATAATCACGTTCTGTAGTGTCATCCTGCAACAGTGTCAGCAGTCTGTTTAGAACCACTTCTGCTTCAGTGTTCTTGTCCAGAGCGCATTGAATCATTCCGAGGTTATAGAGATAGTCAGCCAATTCAGGATGATCTTCTCCTACGGATTTTTCTTGCATAGCCAGCGCCTTTTTGTACATGCGCTCAGCTTTGCGATACTCGCCGCGCTCCTCAAGCATTTCTGCCTTTAGGACCACATCAGCGATATTTTTCATGAATGCCTCCTTCGCTGGATTTTCCAGCTATTCGGCGCGAGGACACGAGCACCGCCCGTGCCACCATGCCGGTGGAACTAGACTTTACTTGTAGTTCGATTTGTTCCGTTGATTTAAGATGCGGACCGCTCGTCAATCAAGAACACAAGAGTGTCTTATCGACTGGTGCATTGAATAACCTGTTTTCGAGGACCCTTTTTTGTTCGTCCTGAACGGTCGATTGCAATGCGGATATAAAGCGGTTTCTGTTGTGTTTATGATAAGCCCGCTCTCACAATTAATGCAATACAGTCCAACACATGCATTCCAGATAACGGCTCCATATATCGCATCCCGAAAAGCTGATTATAGGCGCGTTTCAAAACTCACTACTTAACGCGGTAGAGAAGCAGAGTTAATCAAAACGCCCAGCTTTTAATCCATTGCGGGCATATTTTCTTCTACTATCGACGAGTTGAAACGCAGCGCTGATGCGGCTTTCGAAGCAACAGTCACGGTTTCGAGAAATTCGCAGCCCGATGCATATCGAATTGGATTTAAGGTGAAGTCCTGCAAGCAAATTCGCTGTCCATGAGGTTCTTCACTATGCATGTTAGTAGCAGTTTTGACAGCAATGAATCAAAAAAATAGGCGCCGGTCCGAAAATTCTTCTACGAAAACGGAGAGTAGAAGCAGGTTTTGCGTGTCCTTAAGAACGAACGCTTTCCT
The DNA here is from genome assembly GCA_020853845.1 of Candidatus Melainabacteria bacterium. GTDB lineage: Bacteria > Cyanobacteriota > Vampirovibrionia > Obscuribacterales > Obscuribacteraceae > QKMZ01. The sequence continues at coordinate 2,220 of JADYYD010000108.1, forward strand.
TCTTATATGTAGATAGCTTTGCGGATAAACTACTGATAGCGTCAATGAGCGCAAAGACAAGCATTCACGGAATTCCTCTAAACCATGCCGGTTGCCAAAGACTCGAAAACCTTGATTTCCCAGCATATAGAAAAGCTGAAAGGCTGCACGGCCTGCCCTTTGATGGTCGGTCCGGTTGTCACAGGAAGACCCGTGCTCAGCAAAATCTATTTGATCGGGCAGGCTCCAGGTCCAAGAGAGGGAGAGATGGGCAGACCGTTCGCATGGACGGCGGGAAAAACCCTTTTCAAATGGTTCGATTCAATTGGAGTAGACGAAGAGACTTTCCGGCAAAACGTATATATGTCTGCAGTATGCCGCTGTTTTCCAGGCAAAGCGAAAACCGGCGGTGACAGGGTGCCTAACGATGTCGAGATAAGGAATTGCTCGCAGTGGATGCAGGCGGAATTCGACCTTCTTTCTCCCGAACTGGTTTTGCCCGTCGGAAAATTAGCAATTGAGCAGTTTTTCGGTAAGACGCAGCTTGCCAGCATCATAGGAACCAAGCACCGACAGGCAGCTTTCAACCACGAATTCGACATCATTCCATTGCCGCATCCTTCCGGCGCTTCGACATGGCATCGCATGGAGCCGGGAAAAACACTGCTTAATCAAGCGCTCAATTTAATCGCCGAAGAAAAGCACTGGAAAAAAATTGCCAGACCTCGATAAACATTTATAGATCAAGCAGATAATAACTGTCGAATTGCACATTCAAATCGGTGTTCGGTCCCAGTAGTCTGATTGCAGGTTTCGTTGCTGCGTGAGGACTCAAGCATGGTTAGACTGCTAAAAACACCGTCGGATATTGCGCCTGCTCCAAGACTAATGGAATCCCTCTACATAGGAACATGCAAATGCTCCAAACCAATCCAGACAGGAGAACAAATCTGGTATGACCCGCTCACGAAAAAGGTGGAATGTTACACCTGCGGGAGAACCAGTCAGGCAAATGCTCAGAGCGGCTTGTCGCTTGTTGCCGACATCGATGAGGCGCAGGCATTGATCGATCGCATCAATAACTTATTGCATTTGCCGGAGAGAAGTTCGAAAGCCGATGCCGAAATCGCCGCCCTCACGAAAAAACTAAAACGGCTGGCGAAGACCGATAAGAACGCGCTTAAATACTTGCGCACAGGCAAAGACGGCAATGCATTTATAGTCAGATACACCGGCGTGTGCAGAAAGTGCCGAACGACTGTCGAGAAGGGCGAGGCAGCAGTATACATAAACAACGCAATCATCTGCAGCAAGTGTGGAACAGCATAGCCATCCGCACGTGAAGCCAATGCTAAACTGATTTTTTCATCAGTCCGTTGAGAAAAGTTTCCGTGGCCAGATCTGCAAACTCTGATGCAGACACATGTCCCTGGGGTTTAAACCAGGTGTAGGTCCAGTTTACTGCGCCCATCAGATACATTGTCAGTGATGTCACCTGTGGTGCCTTCAATTCGGGACGAAGCCGCACGATCAAATCTTTGATTTCTTGAAGCACTTTTCTTTCCTCTTCTTTGATCTCCGTTTGCTGTGCTTCAGGCAAACAATGAAGATCATTGAGCAAGACAACATGCTTGTCTCGAGAGCTCATGTAGAGTTCCATGAGGGCACGGACCAGATGACGTAGCTGCTCTTCCGGTTGATTGGACTGCTTGGTGGCGCTGCTTGCGGTTTCAGACAAAAGCTTGCAATGCACAAGCAGCATGTCATAAAGAAGCGCTTCTTTAGAGTCGTAATAATGATAAAGAAGCGCCTTTGAAACTCCGCATGAATCGGCAAGTGCGGCAATGCTCGTGCCGTTGAAACCATGTTTTGCAAACATAGCGGCGGCAGCATCAAGAATGCCTTGTTGCCGTTCCAGGTAATTTTCTGCGCGTGGTCTTACCATCGCCCTAGTTTAGAAGATAGGAACGATTTTGTCCGCATCGAAGGCGACAGTCTCGCCATCAACATCGATTTCAGGAAGCGCAGGGAACTTTACGCCATAAGGCTCAACGATTGTCTTAAGCCTGACTACAGCCGTTCTCCAGTTTTCTTTCCGTTTTTCCAGAGACAAAATTCCAAATCCTGCCTCACGAGCCTTTTCCTCAAGCAAGCGCTGGGCCGGAAGGAAGGTAGGCGGCAATTGCCAGAACTCTTCAGGTGGCTCATAGAGAACGCCGGAAAGGAATATGAATCCGGCTCTGAATTGCTTGGTGACGGTTTCCTTGTCTTCTTCCGACATCTTCGGAAGCACTTCTTTGAGAAGAGCAAGGCAGAAGCTCAAGTGCCGACCTTCATCGCGCCCGATGTTTTTGAACGCTTCTTTGAACACAGGAATGTCGGTGCTCTCATACATGCTGTGGAAGAGCGTCGAGGCTGCTACTTCACCGAAAAGGAAGGAAGTGAAAAGAATAGGCATTGGATAGTGCTCGACAGCCTTCTTATAGCCACTCCAATAACGAGCACCATTGTGATAGAGCCATTCGATATTATTTCTTGCCAGCTTGCCGAGTTCGGTCTCAGGTTCATAACCTAGAGGACCGTTAGGCGTAAGTTTGTTGATTGCCCTGCCGCAGACTTCTTCGTGATTCATCTCATCGCGGGTGACCGAGAAGAAGCACTTTCTGATGGCGTCTTCTTCGTGCACTTCATAAGCGTGAATCATGGCGCGTGCAAAGACAGCCGGACCTGATGCATCAAAGACTGAAAGCAAAGCCCACCAATAGGAAATTGCGTAGCGCTGATCTTGAGTCATACTCTCAACATCGAGTGTGTGCCAGGGCAGTTGGCTGGGTGACCAACCCGGATCTCTGGAATTCTCATAGATTTCCATCAATCTGGGAGTTTCAACGCGCCAGTCAAAAGGAAAGATGTTCAGCTTGTCTGTGATTTTAGGAGCGTCTTCCGCATTCAACAGCAGCTCTTCCGGATTTGGCATACGCTCATGCTTTGTCGGAGCATCCAGCATGCCGGACTTGATTTCGTCCACTTTGCCCTCGGATTCCTTTATAGGCATTGCTGTCTTTGGCATTTTCTTCTCCACTGACATGTGACCACCCCCTGGTCTGGCGGGTAATATTTCATTTACCGAACGTTCGGTAAATTAATAGAATACCACGGGCGGCGACTCGAAAGCCATTTATCAGATGCATCTCACCTTTATATGTCGCACTTTTGTATCAATGAGCGCCCACCAGCCACCTCTTGAGAACCACGCTATAAGCCCGTCCCGTGACGGGGTTCCCATTTGGCGCCTATAGTCAAACCTATGTTTTCTTATTCGCTTGCAGTAATTGCTTCGTCCTCGGCACCGGATTATGGTGGCAAGTCGGAAACGAAGAGGGGAATTTTGACAATGGCGTTGAAAAAGAAATCCATATTGCTGATCGCCGGTTCGCTCTTTCTGTGCGGCTCTTTAGACTTGAACCATGATGCTCAAGCGCGTTCATCGCAAGAAACTTTAAAAGCAAGAATCAGCCAAGAACAACAAATGGCAGACGAACTTGTGCGAAAAGGAAAATACAATGAAGCCGCCGACCTTTATAGAACGGCTCTCAATGCCCAACCCAAAGACTTGAATGTGCGCAACGGATTGGCATACGCATACGCAAAGAGCTTTAAACTCGATCGAGCCGATGAAGAATTCGACAATGTGCTTAAAACAGATCCTAAGAATGCCATGGCGCACTGCGGCAAAGCTCAGGTGCTTTTGAACCGCCTGCAATCGTCATCCAACACATTGCGAAAGAACAAAGAGGCCCTTTTGAAACAGGCCGGTGCCGAGTGCAGCATGGCGCTTGCCACAGATCCGAATCTGCCGGAAGCATATAACATTCTGGGTCGCGTATATAAAGAGGAAGGACGTCTCGACAAAGCGGAAGAAGCTTTCAACACCGCTATTAGAGGTGACAAAAACTATTCGGAAGCATATTCCGGCTTGGGTATGGTCCAACTTGATGCTGGCAGAGCCGGTGAATCTATTGCTGCTTTCAAGCAAGCCACCGTCCTTAATACCGGCAATTCGACTGCGCATTACGGACTCGGACGCGCATACTTGAAGCAAGGCATGGTCGATGAGGCGATCAAAGAACTGAATACGTCCCTGTATCAATTCAGAAACAGCGCCCCCGTACACTATGAGCTCGGTAAAGCCTATGCCGCCCAGGGCAACATGGTGGCAGCCATCAAAGAGTTTCAGGAAACAATCAGGATAAAGCCCGAGAACGCTTCACCGTATATCAAGATTGCCGAAATTCGCGAAAGCAGAGGCGACATTGAGCACGCCATTGCAGAACTCAGATCGGGAATGGATCTCATGCCGAACAACACAGAATTGTTGCAACGAATTGCAAGCAATAGTTTGCGCCTTGAAAAGATTGCCGATGCGATCAAAGACTATGAGTCCGTTCTGCAGAACAACCCGGGCAACATCGCTGCTGCCGAAGGTTTGACGCGTGCTTTGTATTTGAAGGCGCAGAAAGAAACTACTGGAGCTTTCATCGCCGACAATGATTTCGAGGCGGCAGAAGCATCAATCGCTCGAGCGATTCAAATGAATCCGGACAACCTGCAATTGCGCCTGGCAGATGCGAAGCTGCGCTCCATGTCCGGAAAACCCGTCGATCTCACAGCGATAGGCACGCCCAAAAACGAGGGCGAACGTGTCGCCTACGCAGAGGCATTGCTTGCACAAAACAAGTTTGCCGAAGCAAC
>JADYYD010000109.1 GCA_020853845.1 Candidatus Melainabacteria bacterium
AAGAGGGGCAGCTTTCGCCGCCCCTCTAATGCTGGAGATTGCCTGAGAACTACATCAAGCCCTTCATTACATCGTCGAGTACTTCTTTCGATGGTCTCAACTGTTCTGCCGGGATGTTGACGAGCGGAGTATCAACGACGTGCATGAGGTCGGTGAAATTCTCTTTCTTCTCGTCGATGTAGAGCAAGCCGGTGAGGAATTGTTTTTCCTCGGAGGCTTTGGCGATGGTTTCAACTGCGAGTGCTTTGTTGGTGGCATCGTAGTTGCGCTCGGTCTTCTTCAAGCGCAGGTGCGAACCGTCATGGAGTTCGATATCAGTGACGGTGCCTGGCTCGTAGTCCACTGTGATTTGCTCGTAGAAGGGGATGTAGCCGAGCTCGTGGAGCGGGGTTTCCATTTCCTTCGCGTACTTGTAGCTCTTCGTTGAACCTTCGTGGTTGTTGAAGGTTACGCACGGGCTGATGACGTCGATAACTGCGGTTCCCTTATGGGAAGCAGCGGCCTTCAGCAATGCGACCAACTGTTTCGGATCGCCTGCGAACGAGCGACCGACGAATCCGCAGCCAAGCTCGATGGCAAGGCCGCAAAGATCAATGGGCGGAAGTTCGTTCAACACGCCGGTTTTGAGCTTGGAGCCCAGGTCGGCGGTGGCGGAAAATTGACCTTTGGTCAAGCCGTAGACGCCGTTGTTTTCGACGATATAGATTATCGGCACATTGCGTCTGACCAGGTGGCAGAATTGACCCAGACCGATCGAAGCGGTGTCGCCGTCGCCGGAGACGCCGATGAGAAGCAGGTCTTTGTTGGCGAGGCTGACGCCTGTTGCGACCGACGGCATTCTTCCGTGTGTTGAGTTGAAACCGTGTGAGCGGTTCAAGAAATACGCCGGAGTTTTGCTGGAGCAACCGATGCCGCTCAGTTTGGCAACGTTGTGCGGCTCAATGCCCAGCTCGTAGAACGCTTTGATGATCTGACTGGTGATGGCGTCGTGACCGCATCCGTCGCAGAGAGTCGACGGGCTGCCTTTGTAATCCGCCAATGTCAGACCAATGCGGTTTGTGCTTTGGGGTTTTGGTGAAGATGCAACCATGTCTCTTACTTCTCCTGGCTTTGGATGGAGTCGGTGACGAAACGAGCGTCAAGCGGCAAGCCATCGTAATGTCTGACGGAACGGATTTTCGTTGCGAGGTGCGAGAGTTCGCTGACGATGATGTCGCGGAGTTGACCGTCGCGGTTTTGCTCAACGATATAAGTGCGCTCATGCGATTCAATGAACGTTTTCACGTCATCAGTGAGAGGCAATGCTCTCAGGCGCAGATAGCTGGTTTCCAACCCTGCCGCCTTCATCTGATCGCGTGCTTCGCCGATTGCCGGATCGGAAGAACCGAATGCGATGATGCCGACTTTGGCGCTGGCGTTCTTATCGATAACTGGTTGCGGGATGTATTTCTTCGCCGTTTCCAATTTCTTGAGCAAGCGGTCCATGAGTTTGACATAGTCATCCGGACGCTCGGTGTAACCGGCCTTCTCGTTGTGTCCGGAACCGCGAGTGAAGTATGCGGCGTTCGGATGGTTGGTGCCGGGCAATGTGCGGAAAGGAATTCCGTCGCCGTCGACATCTTTATAGCGGGCGAATTCTTTGCCGGCCTCGAGCATCTCGGCAGTCATGATTTTGCCTCTGTCCAGAGGAGTCTTCGGATATTCGAATGGGTCCGACATCCAGTTGTTCATGCCGAGATCGAGATCGGACAGAACGAATACAGGTTGTTGGAAACGCTCGGCAAGGTCGAAGGCATCATGTGCGAATTGATAGCACTCAGCTACGGAGCCCGGAAGCATGACGAGGTGTTTCGTGTCGCCGTGCGAGAGGTAGAAGGCGCTGATCAAGTCGGCTTGCGATGTTCTTGTCGGCATGCCGGTGGACGGACCGACGCGTTGAACGTCGAAGATGACCACGGGAATTTCGGTGAAATAGCCGTATCCTGCAAATTCAGCCATGAGCGAAATGCCGGGGCCGGAAGTGGAGGTCATAGCGCGAGCGCCTGCCCAACCGGCTCCCAGAGCCATGCCGATCGCTGCCAATTCGTCTTCGGCTTGAACGATGTTGAATGTCGCTTTGCCGGATTCTTTGTCGATGCGGTATTTCTTCATGTAGTCGATGAGTGACTCGGTCAAGCTCGACGACGGAGTGATCGGATACCATGCGGCGACTTGAATGCCCGCGAACATGCAACCGAGAGCGGAGGCGGCGTTGCCATCGATGATGATCTTGCCTGCCGTCTTGTTCATCTTCTCGACGTAATACGGATCGTCTTTCTTGATGTTTTCTTTCGCCCATTCGCGGCCGGTGTCGGATGCTTTGATGTTCAAATCTGCAGCCGATTGTTTTTTCTTGAACTGGCGGCGAATCGCGTTTTCGATTTCAGCTTGCTCGATGTCCAGAAGTTCTGCGACAACCCCGACATAAATCATGTTGGTGACGAGCTTTCTCAGCTTGATGTTCTCGGTGGCTTTAGCAGCCAACTCGGTGAAGGGCACCGGATAGTGCTTCACGTCGGAGCGCACAGCGGAGAGATTCAATTCTTGCGGGCTGATGCAAACGGCACCCGGCTTGAGATTTTTGACGTCTTCGATGGCGGTCTGAGGATTCATCGCCACCATGATGTCGATTTCTTTCTTTCTGGCAATGTAGCCGTCTTTGTTTACGCGGATGGTAAACCAGGTCGGCAGACCGGCAATGTTTGATGGAAACAGGTTCTTGCCGCTTACCGGAATGCCCATCTGGAAGATGGAGCGCATCAGCACGGAATTCGAAGATTGGCTTCCAGACCCGTTTACAGTCGCAACTTCAATTGAGAAGTCGTTAACAATTCGCCCGCTCTCGACTTGCTGAGCGGCGTTCGCTTCAAGTGTTTTCACCGTTTGAGTACCCTAAAAGGTCGCAAATACAGGCTAAATTTTAACAACCGAGTCGCTCCGGCTGCTCGTTTCAAAAGGAATCAATAAGAATCTACACGAATTAAAAAGTGGTCAGGTCTCTAGCTGTTTGTTGCCGCCCGCTCCTTGTCAAGTGCGGGTTGGGGGTTGAAACCGTCAGTAATATGCACGTCCAGCAAGCAAGGACCTTGCGTTTCGAACATATGCTGCAGTGCGTTCTCCAGTTCGGACATGATGCTGACCTCAGCCGCCGGCACTCGCATGGACGAGGCCATTTCTCTGAAAGAGACAGGCGGATTGTCGAGCTGGACTCTCAGAGGGCTGCCTGGGGTGGAAAGGAGCTGCAGATTGTAGGTGCTTCGCCCCAGGTTATTAATGACAATATATTTTGTGTGCAGACCGTAATGCGCGGCCGTCCATAGAGCCTGGGGCGCTGTCAGGGCGCTCAGGTCGGAAGTAAGAGCGATGACCTGATGGTCCGGACTGGCCCATTGAATGCCGAGACTGGCGCCCAAACCATAACCTTGCACGCCGGAATTGAGCGAGAAGAAAGAGGAGCTGCTTTCCAAATTGAGCACCTGCACCGGATCGCAAAGGTCATTGACCAGATCGCTCACGATGACGGACTTCTGCGGCCGGCATGCATCCACCATGCGCAGCAGCCAGAGCAGCGAAATAGGCGCATTGGAGCCGGGAAAAGCCAGCTTTTCCTCCAGCTCCTGGCGGCGGCTGGAGACGTAAGCAATGGTGTTGTGCGCTCTGCGCTTGCATACATCCACCCAGGCATTATTCGAAATCATCTGAATTTCTGCGCGGATTCTGGAGAGACTTTCACCGATATCGGCGACGGCAGCCAGATGGCATGGCAGCGTTTTACCGGCTAGGCCCGGCTCCACGTTAATCTGTATCACTGATGCGTGCGGTGGAATCAGCGGCGGCTCGTGCACTTTTGCCGGTATGCGCGTCTGCATTCCTAAAACCATAATCACGTCAAATGGCTGCAAAATCTGATTGGCAGCCGTTAGATCCAGAGGCAGAACGCCGCAGAATTGAGGATGGCGGTTGGGGAAATTGACGCCTGTCGGCATGGGCTCTGAGAATGCGGCGCACCCCAGGACTTCGACCAGACTCACGGCCTCTTTCCTGGCGCGGTATTGCGACACTTCATTGCCGAAAACAATGCAAGGATTTTGGGCTGAAACCAGTGCCTTGGACGCTTTCTTGAGGAAGGCAGGGTCTGCTGAGCCGAGCGGACTGATTTGAGGCGGCACGAGCGCGTGACCGGCTGCGGGTTTCAACAAAAGGTTGTGCGGCAAACTGATGACCACCGGACCCTTAGGCGGGGACAGAGCCTCGTGAAATGCGCGCCGGATCAGGCGTGGAATTTCGCTCGGGGTCTTCAGTTCGCAAGCCCATTTGACCAGCGGTTTTGCCATTTCCAGCAAGTCGGCGGCGAGCGGAGGCTCATCGGAGAGAATTTGCGAGTCTTGCTGATCTACTAAAACAACAAGCGGGATACGTCCCTTGAGTGAGGTGTAGAGCGCACTTTGCACACCAGCCATGCCTGGAGCGGCTATTACCGCCAGTACGCCAGGGCGCGCGGAGGCTTGCGCGTAGCCGATTGCCATCGACCCTGCCACTTCATCATGCAGCGCCGACAAGAAGTGAATGTCGGAACGCATTTCGTAAGTCGCCGTAATTACGGGCGATTCGCCCGATGCCAGCGAGCCGAAAATAAAGCGCGTTCCTTCGGCTTGAAGCTGATCAAGCAATAAATGACTTGCCAGGTGGTCGGACATTGACACTCCGCGAGGATGAGCAGTTTAGGACCTGTGGAGAACATACCCAGGTATGCGTGGATTTGAGACACTAATTTGGGTGATGCGGAAAGGATTTCAATGAAAGCTAGCCCGGTGAGAAGTTCGAGAACGCTCAGTCTGGCTTGCAAAGGGGTGTTGGGACTAAATTATCGGCAGGAGCTGCCGAAGCTCTATAAATGATCGAGTTCGACCAGAGGGCAGGGGGCGAATGTATGAATGTCAGCCAGGCTATCGTCGAAAGGAAGGAACATGCCCTTACCCCAGGTCCGATTGTAGTAGTTGAGCTGACCTTTGTAATCGGACGGAAAAATTTCAGCCAAACCGCATCTCTTAATGAGCTGCTTGAGATTGAAACCTGGTGCAAAGTCGGCAGCCAACCCTTCCCAGGCGCGTATTCGCAACAGTTTTTCATTCAGGGACCGGATAAGCAAAGCGCCCCAGATGATCTCGCGAATGTTTTTCTTGGCAGCGACCTCCAGTACGCGCAGCACCCCGCCGGCGCTTTCCGTAATTGCATAACCGACCTGCTGACCATTGGCGAAAACGGTCATGATGCTGATCGCCGGCCATGCCAGCCGAGAATGTTCGTGCAGATAATTTTCGCGCATTAGCTTGAAAGAAAAGTACTGCCGGTTTCGCTCGATACCGTATGGCTGCCGTCTTAGCCACTGCCTGTAGTGGCGCGTCACCTGATCGAGGTGATGCTGATGAAGCCTTTCTTGGCTCAGTTCATAAAGACCTTCGTCTGTTTCCAGCTCGATGGAGCCATCGTCAGACATTTTTATATGCGGTGGAAAAACAGGTTGGCCTTTTATAAAAGGAAGGTGAATCAGCAGGTCGGCAGCACCGATTTCTTCGAAGCCAAACCGTTTATAAAAACCGCAATCGATATCCGAGAAAAGCAAAAGACCCTTGTATCCTTCATGTCTGGCCAGTTCGATTGTTTTTTCCATCAACTCCGAGGCATAGCCCATGTTGCGGCAATCAATCTGCGTGTAGACCGCACCGATTCCGCCTATTGGATAATTGGCATCGCGTACTTGCAAGGAAATATTGGACAGCTTGAGGCTGCTCAGTATTTTTCCGCTTTGTGTGAGCGTCAGGTGGCGGATATTGCGGCGCGACCAGGGGTGATTCGCTTGTTTGCGCTGATAGTCCAGATAATGAGACTTCGATAGTCCGGGAGACCAAATTTTGAATGTTTCACGGAAAACCGGAAGCAGGTCTTGCCATTCGACGGATTCAAGCTTCATTTTTGGTCAGCTTCCAGGTTCATTTCATGATTGTACTCAGGTTTTGCTGTTAGTTACCGGCTCATGCT
>JADYYD010000110.1 GCA_020853845.1 Candidatus Melainabacteria bacterium
GATGATTTTCAGAATTGGTTGGTGCGCGTGATGCCGAGTTCTTGGAAGAATGCTTCCAGCTATGGTTCTCCTAGTGTCCAGGCCAATCAAGCGGATGCGGAGAAGCATACAGTTGGCCAAGGACACTTAGAGTAGATGAACAAGCTGAGTGTCGCAGTCGTTTGCTTGTCACTGCCTGCAGTGTTCCTGCTCTGTACACAGGCTGAAGCTGCTCCCAAGGCGGCAGGAGACTTCACTAAGAAAGAAGACTTGCAACAAGGCTGGCATGACACTCTAAAAAAACTCAGCACCGTCAAAACAAAAGGACAAGACAGTGCATCGGAAAAGCCGATATTCACGCATAAGGGCGCTAAGAGTGTTGATGGTTTGATACTTCAGCAGGAGTACAGATATGTGGGGAAAAGCACGACCTACTTTTCCCCTCTGGGAATCAGGTTGGATTCGAACACGCTTTCTATTTTGTTCAACTCGAAAACGCTGGCGATCTGCATTTTCAGCGACGAAACCAAAAAGTATTACGCATGCGATCCGGATACCTGGAAAAAGAAATCCAAGGTTATGTTTGAGAACAGAGTGACTATTCTCAAGCAAACGCCATGGAAATTCGTCAAGGACGAGAAGATATGCGGAATGGCGACGAAAGCCTACTCTCGTTTTTCATATATGAACACGTTTCGCAATGAAGATACTATCTGGGTGACGAAGGAAATTGCGTTATCGAAGGATGCGAACAATTTGCTTTTTTCACTTTTGAAAGTGATGGGCAATGTGCCTGAAGGTGTTCCTCTAAGACATCAAGTCATTACGAAGAACCAGGCGGTGAGAAGTCCTAAGCGTGATTTCCTCGGTCGCCGCAGAGAACGGCTTAGACCTGATACGGACGATGTGGATTATCAAACGTACTCTGTTACCAGGGCGAAGATTCCAGTGAGCAAGTATGCACTGCCACCAGGATATAAAAAAGCGGACACGGAGATGGAAGTTTTCTTCAACACGGAAGAATCATTAGGTGGTCTTGACGGGCTGGATGGCATGAGCGGGCTGGACTCGCCGCGCACATCGCCGGGCGGAGTGAGGAAAGACGGACAGCGCTCTAAATAGCTTGTGTAGTCACCGGTGGTGGTGCATGCTGGAGGATTTGCCAGCATTCGAAGCGTTCTTTCAATGCCGCAAAACGTTTGCCGTTTTTCCAGAGCTCATCGGCGTATCGCAGCATCAGTACCGCTCGCTTTGGACTGTCTATTCCCACAGCTTGTGCCAATTCGACATTTGCTTGCTGAAGATATTGGAGGGACTTCTCTTTGTCTGCCAGAGAGGCCAGGGTGTCTGACATACGCCAACTGCAAAGCGCAATATTCTGTCCTTCGGTTTCCGCGTGAATAGACCATCTGTCTTTTGCTTGTTGGTACAGTTTGTACGCGAACTTTGAGCTTTCGGGTGTTTGATATGGCAGAACAAGATCGGCAAAACGTGCGGCCGTAATTGAAAAGCGCGGAGATTCCATACTCCTGCTCCATCTGTCGAGCGCCCGCTCATAATAATCTTCTGCGGCGTCGCGCTTGCCGAGAAAGTTATAGCAATCGGCAATCATCGCTTCGCATTCGCCCTTTGTCATATTGCTGACCGGCCATTCACCACTTTCGAGCGCGCCACTCAAATGTTTCAATGCGGTGTCATAGCTGCCCAGTTCATAATCCACCCGTCCTCTGAGAAACAGCAGACCGACGTAGAGAGTCGAATATTTGCTGATGTGATCTTTGGCGATTTCTGAGGCAACCTTCAGTGTGCGGGCCGATTCTTCCAGCCTGCCCGCCTGCTCGAGGCCCAAGCCCGCATTGGTGAGACCCTTCACCATAACTCCCGGTTTTTCCGCTCCCGATTTCAAAAGTTCATTGCGCCTGTTGATCCACATGTCGATCTGGCTGAAGCCGATAGAAACCTTGTCGTCCACGCTCAGAGGCGGAGGCTTGGGCGGGATCCAGGTGAGTATGTTGCTTGAAAGCCAGGGGGATTTTGTAGTGAGCTCGATAAACGACGTACCGAACCAGATCGAAAGAAGCACCGCCAGCGATACCATAAGACCGGTAGTTGATAGGAACTTTTCTCTTTTGCTGAGCTTTGGACGTTTTGACCATGCCAAAGAAACTCTCGCCAGAGACTGATTAATCAGATCTTTGTCGCGCACCATATAAAGCCTGGACAATTCCGACTTGAGCTGGCGCATAGTTTGCAGACGGTCGTCTCGCTTTGGCGCAAGGCACTTGAAGACGAGCACTTCCAATTGCATCGATGTGCTCATGGCAGGCAATAAAGACTTGAAACTCGCCGGTGTTTCGGAGATGTGTTTGTGCAAAATTTGCAGGGTCGAATCGCCCGTGTGAGGAGGGCGACCGGTCAGCGCTTCGTACATCAAACAGCCCATCGAATATACATCGGAGCGCTCGTCCAGCTCACCGCCGAGGCACTGCTCGGGGCTCATGTAGTGAGGGGAGCCGAAAATGTCACCGGTTTGCGTCAACTTCGCTTCAGTGTGCCCATCCTGCGAAAGTACTTTGGCTATGCCGAAGTCCACGAGTTTTGCCACATCGGTTTCTTCCCCGTGGCTGGACAAAATCACATTGCTGGGTTTCAAATCCCTGTGAATGACGCCTTTTTCGTGGGCGTGTGCGAGTGCTCCGGTCAACTGCAGGAAAATATTGAGTGCTTCGAAATACTCCAGCCGTCCCTTCTCTTTGATAACTGCTGAGAGCGAACGCCCCTCGAGATAGTCCATGGCCATGAACGGCAGACCACTCGCGGTGGCACCCACGTTGTACACCTTGACGATGTTCGGGTGGTCGAGATGGCTGGCAGCAGTGGCTTCTTGCTGAAATCGCTGAATGCTCAGCGGGTCGGCGGCGAGATGCGGCATCAGGACCTTAATCGCAACGACCTTTTTCAGGCGCCGATCGCGCCCTTTGAAAACAATGCTCATACCGCCTTTGCCGAGCGTTTCGGTAACCTCATAGCGGTCTTCAATCACCTGACCGATAAGTTCAAGGCGAGGATCTGCCAGGCTCGTATTTGACGGCGTTCCGCTCGTATTGATGGTAATGCTTGTGTCGCACGGGGTTATCGGTTCTTCTGCCGGTGCGTCCAAGAAAGGCAATTCTTCCGAAACCTGGGGTGTTTCCCCATGCAAATCTTGCAAAGGATTTCCGTCTTGAGGGCAAAAACGCATCTCGGCAGGAAATTCGGCGCGGCACAACGGGCATTGCTTAACAACATCCTGCGTACCGTTGCTTCCTAGCGCTGCTGGCGTTTCTGACAGGTTCCCGGCCCCCAAAAGTTCTCAGTTGCACTATTCCCTCTTTGCTATGTTCTATCTCTCAGAACGTAGTATCATGCCTGGACTGGCGTTAAATGTCGGAGTCGTTTCAGCAATGTTTTCTCTTGCTCGTGCA
>JADYYD010000111.1 GCA_020853845.1 Candidatus Melainabacteria bacterium
AGCACCACCAGAGGTGCATGCTCTGCGCTTGAAACAACATTTGCAGGTTGCTGCTCAGCAAAAATCTGCTCGATCTTTTGAATCGATGCATCCTTTATAGAAGGAAGTGAAAATTCGCATTGGGCAGCAAGAGCCTTGTCGTCGCAAACATCTTCTTTTGTGCCGGAAAGCGCATTGGCAGCGGCATTTGCCAGCCGCATGTTATGCAAAACAACATGCTTGTCGTAAGAAAAATAGTCGCCCGTATCAATCCGGTCGGTATAGAGAAGTGGCGCCATCTCGCGAGCACCGGAAAAGCCGAAAATCTTTTTGGCTCCAGAACCTCTGCAGATGGCCGCACTCTTGAAAAGGCCCTGCAGATCGATGGCGCAATCATATTTAGTGCTGTTCAGTTGCGCACCAAACTCTTTCATCGCCCTGGCAGAAAGCGATTTGAATTGTTTCTTGTCGAATGTGACTACGCGTTCAACTGCGGGATTGCCGGCAAGCAGATCGCGCGACAAGGGTTCAACAACCCAGGTTATTTTCGCCTGGGGCAAACGACGCTTCAGCAAATTGAGAGCCGGCAGACTGTGAACGACGTCACCAATCGCACTCAGTTTTACGACAAGTATTTCCATACGACACCAGCAATTCTGCAAACTGCATAATACACTGCGCCGGATCGACTCACGGACAACCGCTTTAGCTCCCCACCAAAGACCGACAGGCTCCTTTCTCAATTTTCCGACCGATTGGTCGCTTTTGCTTTCCAGGTTCGCACTAAAAGGTTAGGGCACCAAACCCGGAAGCTTTAACTTTCGCAGTGCCTTCGTGGCTGGTGCCCGAGTAAACTCACATTCTTCGGTCTCCTTCGCCCTCCGTCCCTCGGCTTCACCCCCGGTACCACTCCACGGACGGTACCACCCCGCCCCTGGTGTCACCCCATACCCGATACCATTCAAATTGCTCTGCCAACGCTCAATCACCAAGCCAGTTAACGCACTTCGGGTTTGAACGAAGCAGGGGACTGACGGCTTATACCCCGCGATCGGCTCCGGCCATGGTGCCGGATACCAGACATGCGTACGGCAAATTTCGACTCGAAGTCAGTCTGGTTTTTGTCCGCGTAAACCAAAACCGAATTCGGGTGGCCAGGCAGAAGGCTCTTGGTTGAGTAGCAGGAATATGAAAGCTACCCCGACCGATACCACAAGGCCCCGGAATTAGAACCGTCGTCAGTCCCACAGGGGCGTATGCATCCAGCTTTCCAAGAATCTCAAAAGCCGTGCTCAGAAAGCTTTCCAAACCGAAGGACATTTGTGCGGAACAAGCACCGGATTTGGGGCCGAATTCGGTACTGCAAAGGGCACCGGATTCGGGGGCGGTTTGGCACCAGATTCAGCGCCATAAAGTTGAACCACCGGTAGAGGCCGATTTCGGAATCATGCCGACCGCAAATCGATCCGCTTCCACAGTCACGCTTGTGATTGAAAAACCCGAAAAGCCCAGCATTATTTGACGGACTGACCATCGATGCCACCAAAAAAAGGCACCATCGGTAATACTCTGTAACTTTTTATCTTTGTGGTATCAGCCATCAAAAGTGGTGCGCACCAGCGGTGGGGCGGGCTTTGCGCTATCACCACTGGTATCACCGGCGAAGAATATATCCAACCGACGGTTAAAGACATAGCACCCTTTGGTACAATCTATATGCCACCTAGAATGGTGGTAGGTGGCATACCAACTTAGCGAGTCGCCCGACATGTATTTGGCGGCCCGGCTGGGCATTTCGGTTTGCCGAATTGCCTTGCGCACCAATCGGAATTTTGCCCGAGTAGTGCCTAAAGATCCCCAAAGCAAAAGGAGTGAAACATGGCCAGTTCCAAGAGTAAGTCTGCCAAATCCAAAGCTAAAGCCGCTCCTAAGGCCAAAGCAGCGAAACCGGCACACAAGAAAGTTGCAGCTCGCAAAGTTGTTGCTCGCAAGAACGTAGCGAAACACGCAGCCAAAGCTACTCGTCCGGCAGCAGCCCGCTCGGATTCCGACTACACCAAGTTCAGCGGTAAGTTCACGGTGCGTCTGCCTAAGTCGCTCCACCAAGCGCTCGTTGATCGCGCAGAAAGAGAAGGCGTCAGCCTCAATCTGTTCGTAACCAATGCTCTTTCCCGCACCGTAGCAGTAGCAGGCAAAGGCAAGCGCTAATTACCCTGATTTTTCAGGCAATTAAATTATCGAAGGAGGGTGAAAGCCCTCCTTCTTTATTTTTGTAGACGTGGCTTAAAGGACTCTAATAAGCACTACCGAGTGACGCAAAAACCATCTTGCTAGTGTTTCGGGACATTAGATGCTTATCAGACCATTCAAGGGTCCAATCTTATCAAGTTGATCTTGGATGCCATGATCAGACCGGATAGTATGTGCCAGTTCCGAACACGGGCAGACCGAGTTAAATAAGGACTGGAAGCACTTGTCATGAGCAACAACATTCCGATTTTCTCCGCCAAGGAGCAGTATCCCCAAATCGCCGCAGACCTGGAAGCCGCAGTCTTAGAAGTGATGCGCAGCGGCAATTACATTATGGGTCAGAAGAATAAGACCCTGGAACAGCAAATCGCCAGAATTTGCGGCGCCAAACATGGAATCGGTGTCGCCAATGGAACCGATGCCTTGATCCTTGCTCTCTGGGCCCTGGATATCGGCCCGGGCGATGAAGTGATCACCACTCCCTTCACCTTCGCCGCCACCATCGAGGCAATTGCCTTACGCGGTGCCCGACCGGTATTCGTCGATGTGGACGAAAAGACATTCAATATAGATTGCAAAGCAATCGAGCGTGTAATCACACCGAAAGCAAAAGCAATCATCCCCGTCCATTTATATGGTCAGGCTTGCGACATGGATCCGATCATGGAACTCGCCGACCGCTACGCACTGAAAGTGGTCGAAGACAACGCTCAAGCAATCAGCGCTTCATATAAAGGTAAGCCGACCGGAAGCTTTGGCGATGCCGCCTGCATCAGCTTCTATCCGACGAAAAACCTCGGAGCCTGCGGTGACGCCGGCATGATCGTCACCAGCAATGACGAGTTGGCGGAACGTCTGCGCTGCTTGCGCGCGCATGGTTCGAAACAACGCTATTTCCACGAAGAACTCGGCGTCAACAGCCGCCTGGACGAAATTCAGGCAGCCGTTTTGCTGACCAAACTGCGCCATCTGGAAGATTGGACGGACAAACGCCGCGCCATCGCCGGAAAATATTTCGAAGCACTTAAATCCGTACCCGGAATTATCTTGCCGAACCCGGCAGTAAAATCCGAATACAAACACGTATGGCACCAATACACCGTTCGCGTACTTGAAACGAACTTCGGCACCACTGGCGCCACCATGCGCCAGCAAGTGATCGACGGTTTGGCAAAACGCGGCATCGGCTCGATGTGCTATTACCCCGTGCCGCTGCACATGCAAGAAGCTTACAGGCATTACGGCTACAAGCAAGGTGATTTCCCGGTTACCGAGCGCCTGGCCAGTGAAGTACTTTCCTTGCCGATGTTCCCGGAACTGAAAGATCAGGAAATTCAAGCAATCGGACAGGCATTTGCAGAGATAATGACCGAGCAAGTTGCCGTTGCGCCGATTGCTGTTCCCACACCTCCGGTCGCTCTTTAGGCGACCGGTCGTAAGAAGCCTGAGCCTTTCGATCGAATTTTGGCAGAAAGATGACCACCAAAGCGAGCACTCAAGGAAACGAACGCATCAGCAAAGATGCCAAAATCGGCTCCAACACACGCATTCACGAAGACGTTCTCATCTACGCCGGCGCGCAGATTGGCGACAACTGCATTATCGAGCCGGGCGCAATCATCTATGAAAACGTGCAACTGGGCGCCAACTCATATGTCGGAGCGCAGTGCATTCTTGGCGAGCGTCTGTCCGGGTATCTCAGCGATCCATCGTACAAAAATCCACCCCTTGTTGTTGGAGAAAACGCGACGATAAGATCGGGCACGATCATTTATGCCAATTGCACCATCGGCAAGGGCTTCCAAACCGGGCATCGCGCAGTGATTAGGGAACTGAGCGTCTTTGGCGACATGTGCTCGTTCGGCACCAATTCGCAATCGGACGGTCAAATGAAGGTCGGCAACAACTGCCGCTTCCACAACAACGTGTTTATCGCCACATACACCACCTGCGAAGACGACGTTCACTTCTATCCGATGTCTTGCACTGTGGACAGCATGCACCCTCCCTGCCAGATTGGGCGGGAAGGTCCTTACCTGGAAAAGGGCGTAATCGTCGGAGCCAAAGTCCTCATTCTGCCGCGCGTGCGCGTCGGCTCGAAGAGCGTCGTCGCCGGCGCCTCGGTCGTCACCCACGATGTCCCGCCAGGCATGGTGGTCGCCGGCATGCCCGCAAAAGTGATCAAGAAGAGAGAGGAAGTACGCTGCCATATTGAAGACCGTCCAGCATATGATGTTGCGATGGAAAACAAGAATTAGTAATCGTGTCAGCCGATATCGTAAATGTGGTAGAGCAAACTCGAAACGAAAGTGATGAACAGCAGCCGCCGTCTCACACCGGCTCATCACCGCTCAAGAAAAACGCACTTGCTCTCATGGTCGGCATCGTCGCGCTGGCAACCGTTCTGGCTTATCTGCCGGTCATGTTCAACTTCTTCGCGGGCGATGATTTTGTCCATCTGACCTGGCTGAAACAAGCGGTCGTCTATCCACAGTTGATCTGGAAGAACTTTTATTCTTCCTGGTTGGACGGCACGACAACCAAGTTCTACCGCCCGCTGATCTCGGTCTTCATGGTCAGCGACTATATGCTCTGGGGACTGAACGGGCTGGGATTTCACATCACCAACTTGCTCTTTCACCTCACCTCGACCGTCGTGCTTTTCTTTGTCGGCTTGCGCCTGGGCAAATGCTTTTCAGGGGCACCAGTTGAAACGGCGGAGCAGTCACCTGTTCAAACGACGCAACTTTCGTCCGCTCAGGTTCAACCGAGCAGCGCCACCAGATTCCAGGGCAGCGCCATGGCTTTCGCATTCTTCGCCTCGATAATCTTTGGTCTTTATCCCCTGCATCCGGAAGCGGTTTCCTGGATAACAGGAAGAGTCGACACTATTGTCACCACCTTCATCGTCGTTTCACTGTGGTGTTATATGCAGTGGCGTGACGGCAAGTCTATATTATGGTGCGCGGCCTCCATTGCTTCCCTCATCCTTGGTTTGCTCTCCAAGGAGATGGCTATCACTCTGCCCGCCACAATGGCTGCCTATGAGGTTCTTCTCTGGTGGGAGAAAGGCGGCAATCGAAAGAATCTACTTTCGGGAGCAATCAATGCGATAAAAGCCATAGCGCCTTTTGCGGTGGTCATTGCACTTTATTTCGTAGTCAGACTGATCGCGCTCGGTACTTTCGTCGGTGGTTACGACGACTCCTTGTTCTTTATATCGAACGTCAAAGACTTCATCTATGGCTGGCTTCACGCCTTGAAAATGCTGGTTATCCCAGCCAACAAAGACTTTTTCAACGCCCACAATGCAGTGCTTATGTTGTGGCAGATTTCGCTCGGCTTCATGGCAGTTTCCGCGCTTGTAAATCTAGCGACGTTGAAACGGATGATCCCTGTCTTTCTTTTCTCAGCCCTCTGGCTCGCGTTCGCTCTCATACCCGTCTACAAGATTTTCGCAATCGCCGACGACCTCCAGGGCAGCCGTTTAGCTTACCTTGCCACCGTTCCTCTCAGCCTTCTTATGGCATTCGGCTTCACCACAGTGCGCGCCCAGGGCAATCCTTTTGCCTGGATGCGTATAGCCAACCGCCTCAGGATAATCTGGGGAGCGCTTTTTATTACGGCGGCAGCCGCCATGCTATGGACGAACAATGGAGCGTGGGTGACGGCCGGACAGCAATCGAACGCCATCCGCGAGCAACTGAATTCGCTTTACAGCAGCGAGATTAAGGGCGACCCGCAAGTACTCTTCCTTTCGCTTCCCGATCATATTCATGGCGCTTACGTTTGCAGAAATGCGTTATATGGCATGACAAAACATCCGCAGATGGTGAGGGACATCCAGAACAACATAATGGTCGACAAGTTCGAGCCCATTCTTCCCTTCGGATATTTGAAAGAATCGCTGCAAGAGAGCAAAAACCAGGTCAAAATCTACCGGTGGAACCTGGAAAACAAGCGCTTCGACGCAATCACGATACCGGACAAAACCTTCGGCGGCTTGAATGAATTAGTTGCGACACCGCTGAGGAAATACGACAGCAGAACGTTGAAGCAATTGGTGAAAGTTGAAGACCACTACGGCATTGCCGAATTTGCCGCAGGCGAAAACGGTGTTATCACCGTCAAAACCGATGCCCCCAAAGGTCGCCGCCCCGCGCTCAAGCTCGATTTCAGCCTGCCTTGCTTCGCAACTGATTTCCTCGCGATAAAAGTGCTGGCACCGGCGATTGAGAAAAACAACAAAGGTCTCGATCTGCTCTACAAAAATGACATCAATCGAGATTTCAATCTTTTCCATCGCGCGCATGCGGATATCTTTCCGTCGAGCCAGCCGCAGACTCTTCTTTTCTCCCTGCGCAGCGCCCCCGAATGGGCTCTGGGTGGAACTTCCGGCGGCTTCGAGCTTTACTTGCCATTGCACGCAGAGTTGAAAATACTCGAGATAGAAACAGTGGCAGCGAATACGCTGATGCCGATTATCAATTTTAAAAACTCCGGCTTCCTGGGCACAAAAGGATTTCTTCACTTAGACCGCAAAGAGAAACTCAAAGAGAGCGTAACCTATGATACTAAGGGAGTTCCCGGCGCTCAGGGCGTGGTTTTCGAGCTGACCAGACCAAACCTGCTTTTCGCCAGCCAGAACGACAAAGAAAAATGTCTCGTCACTCAAAGAGAGATAAGTTCATCTGGCACCACCGGCAGTATTACCCTCGATCGCAAGGATTTCCCGTCACTAGGAATTTATGAAATGCGTGCGTGGGCGACCGACAAAGACGGCAATCGCACTGGGGTAGCCGGGGACCATATCGTCATATCTGTGGATGAGTAAGAGAAAGATGCCGAGCGCCGGGGGGAAAAACAAACTCAGTGCCAGCCTGATCGGGCAGCGTTTGATCGAAAGCGGTCATCTCACTTTTGAGCAGTTGGAAGAAGCACTGCAATTACAGAGAGAAACCGGGCTTTTGCTTGGTGAAGTCTGCCTTTTGAAAGGATGGGTGTCTTACGATCAACTCAAAAGCTGCCTGCCGAAGTTGCGCTCAAAACTGGGAGACAAGCTATTGGCGCTAGGCTACATAACAATCGAGCAGCTTTGGCTGGCTTTGCTGGAACAGCGGCATTCCGGCGAGCGACTGGGAGAGATTCTCATCGTTAGAGGATGGGTGGATCGCTCAGTTTTGAACTCTGTTGTGAAATAAGCTAAGCTTCTTCCCCGGGCGGATACTTCAGCAACACGCGCGCATTTGTCATCCTGCGGGTGATAGCGCGATCGTCGAAGTATGCAAGCAATGCCATTGCATACTTTCTGGAAGTGCCGACCGCCTCACGAAAATCGCCCGGCGCAATGTCTTTTTTCTCTCGAAACAATTTCGACAATTGTTTGTGGGCGGAGTTGATGCTGGCAAAGGTAGATGCATAATCATGCGCTACGACAGTCGCCTGCCCTTCCTGCGCCAGATGTTGCAATGCAGCCTGCACTTTGCGTTTGTCACTGCCGGTCTGCTTTGCCAGCTCTTCCACTTCCAGGCAGACATGCTGTTCGAGAATCTGAAAAACTTTGCGGGCAAGATCGACCACTTCACTTGGCGCTTGCAAAAGTTCTTCCTTTGCAGGCAGCAGCTTTTCCGCCTGACGAATAACGAGTTTTTTGTCGATCGCTTCTTTCACAAGTTCTTGGAACGCGCTTCTGTCCAGCCCTGCAAGAACCTTATTGCGCAAAGCTTCCTGCGTGTTTCTAGCCTCCGAAGATGCATTGCTGCCCGCTTTTGCCGCTTTCTCAACTTCGGCAATTAATTTGTCGGCAAGTGTTTTACGAGTTTCTGGAGTCAATAAAAAAGTCGACAGGCGAGTGAGTTTTCCATCCTGCACCAGATCTGAAATTATCCTGGGCTGCAAAAGTGGCGGCAGCAAACAGTTGAAGGCAGAGTCGGCTAAAAGCCCTTGCGGATTGGCTTGCAGAAATTCCATCGCCGCATCTTTACGCTTTGCGGCGGCAAGAGTTTTCGCCAAACCAACCAATCGTTCACGAGTAATCCAACGCGGCCGCGATGTAATCAAAATACTGCCGCCGGCCAATCCCTCATCTCCGTAACGCAATACGAATTTGTCGCCCGGTTCTGCAATCAAAGGATCGAATAACGTGATCTGCGCGATGTAAGACTTCTTGCCTTTCTCCTGCACGGGCAGCGGTTCCATCCAACGGACGGCAGCCTGGCATTCGGCCGTGCCATGATACAAACGTGCCGGCTGATTGAGGACATTCTGCTGAAAGTTTTCCTCCAACTTCAATCCCGGCTGTCCCAACTCTGCGATCAAGGTGCTGGTCGGAGCGCACTGTTCGCCGACGACAACCTGACCGCGCGCCAGTGCTTTGCCTTCCTTCAATGAAAAGTTGATGGCCAGGCGTTGACCGGCAGTTGCGCTGGCGACCGTCGTGTTGAATGTTTCCAGCCCACGAACGCGCGCCTTGATATTTCCCGGCTCAATCAATAGATTGTCGCCCTGCGAAATCGCCCCCTTCACGAGCGTGCCGGTGACGACCACGCCATAGCCGACGATAGAAAAAACTCGATCGATGGGCAGAAACGGTGGGGCATTGACGCGAGCGCTTTCTCTTTCTCCGGCATCGACAAGCGCGCCGACAATCTTCTCTGTCATCTCAGGAAAACCGGCTTTGGTGACATTGGAAACTTCAGCGACATCTACCAGGGTTAGATCGACGCGCTGCAAAAGAACCTTCGAACGTTCCACAGCATCCGCAATTTGAGCTGGACTCGCCATATCGCATTTGGTTACGATTAAAAGAACACGACTTATGCCCAGCGCGCTTAAGATGACTGCATGTTGTTCGGTCTGAGGCATCGGACCCTCGTCCGCCGCCACCACCAGCAGTGCCATATCCAGCCCACCGACTCCCGCCAGCATGTTCTTCAAAAACTTTCCGTGACCGGGGACATCGACAAAACTGACGACTATATTGCTGTCCACTTCGGGTCTTTTCTTTTTCACCACGTCGGCAGACAGCCTCAGATGGGCAAAGCCGAGATCCGTAGTCATCTGGCGCGCTTTCTCTTCTTTGAGCCGGTCCGGGTCAGTACCGGTCAATCCGCGCAACAGGCTGGTTTTTCCATGATCGACATGCCCGGCCGTCGAGACGGTGAAATAGAGCGTCTCTAAACGATTGGTATTTTTCGGCTCAGTCGTTGACATTGTCACGGGAAAGAGGATGCGAGTAAAACGGTAAGAGAATTCTAAACCGATTTGCGTGTCCGTTTCGCTCAGTTGTTAACCGGCAAACGTCAAGAGGAGCATTGAAAACATGCATTGCATAGCGGATCAAACACCGTCAGATCAGCTCCAGGCGCCATTCGGTGGCAGGCAAGAATTTTGAAAGGTGCTGGATTAGGCGGCTGGAATGTTTACAGAAAGCCATCCTTGTAAGATTGCTCGGTTATCCAGTGACGAGGAAATCCTGTGCTTCACCAAATAATCGACCCAATCTTGCATATGATCAGCGAACAGGTAGCTCAATGGAGTTACATGGGTGTCGTGGTCATGATGGCGATCGAGTCGGCAAATATTCCGTTGCCCAGCGAAGCAATCATGCCCACCGCCGGGATTCTCGTCCAACAAGGCAAAATGAACCTGCATCTGGCTGCGCTCGCCGGCGCCGTCGGCTGCGTGCTGGGATCTATTCCGTCGTATTTCTTGGGTCTCTATGGCGGCAGACCGTTTTTGCAAAAGTACGGCAAATGGTTTTTGTTGCGTGAAAAGGACCTCGACCTTGCCGACAAATGGGTCAATAAATACGGCGACATGACTTTCTTCATCTGCCGCATGCTGCCTGTCGTTCGCACATTTATTTCTTTCCCTGCCGGAGTGCTCAAAGCGCACTTCTGGATGTTCGTCGCTTCCACTTTCATCGGATCTTTGATCTGGTGCTACTTCCTTACCTGGGTAGGCATCGAGTTCGGCAAGAACATGGAAATGTTCAGAGATCTCTGGCACAAATTCGACATCGCCATTGTGCTGGTCGGCGTGATCCTGTTTGGTGTTTATCTCAAACACCATCTCAAACACGACTAAAGCCCAAGCGAAAGACTCAGACCAAACTCTTAGCTTTTGCGGGCGCTGCGCTCTCGCTCTGATCGGCCTCACTGCAGTGCAGGCTCGACAACATCTTCTCGACCGATTGGCGCTGACGTTTTTCCAGCAACGTGGACATCAAGGCACCCAGCACCATCGCAATACCGCCCAATTTCAGCGACTCTTCCACTGTTTTAAAAATCGCCGGAGAAATTACACCGCTTGGATCCAGCCAGGCGTGGCGCTCGTGCATCATTCCAAAATCAAGGAATACGGAACTCAGAATAAACAATGAAGCGAGCCCGAACATCCAGGCGGCAGACGGATGAGCCAGTACTTCTTTACGAAAGATCCAGCCAATCGAAGCGATGAGGCAAAAGAACAGGGCCTCGACAAAGTCTCCAATAGATAGAAGTTCACGACCATCAACCACGATGAATTTGCCGGACATGTGGAAATACTGAGCCAGAGCGCCTGCAATCGGTCCATAGCTTTCATGCAATTGATAAAGTTCGTCGATTACGCAAAATGCGCAGACAACAGAAACTATCGACCAGAAGACCACCGTCGAACGTTTCACGCTGCTGGCAATCGGACGAATGCAAGTAATCGCAGCAGCTACAATCGAGCAAAGAAGAAGCTGCACGGCATTGTACACAGTAGCCGGTTGCCACTCGTCGAAAAATTTCGCCGGCATGCCTCCGCCTGCGAAAGCACAGACAAGACAGATCACCGCAGCAATAGCTAAGGGTACGAAAGAGGGTGCAAACATGAGCACATCATAATTGCGATTTTGTGAATGGGAAGCAATTATCAATAAAACCCTTCTCAAGAACCTACAGAGGCAGCAACATCTACCGTTTTACGGCATTTCCAAGCGATAAAGAAACGCTCCACTTTGCAACTATACTTAACATTGCGTACTTAATAGACGAAATAGGCGGAATTGGCTGAGACGTCGACAGCCAATCGCGGTCGCAGAGAAACCGAACGCACCGCATATGGTGCAATTGAATACTCAAAGCCGCGTCAATCTTTGCGATATTGACGCTTTCTTGTATCTTCTCGAATTTCCAGCAAGTCTTGCAAAAGCTTCTGGCGATCGGGTCCATCCCATTTCTTCAGCCAGTCCGTAATGGCTTGCTGAATCATGCCGCTTTTGTCCGGGGAATGCGGTCCGTACAATCTTTTCAGCTCGAGCCAGATGGACTGCAATGCAGCAAGTTGCTCGGACGGCAGCTTGACTGTGTAGGCCACATATTTTCTGCCGCCGCTGCCGACTACGGGCAAAGTTTTCTGCGCTGCAATATCAAAAGAAATGGCCTGCTGCTCCGCTGACTCAGCATTCTTGTCGAGTTCGTCGTCAGGCATCATTCCCCACTGATTGATCCGCGCCCTTGTCGCCTCCATTGTATTACAGCCAGGTTGCCAATTTCGACCCATACGGCTTACCTGGTCGTTCAAGACTTGTCACAAAGGAGAATCGGCGACAATAATGGGAAGATTCCCACCATATGGTTGATTTTCTTGCAAATATAAGCACAATCAACTTATGTCATTACAAATGCCCACAAGAGAACGCTTAAGAGCGCTCGCCAAGGAGCGGCCCTCACCGGCAATGATTCAGGAAGTCATCCGAGCAATAATCACCAAAATCATGCAAGACAAGATCCTTATGGGGCTTGTCATTCTTGGCATTCTGGCTGTTTTCGTTGTTCCGAACCTCGCCGATGGTGAAAAACCCCCGCAGCAAGCCAGCGGCACAGTGCCTGGCAGTCCGCCGCCTGGGGCGCTGCAATCATCCGGTCATGATTCGGCTACGCCGCCCCAACCCTCTGCCGCCGGACAGGCAACTACGGGTCAGGCGGCCGCGCCTGCCAATCCGGCAGCCGCAGATCCGACGCTGGCAACCGAATTCGCCAAGTTCTGGATGAACGGCGCCATGAATTACAACGCTCAATCAGCCGATGCCAGCCATAAGGAAGCATTCAAATGGATGACGCCGGAGGCGCAGGCGACCTTCGAGACCAATTTCTGGTCCCCTGACATAGCCAATGGCATCAATTCCGGGCAGTTGCGCGCGGCTTTTCAACCTATTTCCGTACAAGCCCAGGCGATAAATCCGGACGGCAGCGTGGTTGTAGTCATGACAGGCACACTGGTCATGCAGCAGGCGTCCGTGCGTCCCGTCACCCACCAGATAGTCATGGACTTGCTTGTTCGCAAGGAGAGCGAAAATTATCGCATCGCCGGCCTTTACAACCGCTCGTATGTAATGCAGCAATAATTGTTCAGATTGAGAATTGGATTTGTTCTAAATCCAATATGATATATTGAGTTCCTGTCTCCTCCGCAGGGGACTGTTGTGTTGTCCTGCGGATGGTCCGAAACCGACAAACGCGCCGAGGTAGCTCAGTCGGTAGAGCAGAGGACTGAAAATCCTTGTGTCGCCGGTTCAATCCCGGCTCTCGGCAAATTACTACACAATCGGGAAAAGTAGAGCAAAGCCGTTGTTTGCGGCGCTTGCCAATCCGCCAATCCGCACTATATATGGTGGCGCCGCACCCGGCTATTTGTGCGAGCAATTGCCAGATGCCGCACAGGCCCAGACTTTCCCACACCGGAAATCTCCTGCGAAAGCGTCCGGCACACATGCACGGTTTCACTGTATGCCCATTGCACGGCACCGGTCGCGGCATTTGCTACAGAACCGACAGCCGGAGGCGCGTTCGGGATATTGCAACTGACAATGATAAACAGCAGAGTCGACATAAGAATGAGATCGCCCAGCTCTTTCATGTTTGCGCGAGTCTTCGCGGACACGATGAAATCGGCGCACAGCCACTGGATCAAATAAAAGACGCAGCACAGGAGCTCCGCGGAGATAATTGCCTGCACCAACACGTTGTTTGTAGACAGAAATTGGAACATCTAATCTGGATACCTCAAGCGACTCTCTGTAAAAATCCTAGTCCTGCAGCCGGCTTGCCGCAATTGACAAAAGGGTTTCCTCAAAAGTGCGTAAGTAATTTCCACCAGAGGCTGGAAACGCTGCCAGTCGGCTGTTTTAAGCCTGGGTTCAATTGAGGGCAAGGACTTATGCTTCAAATCGCGGAAAAAATTCCGAATTTTCATCTGCGAATAGTTCAACTGGAGTGCGCACGTGGCGCCGGGATGCCGCCACCTCTGACCCGCAAGAAAAACAGAAATTGGCACCGGCAGGCAAAATAGACTGACAGCCCCGGCAGGCACTCAGATGTGAAACATTCCTGGCCGGTTGGGGCTCGCCGCAGCCGTAACAGTATTTGTCGGTCAAACGCAATTTCGCCCAGCACTGAGGGCATTGCGGGGCGGCATCGTCGTTGGGGTCGACCGGTTCTTGCTCCTCGAAAGAAGCGATGACGGCCGATATGGGCACCGGCACTTCTTTCACGCTCACATGCGCATTTTCAGGCTGTGCTTGCACCGCCTCTTCCAATTCCTGGCGCGTGCGACCGCAACGGCGGCAAAATTTGGCGTTTTGCCTGTTCTCAACATTGCAGATCGGACACAAAAACACCGGTTAGCCTCGTCCTCATCTATTGAATTGGCAGTTGCGACTTTGCTTAGAGCCTTGTATACAGATTTATAAACCCACCTGGACTAGTTTATCCGAACCAGTTAAGACAAAAAGGCGGGTCGTTAATGCGATATTTTCCGTAATGATGAACAATCTATAGAGTTTGGCTATATTTGGCTACATTAGGAATCTCGGAGTCACCGGTGCGCATGAATCGGCAATACATTCACAAAAGCAATAAGCAAAATTCAGGCTTTCTTCGCAAGCGCCGCCTTGTTTTTCCTCTGGCTTTCCTGACCGCGATCGCCGCCGTATGCTCGGTCAGCCAGGAGATAAGAGCCTATTTCACCCCGCCCGAGATTTTTATCGCCAAGCCTTACATTCAATTGGGCTCGGGAAAAGTTGAGAATTCCTCGGTCAGCCACGACATTCTCTTTCTGGCGCGCAACGACAAGCACGAGTGGGAATTGGAATACAAGTCGGCAGCCACAAAAGGATGGAAGAAGGCTGGGCCTTTGACCAAAAAAATCCTGGAAGAAAAGCAAGCAGAAGCAGTGACACTTTTCACTTGCACGATTCCAAATCTTCCGGCAGGGAAAAATTTCAGCTATCGAATTTTCAGGGACGGGTTGGAGACCTTTTCTACAACAGCAAAAGCGCAAGTCGATACCAATCAGCCGTTCAAATTCGTAGTGGCAGGAGATCTCGGAGCCGGCAGCCACGGTCAGCGCCGCATTGCTCAGCGAGTTTTTTCAGAGGCTCCGGACATGTGGGTGATGCCTGGTGATCTCGTCTACAACATGGGACTTCTGTCCGATTATCTGGCCCGTTTCTTCCCTGTCTTCAATGCAGATGAATCGAAAGAGACAGTGGGCGCGCCCATCATGCGTTCAACGTTATGCATACCAGTGATAGGCAATCATGATATCGCGCAGAGCATAATGCTTTCACCGACCAATTTGAATCGCATGCATGACGCAATGGCGTTTTTCCAGGTCTGGTCCGCCCCTCTCAACGGTCCGCTCTCGCGTCTTGAAGGTCCTAATGTATGCCCGCTGGCCGGCAGCGCTTCGAGAATTTCAGCCTTTACGCAAAGCGCCGGCAAGCGTTTTCCGCAGATGGCGAATTATTCTTTCGACTTTGGAAACACGCACTGGATAGTGCTTGACGGCAACTATTACATGGACTGGTCGAGCCCGGAGATGCGCAAGTGGGTACGCGACGACCTGGCAAAAGCCGGCTCGGCCAAGTGGAAATTTGCCACATTTCACCAGCCTGCTTTTAGCACCGATCTTTATCACCTCAAAGAGCAGCGCATGCGCTTGATAGTAGACGAGCTCGAAAAGGGCGGTGTGGACATTGTTTTCGCAGGACACGCGCACAATTATCAACGCAGCTATCCGCTGCGCTTCAAACCAAGCACCGGCAAAATGAATCCGGACGGCACCGTGGACGGTGCCATCACTCTGGACAAAATTTACGATTCAACTGCAAAAACCAAACCGAACGGCATTATCCATATCGTCACGGGAGCAGGCGGCGCAAGGCTTTACACTCCCACGGACAGCAAAGAAATCGTGCGCATGGGTGACTTCCTTCTGAAGACGATTTCCGATTGCCATTCTTATACTGTGTGCAAAGTCGACGGCGGCAATTTGAGCGTCACGCAAGTTTCCGATGCGGGCAAAGTGATAGACAAGTTCGCACTTACAAAAGATTAGCGGATGCGCAGCACGGGCACAAATTCACGGCAGAGGTGCAATTATAGACGGCAGTCACAGTATCGCAGGAAGCTGGAGGGGGCGATATTTCTATCCCGGAAGCAGTGACGCGCACGGCTTCGAGGCAGTCTTCATCGATGCGGACGGTGTTATCGATGGCAATATTCTCGACGACGGGCAGCTCGGAGAAGCCGATGTTGCAGGAAAATTCTTTTTTCCGCATGTGAAGTTCACCAAAACCTACCGCCGCGGCACTCAGCCTGTTCGATACGAAGGTCGCATGAGCGAAGACGGCAAGACCCTGAGCGGGCGCTGGTATTTGAGCGAAAACGGCAGTGGCACATGGACTGCAAAGAGATACGAAGACGGCGAAGACCTGAAGTTCGAAACCGAAGATACGCTCGAATTGCAACCAGCAGGCGAAAAGAAGGGAGAAGTTGCGCCTTCCACTGCTAAGAGTTGAGAACCCCGTGAGTCCCTGCTAAAGCCCCGGACTTCTCCTCATGCAATAATTTCCTCGCTTATTAGAGGAAAAGAGATGCAAGCTATCGCCGTGTATGCCATTCCAGTTTATGCCGTGCTCATGTTTCTGGGCGGGTTGATGGGCTTTATCAAAGGCAAGAGCAAACCCTCGCTGATTGCCGGAGTCGGCAGCGCCGGATTTCTCGGCGGCTGTTATGCGCTCAGCTTCAGCGACCCAAAAATGGCGCTGGGAATAGCCTTTGCCATAGCGCTTATTCTGGAAGCGGTCTTCGCAATGCGGCTGGCCAAGACGAAAAAATTCATGCCGGCCGGAGTGCTCCTCATAATGTCGGGCATCTTCCAGGTGCTGTTTATTCTCGGTATCGTTTAAATCGAAAACGGAACCTAAGCTTTTTTCTTCAGTTTGAGCAGTTTTTCGCGCGCTGCAATCAGTGTTTCCTCACGGCGGCTGAAGCAGAAGCGCACATAGCGGCGCGCCAGTTCGGACGGTCCGAAGAAGCTGGCTCCAGGCACGACCGCAACTCCGATTTCTTTTACAAGAAACTCGGTAAATTGCATATCGGTGCCGTAGCCCCATTCACTGATGTCGCTGAATACATAATATGCGCCTTGCGGCTTGAAGTATTTGATGCCGCACATATCGAGCGTTTCCAGCATGTATGAGCGGCGGTCGTCGTATTCTTTGGCAAGTTCGTCGTAATAGTTCTGGCCCATTTTTATGGCTGAGACACCGGCTCTCTGCAGCGGTGCCGGAGAACCGACGGTGAGGAAATCATGAACCTTGCGAATCGGCAAAGTCAGCTCCGCCGGAGCAATCGCCCAGCCCACGCGCCAACCGGTGACGCTGTATGTCTTAGACAAGCTGTTGATAGTGACGGTCAGATCTTCCATGCCGGGAAGCGATGCCATAGCGACGTGCTTGGCTCCGTCATAAAGAATGTGCTCGTAAATCTCATCGGTAAGGCAGAGCACGCCCCACTTTTGGCACAGACGCGCAATCTCGGTCATTTCTTCATGCGTGAAAACTTTTCCTGTGGGATTGTGCGGAGTGTTTAGAATAATCGCGCGAGTCTTGTCGTTAAACGCCTTCTCCAGCTCCTTCACGTCAAATGTCCATTCCGGCGGGTGCATGGAAACATAACGCGGCTTGCCACCACATAAGATGGCATCAGGTCCGTAATTCTCATAGAACGGCTCGAAAACAATTACTTCATCATCAGCGTCGACCAGCGCCAGCATCGTCGCTACCATCGCTTCAGTGGCGCCACAGGCGACGGTAATTTGCGTTTCCGGATCTACTTTTACGCCGGTGGTCCGCTCATGCTTTTCGGCCAAGGCGTCGCGCAAGAGCTTATCGCCCCAGGTAATGGCATATTGATTGACGTTGTCGAAAAGTGCTTCGTGAGCGGCGTGCTTCAGCTCCTCAGGACAGGGGAAATCCGGCAATCCTTGAGCAAGATTGGTCGCCTTGTAGCGAGCGGCCAGCCTGGACATCTCTCTGATTACCGACTCTTGAAACTGGTCCGCTTTATGCGAAGCGAGCTTACGAACTCTTGACTGCATGTGTCCCGTCCTTATTTGCTAGCCGATCCCGGTCGCCAAACGTACTCAAATTAGCAGAAGAGATAATTTAACAGAACCGGCGGCGCTTTTCATGTGCAAACGCTAGCTTTGCGGCTTGGCTCAGCGCTTCTCGAGGGTGGTTCCCGGGAAATAGTATTTGAGAATCTCGGCATGCGTCTTGCCCTGGCGCGACAACCCCTGCGCTCCCCACTGACAAAGTCCCACTCCGTGTCCGCCGCCGCTGGATTTTATGATGTAAGCGCCAGCCGCCCGCTTAATTTCGTAGCGCGTGCCGGGCGCCTTATCCCAGCCGAGTTTCTGTCCCACTCTCAGCCACAACTGATAGCCGCTAATAGTTTCAATTTTGCCGCTCTTCTGAATTTCCGCCTCGACAATCCTATCCGCCTTATCGATTTTGATTACCTTTGGCTCGCTGCTTGCAATCTCACGATGGAAAATTGCCGCTGGAATTTGTTTTACCGTCAAGGAATACAGCGGCGAACCTTTGCAGTGCTCGCAGCGCACGCCCTTCAAATACACAAGCGGCTTTGCGCCCGCGCCGAAAATGTCGACGCCGTCGCTCGTGCGCCCGGCACAACAGGCGTGAAAGAAAACTTGTGCGGGCTTGCCGTCGTACAACAACCTTACCCTGTCAATTTCGTTGACCGCATCTATGACTTCCGGACGTTCATGCTCTGCGCCCAGATAGACCATCTCGTCTGTCGTATCGCAGACGGTCGGATGTTTTCCTTTAGGCGCCAGGCGAGTGTAGACGAGAACCGCCATTGCCTTTAGTGCTTCTTTGCCGAACTGCGGAGTTGTTTCACCGCCCACAACCGACGAAACGTAGTTGAAATTATCGACCAGATTCAGGGCTGTCATTTTCGCCGGTTTTCCTGCCGCAGCCGGCTCCTTGCTGACCGTTATTTCTCCGTAATACTTGCGCAGGTGCGCTTGCTCTGGTCCGATGACGAGAGCGGCACCATTGCGACCAGCCATCACCACATATGGTGCACGAATAATTTCCTTCTGTTTCGCCCCGCCCACTTTTCTAAGAACAATGCCCCGGCCCCCATCCGTAAATTCGAACAAACCTTCATTGAAAACAGCTCGAGTCGGATTGACGATAACAAACGGGGCGCGCACAAAAACTGAGTTCATTCGCGCTCTTGCTTGAAACAGTTTCACAGAAAGAGAAGATGGATTCGCCTTAACGGCCGTCGCCCAGAACAAGAATAAGATGGCAATTGCAATTTTTGCCTTGAACGTGACGTTTTTCGACTTCATATATAAGGATAGAGATTAAGGCCACTCGGTCGCGAACAAAAATTCTTTGGCTTTCGGCACGGCGACTTCCGAGCTTGTGCCGTTGAGAGCGCCTAGGCAAAAGGCATAACGCGGTTCATCGTAAGGGAAGTAACCGGTGACCCAGGATTGAAACTTCTTGCCGATTGGAGCTGTTCCGGTTTTTGCAGCCACGTGCAATTTATTGGCCGGGTCCAATTTGTGCGCCGTTCCTTCCCTGACGGCGAGCTGCATGCCCTGCTGCAAGCGCCCCCAGGTCATATCGGAGAATTCCAGGTTGAAGCGAGACTTGCCTTGCGAACTTTCTTCAGCGCTGTGCAAATAAGGAACGTCGCCTCGATTGGCGACAATGGCGCTAAGGCGCATCAATTGCAAGCCATTTGGATGCAGGTGAGGACTCAAGCCGAGAACATACGGCCACGAGGACGACTTCTCGGGCTTTGGAAAGAGCCCACTTTTCACTGAGCCGACGGCGGTGTTGAGTCCCAGCTTCTCGGCATAGTCCAGTATTAATCTCTGGCTCATTGTCTTGGATGCGGTGGCAAAATAGACGTTACACGAATGCGCAATAGCATGAACTGCATCGACTTTGCCGTGCGCTGCCAGGCAGTTTGCCCGGTTGCCCTTTATTGTCGCGTGCCCCTTGCAGTCGATGGTCTCATTGGGGCTGATTAATCGCTCTTCCAAAAGAGCTGCGGCAGAAACGATTTTCATCACGGAGCCGGGCAAGCCCGCGTCCACCATAAAACCGGTCGGGAAGCCGATCTGCCCGGTCTTCAGGTCGGACCAGAAGAAAATCGTGCGTCCGGTGCCCGACTTGGCCTGTGCTTCAGAAGCCTCAAGCAACCCGCCCAGCCCGAACATCGACTTCAAGAAGTCGCGCCTGCCAATGGAATTGCCGCTGCCTGATGAATCAGAGCTCAAAATCTATGTCCTGTAACGGTTTTACAAAGCCATCACAATCATTTCACAGCTTTGCAACCTCTGTGCCTGTATAAGTTTACAGGTCTAGGATGATAATGGATGAAAGAAAGAAGTTGAAAAAATTTCTTCGTGAAATTTCTTCGTGAACTTCTTCGAGCAACTCATGTAGACTCAGGTAAGTCTTATGCGCTTAGTCTGCTTACTTGCTGCTTTCGGCAGCATATTATTTGTCGCGTCGCCACACTCAATGGCGGCGGCAGCTCCGGACGCGGATGCGCGAGTACGAGCACTGAAGTTGAATGAGCTGGCAATGCAGACAGTGGAAAATCACTTTCTCTCTGATGGAAAGAGGAAATCACTTTCTGAGTTGACCAGCGAAATGAAAAAAGGGAAAGTCGCCGGCGCACCGCGCGGTCTTTTCGTCACATTATCCAAAGCTGGAAAAACGCGCGCATGCTGGGGTTCGATCAGCTCGGAGCATGACGACCTTATTACCGCCACTGTCTACACGACTGAAGCTGCGCTCAACAAAGAATACCGCTTCGCTCCTATTAAACGAAGTGAAGTAAAGGATTTGAAAGCTCAGGTAACGGTCATCAAAGCCGTTACTCCGGTAGACAGCATTCGCGCCATCAACCCGCTTCGCCATGGACTCTTCGTCAGGCAGGGCGGCAGAGCAGCCGTGCTTCTGCCGGGCGAATGCGTAGATGCCCACTATCAACTGGTGCAATGCAAATTGAAAGCTGGAATTCCCGTGAACTCTCGTTGCCAAATGTACAGGATTACCGCCGATGTCTACCACAAGTAATATCGTCATCAAGAAAAGATCCCGTAATCCACTTACGGCCTGGAATTTGATCTTCGTCAAGATTCTTCTTCTGGCATTGATCGGCGTGTCACTGGAACGACCGGTCGGCTCGGTAGCAGGTCAGATAGCTCTTGAAGAGCCGGGCTTCGGCATTTCCTCCTACGATCTGAAGAACAACAAAGTCTATGCGATGGCATATGGACCGCGCAACGGTCCTCAGGTAGAACGCGGAGTCTGGATCAATCCGGACGGCACATTCCGCATCGATCAATTGCCCGCCGGCGAATATCAGATCAAACTGCGTGCCACCGGATATGCTACCGAATATGTAAATGGTATTTTCATCGAAGACGGCAAAACCACAAAAATCGGTGATGCCGTTCATCTTTCGCTGATAGAACCCAGTCTGTCTGTAGCATCCAACCTTCGTGTGTTCACAACCAAAGAACCGCCGCGTTTCTGGGCAAACGCCACAGCATCGAAAAATGTCAAAGTAAGCGTTTACAAAACCAACATACTGAAACTGGCTCGCGAAAAATCATTCGAAAAATGGGGTTATGAGCTGAGCAACAGCCTCGACTTGTACAGAAACAGCGAGAAGAAATTCACGGTGCCTTTCAAAGGCGAAACACCTGTTGCCGTTTTGAGCCGCGATTTGAAACAGGACGAGAACGATTCATCGCGCGCTGAATTTCAACTGTCCAAGCCGCTCGAGGCGGGCGACTATGTCGTCTACGGTGAAGCTGAAGGTGTCAATTCGACCAAACACACCCATGCCATTTACTGGTTCAACGTTTCGGATGTGGGACTGGTCGTCTGGCAAGCACCGGAGAAAACTCTTGTGCGTGCTATCGATTTAAATAGCTTGAAGCCTGTAAGTGGCGCCAAAATCAGCATATTCGAAGGCAAAGACAAAGAAGCCCAGGCGAAAATTCTGGCAACAGGCACAACCGGTCAGGAGGGATTCGCCGAATGTCCGCTCCCCCCGGCTGTCAATTCTCAGGGAAGCTTCAACTCTCTCATCATCGGATCTTTCGGCAAGAGCACCGCCTATGGTGCAATGAATTACTGGCGATCTTCCGCCGATAAAACGCAGACATATTTTTATACCGATCGCCCTGTCTACAGACTTGGTCAAACAGTCAATTTCAAAGGAATTGCACGCAGCACTGGTCCTTCAGGTTTTCAAAACCCTGGAAAAAACATGGAGTTGAGCGTAGCAATTTCAGATCCGGACAATGAAGAGCTCTTCAAAGGCAAGATCAAAACTTCCGCTCACGGCACTTTCCATGGGCTGTATTCCATCCCGCAAGAAGGAAAGACGGGAGCTTATTCAATCAATATTACATATCCGAATGGAACAGTCGCTTACGAAAATTTCGAAGTCGCGCAGTACAGAAAGCCCGAGTATCAAGTGGAAATCAAACCGCTGGAAACTCGCTATGTTGCCGGCGACAGAATCAAAGCCAAAATTCACGCCACCTACTTTTTCGGCGGTCCTGTCGCCAACGCACAGGTCAAATACTCGGTCTACTCATCAACCGATTGGTCGAGCCGATGGAATTTGAGAGAGCGCCCGGATTATTACGCATTCTTCGACGATTGGGAAAATTCCGATGAAGAAGGCTACTCGGATTACGGTGGCGATTATGTAGAAGAAGGCACGATAGTCACCGACGCCAACGGCGAAGCGATTGTCGAGGTGCAAACCAAGAAAGTCGAAACGTCGGGAGATCGACGCAACTCCGCCGAATACAGGGACAAAAATTACAAAATCGAAGCGGAAGTTACCGACATCAGCAGAATGACGGTTGTCAGCTCCGGCACGGCCAAAGTTTCCGCAGGCGATTTCTGCGTCTTTATCGACCCGGCCTCTTATGTCGTAAAAGTTGGCGATAATCTGGTGTCGAACATTGAAGCCGTCGATTACAACGGCAAGCCTGTCGCCAATCAAGACATCACCGTGCGCCTGAGCCGCTATCCGTGGGACGCCTCAAAGTACGTATACAAGCCGGAAGAAGTGCTTGTCGAAGCTCAACAAAAAACAGATACGAATGGCAAAGCCAAAGCGACTTTCATTGTCAAAGATCAGTTTCCCACCGACACCTATTACGTAAGTGTCGAAGCAAGAGATAAGCAGGGCAATAACGTCGGCGACAATAGCAGCATTTGGATTGCCAGCCCCAATTATCCATA